>CAYVQL010000402.1:0-8340 GCA_964454135.1 uncultured Enterobacterales bacterium | reverse complement strand
TATCCGAGGCGGACACCGCCTCTCCCCCCCATCTTCGCCGCTTGGTGAGCGGCGCAGGGCTGCGAGAGCAGCCCTGAAACAGCTCTGCGGAGCTCCCCTAGCTGTCGGCAGGCAAAGCGTTGCTGTTCAGTCCAGTCACAACTCCGATGTCTCGATCTCGGCGCCTGCGGCGCGTGCCAAGACCGGCAACACCTCTCCGGCGGGGGCACGGAGCACCACGTCGGCCAGGCCATCCAGGGGCGTAGGGGTCATGTTGACGATGATCAGCCGAGCCCCCTGCGCCTTGGCGTGCTGGGGCAGCAGGGCGGCCGGGTAGACCACCAGGGAGCTACCGATGGAGATCATCAGGTCGCAGCGCTCGGTGGCCCGCTGGGCGTGGGCCAGCGCCAGGCCGGGCAGGGCCTCGCCGAAGAAGACCACGTCGGGCTTGAGCGCGCCGCCGCAGGCCTTGCAGGTGGGGATGGGCTCGTCCTGCACCACCTGGTAGACCTCGCCCCAGGTGTGCTGGCAGCCGCAGTCCAGGCAGAGGATGCGCCGCGTGTTGCCGTGCAGCTCGATCACCTCCTGCGAACCGGCGGCCTGGTGCAGGCCGTCGATGTTCTGGGTGATCAGCCAACGCAGCCGACCGCATTCTTCAAGAGCCGCCAGGGCCCGATGCCCGGCGTTGGGCTGGGCCGGCGACATCATGGGGTAGCGCGCCTCTTTGAAGAACTCCCAGTAGAGCGTCGGATCGCGACGGAAGTTGCTGATATCGGCGATCACGCTGGGATCGTACTTGCGCCACAGGGCGTCGTCGCTGTCGCGGAAGGTGGCGATGCCGCTCTCGGCCGAGATGCCGGCGCCCGTGAAGGCGGCGATGCGCTGTGCCTCGCGCACCAGCGCGCAGGCCTGCTCCTGATCCTGATTCATGGGCTCGCTCCGCGAAAGCACTGGTTCCGGCCCAAGTCTATCCCCGCGGTCCGGTCTCGTGCATTAGATCCCCGCCATGACGCGCCCCTTCTCCCGCGCCATCGGCTTCGACGACGCGCCCTTCGCACGCGCTCACCGGGGCGACGTGCCCGTAGTGGGGGTCATCTGCACCGGCGCGCGCGTGGACGGCCTGCTGCGGGGCAAGGTGCGCCGCGATGGCGCCAACGCCACCCGCGCGCTCCGGGCGCTGATCCAGGGCAGCCGCTTCGCCGAGCAGGTGCAGCTGGTCTTTCTGCAGGGCATCGCCCTGGCGGGCTTCAACGTGCTGGACGTGCCTGGCCTGGCTCGGGCCCTGGATCTGCCCGTGCTGGTGGTGGCGCGGCGTCAGCCCGACATGCAGGCCGTCCGCCACGCCCTGCTGGAGCGCGTGCCCGGCGGCCGCCGCAAGTGGGGCCTGATCCGCAAGGCAGGCCCCATGGAGCCCTGCGGCCCGGTCTGGGTGCAGCGCGCGGGGCTGAACATGAACCAGGCGCAGCAGGCCTTGGAGCGCTTCGCCGTCCATGGGAACCTGCCCGAGCCCCTGCGCGTGGCGCACCTGGCCGCCGGTGCCCTGGTCCGGGGCGAGAGCCGCGGGCGGGCCTAGTCCTTTCTCTTCTTCCGCTTCTTCTTGTACCGCGGCAGCTCTCCGGCCTTCTGGGCCGCAATCTGCTTCTTCACTTCTTCGACCGTCCAGGGCTCGTTGCCGTGCTCGGCGTCGTTCGCGTTCAGCAGCTCGGCTATCCTGGGCGCCTTCAAGCGCTGGTCGCACAGCTTGACCAGCGCGCGCAGCACCGCGACCTCGCGGCTGACCGGGACCAACAGCGTACCTTCGTCATGCCAGCCGTATGGAGGAGTGCCGTAGAGCGCCGAAGGTGCGCCATCGGGGCCCACGTACCAGGTGCTCTGAAGCTTACCACCGTCCACGACCTGCACCACGGCGTTGCGCTCCATGGGAACGGCCTTGATGCCTCCGAAGCCGTCTACGATCAACTTCCTTTCAATAGGGGCGTGCAGGCCCGTACCATCGTCACGCACACGCATGAAGAGGGACGCAAAGCCGCCGCCCTCTTCCGCAATGTCGATGCCCATCTCAAAGCTCGGATCCACGGCCAAGGCCCCTCGCAAGGCGGAAGCCACGCGCGCCTCGTCTCGGGCCATCCAGGCCTCCAATGCGTGCACCACGTGCAGCTGCAGGGCATCGTCTGGCGTGACCAGCTTGTTGAGGCAGGCCAGATCCATCGACAGCGCATCCATATGCACCAGGAAGTCCTCCATCTCCCCCATGGCCCAGGCCATGCGCACCTGGCCGATGTCTTGACGGATGGTGTTCAGGTCTGCCGGGCAGGCGGCCCGCGCAGCGGAGGCGCCGGCCAAGACCAGCGCCGACAACAGGAGAAAGCGGGAACTCTTCATGACGCGGATGCTACCACAAGCGGCCTTTGCAGGCGAAGCCCCCTGCAACGCGATGCGCTATGCTCGACCTCTGCGGGAATGCACCTGTTGCAAAGGAGATCGCCATGCTCCGCCCCCTCCTCTCCTGCCTCCTCCTCCTGTCCTGCGCCTGCCAGGACCAAGGGGACAGCGCCAGCGCTGCCTTCCTGCTGGAGGCTCCCGGTTCGCAGCTGGAGCTGCGCGAGGAGGGCTGGTTCGACCTGTACGACATGGACGGCGCTGCGATCCTGCTGGGCGCCCACGCCGCCCTGATGCTCGACGCCGCGGACGACACGGGGCGGCAGCTGAGCACCTTGGATGAGGGCCAGCACATCGTGGTCCAGGCCAGCGAGAGCGACGCCCTGGGGGACGCCCAGCGCCTCAGCTTGACCCGCCTCGGCGCGGAGGGGGAGCCGGCCCTGATCTGGACCATCTCCGCCTACCAGACCGGGGCCTACAGCTTCCGACTGACCGCGTCCAACCCCGGCGAGGAGACCCTGACCCTGTGCAAGGCCTCCGCCCTGCGCGTGGACGGCGACGAAGAGGGTGGTCTGTTTCTCGGAGACCACCCCTCCACCCACCGCATCCTCGAAAACGGTCAATACGCCGCCCTGGACATGACCGCCGAGGTGCTCCCCGGCGACGTGGAGGCCTCGGGCTTCGGCTCCATCGCACCCGGCGACTACCAGGGGCACTCCGCCGCCAGCTGGAACCACGCCGTGGCCGATCTCGACAGCGACGCCGCCTGGGTGGCCGGGGGCTTGAGCTTCGAGTCCTCCATGCCTGTCATCAACCTCTCCTACGACGAAAGCGACGCCCAGAGCGCCCCCGACGGGCGCACGGGCTTCTCCTACTTCTCGGCCGAGGCGGCCTGGGAGCCCGAGTGCAAGCCCCTGGAGCCAGGCGCCTCTTTCAGCTCCGAGCTCTACTACGTGCACCCCACCCCCGTGGATGCCCTGCAGGGCCTGGAAGACTACGCCCAGGCCGTGGCGGACTGGCTGGACATCACGCCTTGGCACCGGCGCGCCGAGGGCCGGCGCGTGGCCAACGGCTGGAACTCCTGGGCCGGATCGGGCAGCACCGGGGGCTACGGCACCGACATCAACCAGGAGATGGCGCTGGAGAACCTGGACATCATGGCCACCGAGCTGCGCGACTGGGGCATGGACTGGTTCCAGCTGGATGACGGCTACGAGCCCGCCTACGGCGACTGGACCTGGAACAAGGAGCGCTTCCCCAAGGGCCCAGCCTGGCTGACCGAGCAGATCCGCGCCGCAGGCCTGCGCCCAGGGCTATGGATCGCCCCCTTCACCGCCCACGATGACTCGGAGCTCTACCAGGACCACCCCGACTGGTTCGCCGACGAGACCATGCTGGGCCAGGTGATCGGCGGCGAGTACGAGGTGCTCGATCTGACCCATCCCGAGGTGCTGGACTGGCTGGCCGAGCTGACCGACACCTTCCGCAACGACTGGGGCTTCGAGTGGCTCAAGCTGGACTTCGGCTACCACGCCCTGTTCGGCACTGGCTTCTACCAGGCCGACGCCACCCGCGAGGAGGCCTGGCGCGGGGCCATGAAGGTGATCGACGAGGGCCTGGGCGAGGACGCCTTCTTCATGCTTGTGGGCAACCTGGGCACCAACTACGACATCATCGACGCCGGCCGTCTGACCCTGGACAGCATGCCCCTGTGGGAGTGGGAGCCCGACCAGGACAGCGACGACCACCTGGAGCAGCAGGGCCTCAAGCCCATCATGCGCACCTCGGGCCGGCGCTGGTATCTGCAGGACCGCGTCTGGATCAACCACCCGGACCTCATCTTCTTCCGCTCCAACACCCACGACAAGTCCTGGCCGCGACTGACGCTGGACGAATCCCAGGCCTTCTGCACCTACGTGGCGCTCTCGGGCGGCATCGTGAAGCTGGGCGACCGCCTGGTGGACCTGGACGCAGACGCCATCAACACCATCCGCGCCATCCTGCCCATCTACGGCGTGGCCGCCCGCCCCCTGGACGTCTTCACAACCGAGTACCCCGAGATCTGGCACATGCCGGTGGATGCGCCGCTGGACGGCTTCGACGAGCCATACCACCTGCTGGGCCTCTTCAACTGGGGCTTCAACGTGGACCAGACCACCAACCCCTACAGCGAGCTGAAGGACGACGGCAGCGATCGCCAGCACAGCGTGGACCTGGCGGCGCTGGGCCTGGACGGCCAGTGGCTGGCCTACGAATTCTGGACCGGCAGCTACCTGGGCACGGTCTCCAGCCAGCTGGACCTGGACGTGCCTTCCCACACGGGGCGCGTGGTGGCCCTGCGCCAGCCCACGGGCGCGCCCCAGTTCCTGGGCTGGAACCGCAACATCACCATGGGCGCCACCGTGCTGGGCGCGGTGACATGGGACGAGGGCAGCCAGACCCTGAGCCTGGACATGACCACAGCCGTGCCCACCGAGAAAGCCCCCTTCACCTACGAGATGGCCTTCTACGTGCCCAGCGGGCAGAGCGTCTCCGATGTGCAGTTCAGCGGTGCGGCCGTGGAGGACGAGGCCTGGGAGAGCGAGGGCGAGGTGCTGCGCGTCAGCTTCATCCCGCAGGAGACGGGGGCGCTGGAGGTCGAGCTCAGCTTCTGAGGCCTCAGCCGTCCCGCGCCGCTAGGACGGCCCGCCGCTGGCCTCCAGCGCGATATTGCCGGGGATGCCCCAGGTCGACAGCTGCGTCCAGTCGTAGGGCGCCTCGGTCGCATTCGACCAGTAGTTGCGGTCCGGGTACTCCACCACCTCCTGGCATAGCACCAGGCAGCTCACCTCGGGATGGGCGCCCGGCAGCTCCACGCCTACGAAGAGGTACTCGCCCTCCTCGAGCACCAGCGACTTCTCCAGCGCGCCCACCACCACGCGCCGCTCCGACGCCGCCTCCTCGGCTACGTCGATCACCGTCACCTGCTCGGGCTCGGCGGGGGGAGTGGCCGAGCTGGCCTTGAACACCTCGATGCGGTGGGCCAGCCCGCTCTGGCAGAGGATGCCCGTCTTCTTGTCGGCCACGCCCGACAGGGTGTAGGCCACAGAGTCGACCCGGTAAGGCCACTGGCCGGGAATCAGCTTGATCCCCGCCAGCTGCCCTTCTTCCCCAGCCGAGGGCATCAGCAGGCCCTCGCAGGGGCAGCCGTCGGGATTGTTGGTGAGCACAGTCTCGTCAGGGGGATCGCTGTCACCCGGGCCCGTGTCCGGGGGTTCGGAGTCGCCAGGCTCGGAGTCCGCGGGTTCGGAGTCCTGGGTCTGGGGGCCGGAGTCGCCGGGCTCCTGCTCGTCGTCGCAGGCTGCGAGTCCGAGCAGCAGGGCCAGGGTGGAGAGGCAGAGAGAGGAGGCTTTCATCACCGGAATCCACGGCTGCAGGGTTCGCTTTGCAGGGTAGCCCACTAGATGGCCTGCGGCCCGTGCCCTTGCGCCGCGCCGCCCAAAGGGCCAAGAACATCCTCATGGATCACAAGAAGTTCCGCCTCCAGCTGCTGGTAGCCACGGTCGCCGCGCTGGCCCTGGGCACCCTGCTGCGCAGCGCACCCATCGATCCCGTGGCCTGGAAGCCCCATCCCGCCCAGGCCCTGCAGGGCGAGCTGGCCCCCAACCAAGCCCTGCTCAAGGTCGAACTGCTGGGGGAAGCGGAGTTCGAGGGCCCCGAGGACATCGCCGTGGATCCCCTGGGCCAGGTCTACGCCGGCCTGGCCGACGGCCGCATCGTGCGCCTGAGTGAGACCGGCATCGTCGAGACCATCGCCCAGACGGGCGGCCGCCCCCTGGGCCTGGACTGGGACAACGAGGGCAACCTGGTGGTGGCCGATGCGGGCCGCGGCTTGCTGCGCGTCACGCCTCATGGTGAGATCGAACAGCTGGCCGACCGCGCCGAGGGCCAGCCCTTCCTGCTCTGCGACGACGTGGACGTGGCCAGCGACGGGCGCATCTACTTCAGCGACGCCTCGGACCGCTTCCAGGCCCAAGACTACCTGCTGGACCTGCTGGAGGGGCGCCCCCACGGCCGCCTGCTGCGCTACGACCCCGCGACCAAGCGGGTCGAGGTACTGGCCCGCGACCTGCACTTCGCCAACGGCGTGGCCCTGTCCCTGGCCGAAGACTTCGTGCTGATCAACGAGACCTGGCGCTACCGCGTGCAGCGCTACTGGCTGCAAGGTCCCAAGGCCGGCACCCTGGAGCCCTGGATCGAGGGCCTGCCCGGCTTCCCCGACGGCATCTCCTCCAATGGCCGCGGCGTGTTCTGGCTAGCCATCCCCTCTCTGCGCAAACCCATCGCCGACCGCATGGCCCCCTGGCCCATCGCGCGCCGCGCCCTCTCTCGGCTGCCGCGCTCCTGGTGGCCCCAGCCCGAGCGCTACGGCCTGGTGCTGGCCCTGGACGAGCAGGGCCAGGTGCTGGCCAGCTACCACGACCCCACGGGGGAGCGGGTCTCAGCCGTCACCTCGGTGGAAGAGGCCTTCGGCGCGCTCTGGCTGGGCAAGCTCTCGGGCAAGGGCCTGGCCCGCCTGCCCCTGCCCGAGCCCCCCGGGACGGCGCCACGCATGGCCGTCACCATCGACGACCTGCCCGGCCTGAGCTGGGGACCGCGGGATCCTCTGCAGGCAAACCAGGCCCTGCTGGCCACGCTGCGGCAGCACGGCGTGACCGCCACCGGCTTCGTCAACTGCGACCGCGGCCGCCAGGACATCCTGCGCCGGTGGCTGGAGGCGGGCATGGAGCTGGGCAACCACCAGGCCGCCCACGACAACCTCAACAAGACCCCGCCCGAGACCTGGCTGCAGGGCGTGTACCGCTGCACTGACGCGTTGACAGCCCTGACAGGCCTGGCCCCGGTCCACTTCCGCTACCCCTACCTCTTCAACGGGCCCACGCCCGCCATCCGCGACCAGGTGCGCGCCGCCGTCGAGGCCAGCGGCCTGACCGTGGCTCCCGTCAGCATCGACAACCACGAGTGGAAGCTGGCCCAGCTGTACGCCCAGGCCCTGAGTGAAGGCGACGAGGCGAGCGCCGCGCAGCTGGCCGAGGCCTTCGCCGGGCACATCCTGCGCACCACCCACCACTTCCAGGCCCTGGCCCGCGCGCGCCTGGGCCGCGACATCGCCCACGTGCTGCTGCTGCACGACACGGCCCTGGACGCCGATCAGCTGGGCCCGGCGCTCGAGAGCCTGCAGCAAGAAGGCTTCCAGTTCATCCCCCTGTCCGAGGCCCTGCAAGACCCGGTCTACGCCCTGCCCAACGACTACCGGGGCAAGTGGGGCATCTCCTGGCTCTACCGCATACCCCCGGCCATGGACGAACATCCCTGGTTGGGCCAGGAGTGGCGGCGCCTCTTCGACGATGAGGGGGGATTCCTGCCGCCCTAGGGGCTGCTCCGATGCTACGATCCCGGGCGCAAGGAGGCTCACGCCCATGTTCCGCACGCCCCTCTTCCCCTTCCTCCTCCTCCTCCTGACAGCCTGCCGCACGGACGAAAAGCCCGGCGACACGGCCTCCCTCGACGGCGAAGACTGCACCTGGCACGTGGACGCCGACGGCGATGGCTACGGCGATCCCGAGGCCACAGCCCTGGGCTCCTGCGAGGGCCCCGAGGCTGGCCTGGTGGAGAATGCCGAGGACTGCGACGACGCGGACGTGGCCATCAACCCGGCCGCGAGCGAGATCTGCGACGGTCTGGACAACGACTGCGACGGCAGCGTGGATGAGGACGCCCAGGATCCTGGCACCTGGTACGCCGATGGCGATGGCGACGGCTACGGCGACCCCGACAGCGCCCAGCAGGCCTGCGAGCCGGACTCGGGCTGGGTGGAGGACGCCAGCGACTGCGACGACGGCGACGCCGAGATCCACCCGGACGCCGCCGAGCGCTGCGACGGCCTGGACAACGACTGCGACGAGCAGGTGGACGAGGACCTGCAGGAGATCTGGTACGCCG
>CAYVQL010000401.1:0-8423 GCA_964454135.1 uncultured Enterobacterales bacterium | reverse complement strand
GACCTGGACGGCGACGGCTACGGCGACCTGGGGCTGTGCTACTACGACGTGCACGACACGGAGGGCCGCAGCGGCGCCTACATCGTCTACGGTCCGGTGACGCAGGATGGTCATGTGAGTCTGATCGAGAATCGGATCTACTCGTCCGACGGGGATTTCTTCACCTCCTCGGAGATCGCCATCTTCGGCACAGAGGGCTCGGACTCCGGGATCATCCTTGGCAGCCCAGGCGACGACAGCTTCGGGCGTGCTGGTGGTGCCGCCGGCGTGTTCTACGGGGCGCCCACCAGCAGCACGAGTCTGGAGGACATCGACGCTGTGCTGATGGCCGAGGAGGAGGGTGATGCCGCGGGCAGCGAGGTGGCCACGGGGGATATGAACGCGGATGGCGTGACGGATTTCATCATTTCGGCGCGGTTGGCGGAGGACAGGGGGGTGGTGTACGTAGTCTACGGCCCGGTATCAGGGGTGTGGGGGCTGGAGGCGGCGGATGCGAGGCTCAGCGGCGAGGAAGACGGTTATGCGGGAGCCATCATCGAAGAAGCAGGAGACACCAACGGGGATGGTCATGCCGACCTTCTCGTTCAGGATCCAGGCTTCATCAAGTGGACATCCACCTACGGCGTGGGGTACTTGGTTCAGGGACCTGTCAGCGGTGAGAGGGAGCTCTCTGCATCCGATGCCTTCCTCATCGATGAGGGCAGCGTCTCTGGGCTTGGCAGTGCCGGGGATGTCGACGGCGATGGCTTGTGGGATGTCCTGGTGGGAGACATGGTGCTGGAAACCTGCTCGGAGGACGAAGGGGGAGCTTATCTGCTTTTCGGACCGTTGAGCGGGGCGCTTGGCGTAGTGGATGCTGACGTGACGTTTGCTGGCGAATTCTGGGACAACTACGCAGGAGAGGCGGTCTCTGGCGCTGGCGACGTGGACGGCGACGGCCTGGCCGATCTCCTGATCAGCGCGCCCAACTGGTGGAACGAGCAGGGCGCGGCCTACCTGGTGACGGGCGCTTCGCTGCAATGAGCGGGCTGCTCACCAGGTGCTTTGAATATTGCGGTAGAGCTCGGTGACCAGCCGGAACCTGTCGGGATCGGGGGCGTCTGGTCCAGCCAGGATTTCCTGGAGCAACTCGGCCAGCTGGTTGCGGAAGGGCGACTCCCGCGGAAAATGGCCATACAGGCTGCTGAACATATCGGCGTTGCAGAGCACGCAGACGGGTCCGGGGTTGTCGGGGCTGGCGCGCGGCACGTTCACCTCCAGCACGGTGAAGCCTCCCAGCTTTTCCTCCTCTTGCACCGTGGCAGCCGTGAAGCCGTCCCCCCAGGTGACGGTCTCGCATTCCGGGTAGCCGTTGGCGTCCGTGTCTCCGCAGCCCATGTCGTAGGTCACCTCCGGCACCAGCGGCAGCAGCTGGTAGCCGCCCTCCGAGGCGTCGGCCAGCCAGAAGCTGAAGCTGTCATGCGGGCTCTTGTCTTCACAGGGTTGCTGGTCGAACCAGGCCACGTAGGCGTACTTGTGGGCCACCGAGTCGGCGCTGCTGGCGCTTGGCCGCTCTTGCTGGGAGGCGGGGGGGGACCAGCCCTCGCTGGCCTCGCGCCACGGCGTCTCCTCCGCATCCGTGGCGTCAAATAGCCGCAGCTCCTCCTCGAAGGAGTGGGTGGCCGTCAGCCGCAGCACGTAGCGATGGTCGTTCTGGTACAGGAACTCGACGCGCTCCGCGCGCTGCAGCAGCCAGGCCACCCGCCGCAGCGTGTACCAGGAGGATCGCCGGAAGGCGTCGTCGTTGTAGGAGAATTCCGCAACGGTCGTGACATCGTCGATACGGGCGGTCTGTTGCCCTCCCGGCACAGCGCCGTAGACCTCGTTGCGCAGGCCCGTGGCCGTGTACAGGCCCCAGGTCTCGTCATCATCCCTGATCTCGTCCCCCTTCGCGATCGTCGCCATGAAGGTGTACCAGGTCACCATGTCGGGACCGTCGGGCAGCGCCTTGGCGTAGAGCACGCGCCGCGCCAGGAACCCCGCCTGGTACTCGGGGTTGGTGGGGATCACGTCCGCCTTGGGATCCTCGGGAGCCTCGTCCGCGAAGTACCTGTCGCCGTCGATGGGATCCGGCGCCAGGGCGGGGAAGCACATGGCCCCGATGGACCAGGCCATGTCGTAGCGCGCCTCTCGCAGGGGATTGACGACCACCGCCACCATGAGCTCGGCCAGCTCTCCGATGGCCTGCTCGTCCTTGTAGCGCTCCCCCTCATCGGAGTCCGGTGCTGGACCGTAATCGGTTCGGGGACCCACCTTGGTCACGGAGCGGAAGAAGTGGAAGCCAACGTGGTGCACCAGGGCGGTGCTGGAATGGCCGTGGGAGCGAGGCCAGACGAAACCTGTGTCGTACATGGCGCAGACCCACCAGTAGTCGTCCTCGCTGACCTCTCCCAGGGATAGCTTCTGCGCCAGGTCGGCCAGAGTGGCTACCAGCCAGTCGGGAGCGTCCGTCTGGTAGCAGCCGTAGAGCCGGGCCCAGCGCTCCGTCTCGGCTCCCATCCCCACGGTGATGCAGTACTTCAACCAGGTGAGCTTGGGACGAACCACTTCATCTTCAGTGAAGCCGAACAGGTCGAACATGCGGAAGCGAATGCCCAGCCCCTGGTCAGTGATGGGGCCCGCCAGCAGGGCCGCGAAGCGACCCATCTCGTAGATCGTGCCCTCTTCATCCCCGTTCGGAGGAGGGTCGACATTGTAGGAGAAGCTGTCCATCTCGTTGGCCAGGTCCACGCGCGGGATGACGTCGGTCACCGAGCCGCCCAGGTGCTGGCAGCTGGAGAAGGCCCGGTCCAGGGTGGCCAGGTACTCCCCCACCGCTACGGCGTACGCGGCCACACCCAGGCCCTTGCGCAGGGCGCACTGGCGCATATAGTCGGACTCGCTGTCGGGGTTCCGGAGCAGCCCGATTTCGACTGGGCCACGGCTTCCGGGCCCTCCTGTTCCTTCTTGCTCTTCTCCATCGTCGCCCCTCCTGCACATTGGGGAGGCCGAGCATCGCCGCGGATCCGCACCCGTCGCCCCGCCCTGTTCGAGGGCGGGACGGCAGCCAGGGATCGCTTCAAAGCCGCCTCCCCGGTTCTTGATCTCTGCGGGCTCTCAGGTGAAGAACTTCAGCGCCACGGTCACACAGAAGGTCCCTTGCTCCACCGAGCCCGTGTCCGTCAGCCTCAGCACGAAGCGCGAGTAGAGCCCGAAGTCCGTGCGCGTGTTGTAGGCCGCGCTGATCTTGTAGCCCTCGGTCGTATGGCTGAGAATGGCGGCGGCGCCATCCTCCCAGTCCAGTCCGTTGTAGCACTTCTGCAGTCAGATCTCCCAGGTGAGATTGGCTGAGGAGATGCTGCTGCAGAGGGCGTGGATCGTGCAGAGGTCCATGCGCGGGCCCAGGCCCTCGAAGACGGGGCCGATAGGAAAGTCCAGGGGACTGGCGCCGCCGTCCGTCTTGATGGTGCGCCGATCCACGAGCTCCACCTGGACCACGTCCTTGCCCTGCCCCATGCGCGACATGCTGGCGTTCTTCATGCTCTCTTCCTCCATTCGGATTCCACGACGGTTGGGATTCCATGGGAGCAGCCGTCGTCCTACCCCCTGCATTCTCGATGATAAACGAAGATATCAAGCGAATGGAGCGCCTTTTCGGCTAGAGCTGGCGTGGCGGGCCGCATGTGGCGGAGCCACGCCGGCCGGTCTCTCGAGCGCCTTCGATGGAGCCCCGTGTCGACAGGGCCTCGCTGGCGGATCATCAGCGCTTGGCCAGCCCCCAGACCATGGCATGCGTACGGCAGCAGAGCCCCCAGGCCGCATCGAACTCCGCGGCAGGCGCCAGCTCCAGCAGCCTGATCAGTTCGAGCGCCACCGCCACCTCGCCGCATTCCCCGACGCCTTCGGTGTAGCGCTGCCGCTTCTGGGCGGGCGTTCTGCGGTTCGCCCCTTCGCCGATCAGCATGGGCACGGCCGTGGCCGAGCGCCGCAGGTGGTCGGCGATGTGCCCGTGACCGCGGGGTAGTTGCTTGGCGATGCCGAGGCATGCCCGAGTGAGTTCCAGCGCGGTTCGGTAGGCGTTGAGGCGCTGATGGGGGAAGGTGTAGGTTGGCATGCTGTCCTCCTGGGTGGGTGCTTCACGCGCCCTCCGGTCGCGCCGAAGGAGGCTGTCCGCCGCAGGCCGGCCCGGCGGGCCCCTGCAGGCGAAGCCGAAGGGTGCCGGGCCGAGCTGGGGTTCCCGCGCAGCGGGGTTCCCAGCTTGACAGCCGACGCCGGCGCGACACCTGGGGCGCCATCCCCTCGCACCCGAACAGGAGCGCAGCCCGGCCTGCTCCTTCTTCCATCGCCCCCTCACAGCGCCGGCTGACCACGTCTCGAGGTTCTTCTGGTGGTCGACGTGGAGAAGGAGAAGGAGAAGGTGATCGTGTCACCCCTCACCCCATCACCCTTCACCCTTCACCCTTCCCCCCCTCTCAACCTCCCCCCTCGTCCAACCAATCCTCCAGATTCTCCGAGTGCTGCTGCATCCCGGCGATCACCAGGTTCATCACCGCATCCTGGTCCATGCTGTCCTGGCTGTTCACCATCCAGGTGGCCTGTAGCCGGTAGTGCCCCTCGCCCCAGGGCAGGAACACATCCAGGTAGAACTGCTCCTCCACCACCAACCAGGAGACGTTCACCTCGGGAGGGTAGGGCAGCCATGCCCGGTGGGCCATGGCCAGGCCCTGCTCGGTCTCCAGCCACAGGTACTGGTTGTGGGTGTGGTTGTCGCTGGTCACCACCAGGATCGTGGCCTCGTAGTCTTCGGTGGCCTCCAGGCGCGCGCAGTCCTGGTCCAGGAAACAGTCCGCGTCGCTCAAGTAGCGGCGCTTGTAGTCGGCGTAGTTGTTGCCGTGGATCTCCTCCTGGTCCACGGCCACCATGGCGTAGGTGGCGTCATCCACCCGGTGCTCGCTCACCGAGCCCACGGCCACCCCGAAGATGCCGGCCACGCTGCGCTGCTCGTCGTCCAGGGAGTTGGCCGTCTCTTCGTCCAGTCCGCTGACCGAGTAGCCCTCGCGGGTCTGCTCCTCGTGCAGCTGCAACCACTCGTCCAGGTTCGCCATGCCCTCGAGCATGGCTTCCGGATCCTCCTCGGCGTGCCGCACGAAGAGGTAGCTGCAGAGATCGTCCAGGGTGCTGGGCGCATCGGGTGGCGGCTTGCAGCCGCAGCAGAGCGCCAGCGGAAGGCAGGTGAGGGCTCTTGCACGCATCAGAGAGGCAGCTGCTTCAGGATGCTGGCCGCAGGGTTGATCACGCCCAGCTCCTCACCGTCCTCCCCGCGCATGCTGCCCACGAGGGCGCCGACCACCGAGCCTCGTGCGTCCACCACCGGCGCGCCGGTCAGCTCCGCCAGCTCGATGGGGTCAGTCAGACGGATGGCCATTCCCTTGTCCCAGGTCCGCAAGAGCTCGGCCGCCAGCATGCCTCCCAGCGGGGCGTCTTCGGAGCTGATGGGCGTGGCCAGCCAGACCGCCGCGCCAGGGGAGGGGGCGTCCAGGCGCAGGCGCAGCGGAGTCAGGTTGTAGCCCGGCTCCAGGCGCAGGGTCACCAGGTCGGCGGTGGCATCGGGCTGCTGCTCCTGGCCCGCTCGGAAGGCGCGGGCGCCGGGCATTGGCCTGTTGAGCCAGGCGCGCGCCACCATGTCCCCCTTGCCGGGATCGAAGAGGTTGATCAGGCCCGAAGCGAGGATGGGCAGCGCGGCCGCGTCGAGCTGCCGCTGCAGCCCGCCGGCGGGCCCGAACAGGCTCATGGCGCCGATGGCCAGGGGCTTCGCACCGCCCGCGGGGCGGATCACGAAGACCCTGCCGCGGGTGATGTTGTTGTCCCCGACCCGGATCAGGGGGCGCAACGCCGTGGGGCTGGGCAGGTCCGGCGCCAGGGAGGTCTCGAGGTCCAGCTGCGGGTGTTCCGCAGCGGGGGAGGCCGCCGTGTCCGGTGCAGGACCCTGCTGCCGGGTCAGCTTGGCCTCCAACGGCAGCGCGAGCTGGCGGACGCCGCCCTGCATGCGCTCCAGCTCGATCACGTGGGCGTCGATGACCAGCTGCATGCCCGGCAGCACGAGCCACCAGGGCCGCTTGTCAGCCGGGATCTCGGCGGGAAAGACCAGGTGGTTGCCGTCGTGCACGCCGCGCAGCTCCTGGCTCGCTCCGTCGTCCTTGGTGTACAGGCGCGCGCTGAACCGCCGGCCGTCGACCTCGCGGATCTGCAGGTCGAAGGGCGCCTCGCCCCCGGGACCCGCGAGCGTGCCGCTCCACAGGGACGGAGACAGTTCGTAGCTGCCGTCCCAGTGCGGGCCGTCGCGACTGGCTTCGGCCAGGCGCCAGCACCCCAACAAGGGATCGTGGCTCTGCGCCAGCCAGCCCAGGACAGGCACGAAGAGCAGCAGGGACGCGGCGAAGCCCACCGGGCGGAAGAGGGATGGGAGGAGGCGGATCAGGGTCCTGTTGAGGAAGTTGAGCAGGCCCAGCAGGCCGCCTGCCAGGTAGAGCACCAGGGCTACGCCGCTGGCACCCGTGCCGTAGAGCTCCCGCCCGAACGCGAAGACCTGCCAACCTACCAGGCTGATGAGCGCCACCAGCCCGCAGCCTGCGGCGATTACCTGCGGAGGAAGCAGGGGATCGTGCTGCAGGGCGTATCCCAGCACCAGGCTGGCGAGCAGCGCCAGCTGCAGCATGGCGGTGCATTGCTGGAAGAAGGACAGGGGCTGTTCCCAGCTCGACGGCGCTGCGCCCTCCATCAGTGCCACGGGCACGCGCGCTGTCTTCTTGCCCGAGATCTCGACGGTCTTGGCGGCCTCTTCGGTGGGCGAATCGGGCGTGACCTCCACGTCGACCTGCTGCGCTGGGCTCTTGAAGCCGTCCAGTTCGCCGCCGCAGTACAGGCAACGCCCCGTGCGCTCGGCCTGCTGTTGAGACAGCGATCTGCCACAAGCCTTGCACCTGACCTCTTGCAAGCCTTCCTCCACCTGTCGGACAAGCATACTGGTTCGGGGCCTTCTATGCGAAGGAGCGGTGATGGGTCAAGGCCTGGTGGCGCGGAATCGCCGTTGGGGAACCGGGCAGGCAGCCCATCGACCCGCGCCGTAGTACAGTCTTGTCGCTGCGAGACCCCCGAACGTGGAGCGCCGATGGAACGCTTGAATGAAAATGCAATGGGAAAGGACGAAGGCCAGCCTTCGCGCGTCGGCCTTGTCCGCGCCTGGCTGCTGGCCGGGGCTGTGGGCTTGCCTGGCATCTGCCTGGCCCAGGACTCGTCCGCCGGAGCGGACATCGTCCAGGCCATGCTCCTGGGGCAGTACAGCGCTGCCTGCGTCCCGGGAGGCGCGCATGCCATCCAGGACTGCTTCACGCCCGCGCTGACGCTGCCCGACTCCACGGCCGAGGAGGCCCTGGCCCCGCGGGTGACGGTCACCATCAAGAAGGACCGCATCCTGGCGGACGGCGTGGCCGTGCTCGATCTCGAGCTGCGCGACGAGGACGGCCTGCCCGTGCTGGCGGTCCCCGACGACGTGAAGAGAGGTCAGCTGATCACCAGGCTCTACGATCGTCTGCTGGAGAAGTACGAACAGGAGCGAGCGCTCGAGGACGTGCGGCGCACCATGGCTGTGCTGACGCAGCGCGATGACCTGGACAACCTGGGCGAGCTGCTGCTGAGCGTGGACCGGGACGTGCCGTTTTCGGTCCTGCGCGAGGTGCTCTACACGGCCGGGCAGGCGCGCTTCGGCAGCTTCCACTTCGTGACGCGCAATCCCTGGGAGGGCGCCCTGCGGACCATCGAGAGCTCCCTGCCGGCCATCGGCCCGCCGCGCAGCAGCTACGAGGAGGAGCGTTCGCCCCTGCTGCTTTCGCTGATCCTGAGCGACCGGGGCATCAGCGTGCTCGGCGCCGACGCGGTGCTCTACCCGGACGGGCGGCCCGACACGGGCGCGGGCGAGCCATCCCCGACCGTGGGCTGCAAGAGCGGGGGTACCTGCACGGGCATCGACGACTACGACTGGGAGGAGCTCAGCCGGTTGCTTGGGCTGATCAAGGACGAGTACCCGGACGACCTGCGCGTCATCCTCGTCCCGGAACAGGGGATCCCCTTCGACGTGGTCGTGCGCGCCCTGGACCACGCGCGCTGGGGGCCCCACCTGCCACTGGACGCCGAGCAGGGGGCCTGGCAGTACTGGAAGAGCGTGCGGCGCGAGCTCTTCCCCCTCAACACCCTGGCAGGAGGTGCGAAATGAGACCGCGCTGGCTTTCCGTGTTGGCCCTGCCCGCCCTGCTGTCCTCCCTGGCCTGCGGCGGCCTGCTGGAGGCCTCCTTCGACGCATGCAGGGACCTGGCCGGGCTGCTGCCGGGCGCCTCCTCCCCAGCGGAGCG
>CAYVQL010000400.1:0-8512 GCA_964454135.1 uncultured Enterobacterales bacterium | reverse complement strand
GGTTCCGTGATAGTTGCCGTACTTGGTGCGATACGGTAATGGTGCCTATACCCCAAGGAGCCCATGATCAAGGCCGAGCTTGTAGAGGGAGCGGTGGCTGCGTGCGTCCTCGGATACCTCGGCGATCCTCGTATCCAAGCCCGCATCATGGACTACGCGAGGGGCCTGCTGGAAGACCGCTCCGGCGACAGGGACAAGGCAATTAGGGCAGCGAGGGGGCGAGTCCAGGGCATCGAAGAGCAGATCAAGAACATCCGCCACCATCTCCGGCAGGCCACCGACCTGGCCGAGGTCTTCTACGACGACCTCCGTGATCTGGTTCGGCAGAAGAAGGACGCCGAGGGATACCTCCGCCGCTTGCAAGTCGGTCACAACCCAGAGGACCGCCGTCGCCACCTCGATGCAGTCGAGGCGATGATCACCGGCGTCGAGGCCCTGTGGGAGGCAGCGACCCCGGAGGAGCGGAAGACCATCCTGCGGGGCTTCGTCCGCCGCGTTGACCTGGCCAAGGGGCGGGGAGCGGCGACGGTGGAGATCCGAGTGCCGGTGCTGTTCGGAGAACTGGCAGAGGTGGTGGAGGTCGTAGTCCCTACTCGGACAACAGGTTCGAAGCTGCCTTACCAAGGGCCGTGATACGAAAGAGGGGCTGATTCGCCGAAGAGTAGCTGGCTCCCCCCGTCTTGCGCTCGATGAACCCTGCCGCAAGCAGGACGGATTCAACCTCTTGTGAGAATAGCTCCCTGGCTTCCCGATTCCCCTCCTCTCTCGCCATGATGAACTTGCTTTCTCCTCCCTCATCAAACAGGGCGTTCAAGCCCGTGACGTGCGATGGCCCCATCGATCTGAGGTGAGCAAGAACGGCCTTTCTGGTGTCGCTCGGCAGATTCCCAGCGACCACGCCCCGGACAGCATTCCGCAGGTGATGCAGCCAGTCTTCATCCAGCGAGGCCATGAACTGCTCAAAGATCGTCCCGAGCTGCTCGACCTGCTCAGGCAAGAGCTTCGACGCCATGTCCTTGGCCTCGGCCCGCACGTCTTCGACGGTCTCGCGTAGGTCGTCAACTGCCTGCCGAACGTCCTCTACGTCGACTTCCACTTCGCCGACTGCCCCATGAAGCACTTGGCGGATGGTCTGCTGGTAAGTGTGCATCTTCCAGACCCCGTAGATCCCTGACCCGAAGATGCTGGTGATGGCGAGCCCAGCGGCAGGAAGTCCTGTGGCCCCAAAGAGAGCTGCGATGGCGGGGAGGCACAGGACGGCGTTCTCCTGCACCCCGAGCCTGTCGAGCATGTCGCGGGTCTCGGTGAGCCAGCGAGCCAGGGAGGCGGGTTTAGCGATGGCGGTCGTGTCGTCGCTCACATGAACCTCCTTTCACGCACGCCAGTACTTCTCTGCGAGTTCAAGAATCCTCTCACGGTCGAGGAAATAGACCGAGCCCACAAGGCCCCTGGGCAGCTTGTGGATGACCTTTTCCTTGGCCTGGTCCGTGTACTTCCCGCTGATCGCGATGATGAACACCGAGATGTACCGTTGCTCACCCGAGGACACGTCGTTGTAGGGCATCTTGAAGGCGTCATCGACCTGCCCCAGCAATTCGTCAACGTCACCCTTGACGTTCCCCCGCACGTCGCCTGCCTTCGCCTGCAGCCCGAAATGGCGAAGGTCTCCGAACCGTGTCGGCTCGGAGAAGGTGAAGTCCCGACCATACTCCCTGTTCCCCTGCACATACCGGACGCTTGAGAAGCCCATACGGCGGAGCAGCGGGGCCAGAACCTCAAGGCAGAACCGCCTCTCGTTCTTCTCGTACTCCTCGACCCAGCGGAGTCCAGCCAAGGCGTTCTCCGCGTTGCGGATGATGTCGTTCGCCCTGCCCACACACGTCGCCACAGTCTCGGGGAGCGTGCCATCAGGAGGTAGCTGGAATCGAAGCACGAGCCGCTTCCAGTCATCCTCCAGTTCGGACTCGGCCACCTCGACTCCATCTTCGAAGGCCACCTGCTCGATCATCGCGGCGAGCAGCGTGGCGAGGCCGTACCTGCCCTCCCAGTACTTGTTGGGGTGGTGGTGAATGAAGTCTGCCACGGGCACGCCATCATCTCGGTGCAGGTGCAGTTCGTGGAACATGTAGGTGCCCAGCCCCGCCTGGTGATGGAGCTGGAACACCACCTGTTCCGGCACCTCTCCGGCCTGGATGCCGTCGAGGTCTTCGAGAGCATTCAGTTCGACCAGGGCCGTGGGTCCGTCCCAGACATCGAGCACATCCCACACCGGCTCCCCGTCCAAGAGGATGACGACGTAGTCTTCATCGAAGCGGGCCTCGATCCGGCCCATCGATCAACTCCATACGATGCCCGACCGTGACGGCAGGAGGTGGGTGTCTATGGTGGATGGCGGCGGGCCGCCACGGACCATAGGCACCCACACGTTCCGACGCGTCAAGCACCCCGCCCTCGGAGCGGTGCCTGACGCAGTTCGACTACGGCGGGAGTGGTTGCCGCTTTCGTGGAAAGCGGCCTACGCAGGTGATGTTCGGCGTTTGCGACTGATATCCGAGGCGACAGGAGGCGACAGGAGAGGACGGGAGGGAGCGGATGTCAAGGGGGCCGTGTGTGCGTGACGTGTGCGGGGGATGGCGGAGTCCTGGCCTGCGGCTCCGGGTCCGGTGGTGGGCCTATTCGCTCCCCTGAACAGGAGGTGCTCTATGCCCACCAGTCCGACATCGATCATCCCCCCGAAGCTGAACGACCGGCTGATGCTCACCGCCATGTCCATCCAAGAAGTCGATGGTGGGGACGGCCAGGTCGCGCAGGAGGCCGTCATGGTCCTCGGTGACTTCCTGGGCCTCACGGTCGTTGCTGTGGAGCCGCATCCACTTGGCGAAGTTGAACACATCGCCGCCGATCTGATCCGGCGGCTCCGTGACCTGGTGCGGCAAAAGGAGTACCGACTCGACGCCCAGCGCCTTGCAGTCGCGGTCACGAAGTCTCTGGTCTCGATGTGCGAGAAGTGCTCCAGCGATAGGTGGCCACGGGCTTTGTGACGGCAGGGCCGGGGTTGCGCTGTTGGATCTGGCGAGCGGGCGTGGTAGAATGGTCGACCATCCTTCGAAGGAGCCGACATGAAGGAATGCGGGGCCTGCGGCAAGAGCAACAAGGACTGGGCGACGGTCTGCTTGTGCGGGGAGCCGTTCTCGGATGATCCGTCTGGTCCACAGCAAGGGCAGACCGGCAAGGGTGAGGCGGCCGCAGGACCAGCCGCTTCGACAAGCGGTGATCCACTGATGGCGAAGCGGTACAGCAACCTCGCAAAGGCTGCGAAGGGGTTGGCCAGTTTCGGTGGCTTCTTGAAGATAGCCGCTGTTCTTGTAGGCGTTGCTGGCGTTGGCCTGGGGGCTGTGTTCGCCGACACCCACGATGGGGAGCAGGGCTTTCTGGTCTTTGTGTTTGGAGCAACAACCGGAGTGGCGTTGTTCGCTATGGGCGTTCTCTTCGCGGCGACAGGTGAAGCTGCGCTCGCCCTTGGCCACATCGCATCGGCAGTCGCGCCCGAGAAGCAGACGGAGCCGGTCCTCGACGTGGAGGCGGCCACAGATCCTGGCCAGTAGGCCCGTCATCGAACCCACGAGATCCACACAGGATGCTCCAGGGGCTCCGTGCGCTCCCCAGTGGCTCGGGGCATCGCCTGGACGGCCCATATGGTTCAAAGCCCACCACCAGCCCCCAGTTCGTTCAGCGGGCTGCGTCGGACCGCAGGTTCTCGATGACGAGGGCGGCTGTCCTCACACCCTCGGACGCCTCCAGATCGCGGCCCTCGCCCAGAGCCAGCAGCGTCAGTGCCTCGAATACCTCATCGCGGGTGAAGAACCCCTGCTCGACCAGGGCTGAGACCACGGCCCCGAGGGTCGGAGGGCTGTCGGGCTGCTCCAGGCGGTCCATGGCGACCAGCCGCCGTCCACGATCCCAGACCTCCACGAAGAACCCGACCGAGGCGCTGTCAAAGCCGTAGACGGCGGTCCTGCTTCTCTCGGGGTGGGTGAGCTTGTGGCGACCCATCCGTCTTCAACCCGCGTGGCCCTGGCCGCGCTTGTCCTCGATCTCGTTCAGCCCGGTGAGCGCCGTGAACGCCTTGCTGGTGATCGCCAGGTAGGCACCGGGGAGGGCGTCGGGGACAGCCGCGGGGGAACAGTGCTCCACCACCAGCAGCCCGCTGCTGACGAGGGCGCTGTGGGCGGTGAACATGCGCCTGGCGGCCACACAGCCGACCAGCCCGTCCTCGGGCTCAAGAAGCCGGATCGCTCCTTCCACCGTGAGCCGCATCATGCAGGCCACGTCCAGGGGTTCCACCACTTGCTGCGCGATCCGTTCGCTGATGGCGACGACCGCAGCGGCCAGCAGGACCAGTCGCTCCTGTGGCCCCAGCCTCGACCCCTCGCAGATCTGGTCGATCCCCAGCGGTGGCTTGCTTGACCGGCGGTGGACTTCCTCACGCGCCTCCAGTTCTCGCAGGAGTGCGTGCTCCCGCCCCTCGGCAGCAGCAATGCGCCGCTCCCGCTCTTTGTCCGCCAGTTGGTCCTGGTGGCCCAGGGTCCGGTGACCGGGTCGGACGTAGGCGCGCTCGTTGTCCTCGGCCTGGAGTTGCAGACCGATCCGGCGGGCCCTGGCACGCAGGTAGTGGGCGACGAGGTCGAGGTGGTGTGCGTCGGATGGGAAGGACTGCGGCGTGGTCATCGGTGGCCCCCTTGGGTCTTGGAGTCGATGAAGTCGAGGTGGGCGACGACGTGCTCGATCAGGTCGAGTACGGGCTCGCCGTGCGAAGCCGCGACCATCCAGCCCCTGTCCGTTTCCATCACGACACCTCGACGGAGTGGGGCGGGACGCGGAGAACCAGTCGGTCGCCAGAGGTTCCCCTGCTGCCGCCCGTGTAGAGTGAGGACTTGGTCGTCGTGGGCGAGGGGCGTCTCGGTGTCCCAGCCCATCACCAGGGCTCCGTACCGGGACAGCCCCCACAACAGCCTGATCTGGTCCGGACCAATTGGCGTCCGATCGGGGCTGTGGGCACTCAACGCTTCCGCCACCGCTTGGTCGGCGGTTTCGGGTGAGATCAAGGGACCGACGATCAAGGCCATGGGCACTCCAGGCCACCAGGTGCGTTCGTACACACTCCGGGGCACCCACGCCTACCGGCGCAGCTACATGAACGAGACTTGCGCTCATCTCGCCCCTGAAATCGGGGCCTGACCGCTTGTGCCGCGCCGGGTGAACCCATACGGTTCTCTACTGGCGAAGTCTGGCAGATACCGGCAGAGAGGGTGGACTCATGCACGAGCGACCGAGGTTCCTCACCATCAGGGAGGTCTGTGTTCTCCTACAACTGGGAGAGCGCACGGTCTACGACCTCTGCCGTCGTGGGCGGCTGGCCGGGGCCGCCAAAGTCGGCGGCCAGTGGCGCGTCGACGAGAGCAGACTGCTCGACTGGTTGGCCCAAGGCGGCCAGGCAACACCCGGCCTCGCAGATGACGCAGAGCCCAGCCCGTAGAACGGAGATCCCAACGATGCGCAAGCTCACCCTCGCCCAGCTCGAACGCCACCTCTTCGGGGCCGCCGACATCCTCCGAGGCAAGATGGATGCCTCCGAGTTCAAGGAGTACATCTTCGGGATGCTGTTCCTCAAGCGGTGCTCCGACGTGTTCGAGGCCCGCCGGGACGCCATCATCGCCGAGCAGCTCGCCAGGGGCCGCACGCGGGAGCAGGCCGAGCAGCGCGCTGGCTCCAAGGGCTACTACCGGGAAACCTTCTACGTCCCCGACAAGGCCCGCTGGGCGCACCTGCGGGACGAGCTGCACCACAACGTCGGCGACGGGCTGAACAAGGCCCTGGCGGCCCTCGAAGAGGACAACACTGGCCTGGAGGGCGTGCTCCACCACATCGACTTCACCCGCACCGTGGGCAAGTCCAAGCTGCCCGACAAGCGGCTGCTGGCGTTGATCAAGCACTTCAACAAGCACCGGCTCCGCAACGAGGACTTCGAGTTCCCCGACCTTCTGGGGGCCGCATACGAGTACCTGATCGGCGTGTTCGCCGACTCGGCGGGCAAGAAGGGCGGCGAGTTTTACACGCCCAGGTCCGTGGTCCGCATGATGGTCCGCATCGCCGATCCCCAGGAGGGCCAGCGGGTCTACGACCCCTGCTCGGGCTCAGGCGGCATGTTGATCACCAGCGCCGAGCACGTCGGGGAGCATGGGGGCAACCCCCGCAACCTCGGTCTCTACGGCCAAGAGGACAACGGCGGCGTCTGGTCCATGTCCAAGATGAACATGATCCTACACGGCATCGCTGACGCCGACCTCCGCAACGGCGACACCCTGGCCGAGCCGCTGCACGTCGAAGGCGGCGAGCTGATGCGCTTCGACCGGGTGATCACCAACCCGCCCTTCTCGCAAAACTACTCGGCGGACGGCATCCCCTTCCCCGAGCGGTTCTCCTACGGCTACTGCCCGGAGTCGGGCAAGAAGGCCGACCTGATGTTCGTGCAGCACATGTTCAGCGCGCTCCGCCTGGGCGGCATGGTCTGCACGGTCATGCCACACGGTGTGCTCTTCCGGGGCGGGGCCGAACGGGACATCCGCCGGGGCTTCATCCAGGACGACGTGCTCGATGCTGTCATCGGCCTGGCTCCCAACCTGTTCTACGGCACCGGCATCCCGGCCTGCATCCTGGTCCTGCGGGCCAAGGGCAGCAAGCCCGCGGAGCGGAAGGGCAAGGTGCTGTTCATCAACGCCGACGCCGAATTTCGGTCGGGCCGCGCCCAGAATTACCTGGACCCGGAGCACATCGAGAAGGTCGTCAGTGCCTACCAGCGGTACGCCGACATTCCCGGCTTCGCCCGCGTGGTCAGGCACCAGGAGCTGGACGACAACGACTTCAACCTCAACATCCGGCGCTACGCCGACAATGCCCCGCCTCCCGAGCCTCACGACGTGCGGGCGCACCTGCTGGGCGGGGTGCCCAAGGCCGAGGTCGAGGCCCAGGCCGGGCTGTTCGCCGCCCAAGGCTTCGACCCCGGCAGCCTGCTGGTCGAGCGCGATGCCCGCTACCTCGACTTCAAGCCAAAGATTAACGGCAACGGGGACGTGAAGGACCTCATCGAGGCTGACGCCGGGATCACCGCCCGCGAGCAGGCCCTGGCCGACGCCCTCGAGGGCTGGTGGGAAGAGCAGCAAGGGAGCATCCAGGCCCTGCCGGACACCCAGGCGCTGATGGACCTGCGGGCGGGTCTGCTGGCCTCCTTCGAGAAGGCGCTGGTGCCGGTCGGCCTGCTGGACCGCTTCGCTGTGGTCGGGGCCGTGGCGACCTGGTGGGGAGACGTGGTCTTCGACCTCAAGGCGTTGATGGCGGGCGGCTTCGACGGCGTGGTCGAGGGCTGGGTGACCACCATCCTCACCGCCCTCGAAGACGGCGGCAGCAAGACCACGCCCCTAGACCACAAGCTGGTCAAGCGCCTCCTGCCCGAGTTCCTGGCTGAGATCGCCGAGGTCGAGGGCCGGGTGGCTGAGCTGGACGGGACCATCAAGGCGGCGACCGCCAAAGGGAACGACGACGACGACGAGGAGGCCCTGACGCCTGCGGAGATCAAGGCACTCAAGCGGAAGCTGGCGGCGGCCAAGCGCAAGCTCAAGGCGCTGCACAAGGGTTTCTCCGACCGACTGGAGGCCGCCCAGGCCGAGGTGGACGCCAACCAGGCCGAGGCCCTGGTGCTCGACATCTTGCAGGCCGACCTGCGGCGGGAGCTGGACCGGCGGGTGGTGGCCCATCGGCAGGCCGTGGTCGCGGCGGTCGAGAGCTGGTGGAGCAAGTACCGGGTGACCCTGCGGGACATCGAGGGGGAGCGGGACGCCGCGAAGGCGCGGCTGGACGGGTTCCTGGGGGAGCTTGGCTATGTCGGTTGATGAACTCCCGGCTGCCTGGACCCGGCCAACTATGCGGGGCATCTGCATCGGCGGGGGCGAATACGGAAGCGGGGCATCTGCAAGGCCGTGGGACGCCGAGAGTCCTCGGTACGTGCGAATCACGGACATCAGGGACGACGGCACGCTCAATCCCGAGACGAGGGCGAGCATCCCGATGGCTGTGGCAAGGCCCTACATGCTCAAAGACGGCGACCTCCTGTTTGCCCGGTCAGGAGCCACAGTCGGCAAGACCTACCTCTACCAAGCACAAGATGGCCGCTGCGCTCATGCTGGGTACGTCATCAAGTTCCAGCCGGACCCCAATATCGCCATCCCTCGATACGCATTCTGGTGGACCCAGGCGAGCGCGTACTGGCGATGGGTGAACAGAACGCTCCGGCAGGGAGCACAGCCGAACATCAACGCCACGGAGTATGGAGCGCACCGCCTCCTACTCCCCCCGCTCCCCGAACAACGCCGCATCGCCGAGATCCTCGACACCCTCGACGAGGCCATCCGCAAGACCGAGCAGGTCATCGCCAAGCTCCAGCAGATGAAGCAGGGGC
>CAYVQL010000399.1:0-8627 GCA_964454135.1 uncultured Enterobacterales bacterium | reverse complement strand
TGCGTGGAGGGGCCCGACCTGAGCCACGTGCTGCAGCACAGCCGGGAGAACCTGAGCCTGGCCGATACCCTGGCCCGGGGGATCATCTCAGGTGTGGTGGAGGCGCATCGCCTGGGCTTCGTGCACCGCGACCTGAAGCCGGCCAACATCCTGATCGCCAGGCAGGGCGGCCGGCCCGTGCCCAAGATCACCGACTTCGGGCTGGTCAAGGCGCTGCTGGACGAGAACGAGGCCGCGGCGCGCACCCAGACGGGAGCCACCATGGGCACGCCCGCCTATATGGCGCCCGAGCAGATCCGCGATCCCAGCGTGGTGGACGCGCGCGCTGATCTCTTCTCGCTGGGCGTGATCCTCTACGAGCTGACCTGCGGCGTCCGGCCCTTCCTGGGATCGGACCTGATCGCGCTGTTCAACGCCATCTCGGCCGGGGACTACCTGCACCCGCAACTGCGCAATCCCGAGATCCCGGAGCGCATGGCGCGCGCCATCACCGGTGCCCTGGAGGCGGATCGGGACAAGCGCATCCCCGACTGTCGCGCCCTGTTCGAGATCTGGGAGGGGCGGGTCATGGACTCCAGCTCCATGTCGTCCGAGGAGAGCGACGAGGCCAGGCCGGAGTGGGCCGCCTTGCTCGACTCCGCCTGGGCCTCCAGCGCCGAGCAGTCCAATGCCATGACAGCCGTGCCCAGCTCGCTGGAACCCAGTCAGCCCGCGGAGAACGACGCCGCGCTCTCCACGAGCGCGCTGGGACCCCCTCCGCCCTCGGCGGAGGTGCGCAACGCCGAGACCTACTACGAGGACGAAGCGCCGCCGCCCCCCAGCGAGGAGTCCGCCGATGCCGAGCCCTCCGCCGGGGGCGAGCTTCCCTCCCAAGGAGTCGTGCCCGCGTCGCAGCCGCCCCTTGGGGACCCCGACGAGCCCGTAGCCTCTCCTCGCGGCCCTCTTCCCTGGGTGTTGGGGCTCGGGATCTCGCTGGCCGTGGTGGTGGGCGGCCTGCTCTTCTTGAGAGACGGGGACGAGCCTGGCGTGGGCGAGCCCGATGCAGCGGCCCCCGCGACGGCGGCGGCCCCGGTCCAGGATGAGCCCGTCGAGACCGCCGCGGTCCCCGAGCCGGACGAGCCCACCCAGCCCGCTGATGTGCCGGAACCATCGTCGCTGTCCGTGGACGGCGTTGCCCTGGCGCCCGCGTCAGTCCCTTCCGCACCGACTTCCGCGGATCCCGACCCTGCCGAGCAGGCTCAGCTCGAGCCGAGCCACGAGCCCGAGCCCGCCGAGGAGCCGGAGTCGCCCCCTGAGCCCGACCCCTGGGCCGCGCAGCCGAGCCCCGCTCCGACCACGGCGACGGTGGAGAGCGACGGCGGCGTGCGCGTGTGGCTGGTGAGCGGCGGGGACCGCTACCCCCCCGGCGAGATCCCTCCAGGCAGCTACACCATCAAGGCCTTCTTCGATCCCCTGAGCCCCACTGACGCCGGCAGCTTCAGCGCCGCAGCAGGGGAGCGCTTCGTCGTCAAGTGCGCCAACGCCATGATGATATGCACCGCGGCCAAGCAGTAGCCCCTACTCGATCGCCGTCACTTCATCCCCCACGATCTCCAGCGCTGCGGGCTCGCCGCCGTAGTAGTCCGACATGCCCACGTCGATGCGCCAGACCATGTCGTCGCAGGCCGGGTTGGCCGTGTCGTGCACCGTGTGCCCCACCACCATGCGCTGGGCGCCCAGGACAGCCAGCGCCGCGGCCAGGTCCTTGCAGTCCTGGCTGTCAGGATCCTGGGAGTAGTGCCGTGACCAGACCAGGCTCTCGTCGCCCTGCACCTGGTCCGGCTCCTCGCCTTCGCCGCGCATCCAGGCCTGCACCGCGGCGTTGATGGTGTCGATGCCGTCTGCGGCGGGCTCGGGCAGGATGCCGCCGTGCACGAAGGCCGTGTCGCCCACCACCATGGACGTGTTGCGGCCGGCCAGCATCAGGGCGTAGGGCCCGCCGGGCTTGAAGGCCGCGGCCCGCCCGTACTGCTCTTCGTCCAGGTCGGCCAGGTCGGGGTCTTTGGGGTCGTAGGGGATGTCGTCGAAGCTGGCCCAGGCGTCGTCGTGGATGTAGCGCAGGTCCAGCTCCACGTTCATGATCTCGTGGTTGCCCACCAGCGAGTAGAGCGCGCCGCCGGCTGCGAAGGCCTGCTCGGCCAGCTCCTCGAACAGGTCGAGCACCGCGCGGTCGTCGGCGCCACGGTCGATCTGATCGCCGGTCTGCACCACCACCAGCTCGCCGCCCACCCAGCTGTCGTTCTCGTCGATGGCGCCTACCAGCTGCAGCACCGCGCGGGAGGCCTCCAGGTCGCCGTGCACGTCGCCGAAGGCCACCAGGCGCGCCGGCGCGTCCAGGTAGGTGGAGGGGGGCACCTGCCGCTCGGCAGGGGGCGCGCTGTCCGCGCTGTCGCCAGGGCTGTCCGCGAGCTTGCTCTGCTCGTCGGAGCTGCAGGCCAGGCAGAGCGGGGGGATGAGCAGCAGGAGTTTCCGCACGGCATCCTCGCGGCTGGGGTCGCGGGCAGCCTATCCCGCGGCCCGTAGCAGGTCCCCTGGGATCAGCTGGACGGGGGCCCGGCCCGGTCCAGGGGGTAGCGGGCGAAGATGGTCTTCTGTGTCAGCTCCAGCGCGTGCCGCATGTAGATGCCGCAGACCACGTCGCCCTGCAGCTCGAAGCCCTCGCCGCAGAACTCGGCTTCGCAGTCCAGCAGCAGGCACCAGTCCAGCAGGTGGCAGAGCTTTGGCTCGAAGTGGATTTCGGCCAGGTGGTTGGCCTCCCAGCGATCGTTCACACCGGCCAGGGTGGAGATCAGCTGACGCCAGGCAAGGACGGATGGGGCCAGGGGGAAGGGGATGCAGTCCTTCGTCACCCTGGTCTCGCCCGCGGTCTTGATCGCCGTCTGCAGCCCGTCGAGCTCCCGCTCCAGGGCGGCTGCGCTTGTTCGCTCTTTGCCGAGGTGGGCCAGCAGCTCGTCGCGCGGCAGCAGGACGCCCAGATCTGCGGGCCCAGCCTGCGCCGTGCTCAACCAGCGCATGCGCAGCGCGCGGCGCCCCTCCACCTCCAGCTCGGCGAAGCCGCGGGCGTGGTCGATCACCGTGCGGCCGTAGCGCTTGGGCAGGCCGAAGAGCTCGCGCCCCAGGGCGATGGCCTGGTAGTTGTCTGGGTGCAGCTCGGGGGCCAGGAAGAGCAGCGGGTGTAGGGGGTCCAAGGGCAGCAGGTCGTGCTTCTTGTAGCAGTACATCATGCGCGCCGTCTCGGCGTAGTCGGCGCGAACCTGGGGATTGCCCTCGGCGTATCCCCGGTTGAGCTGGCTGAAGACGACCAGGTAGAAGGGGTAGTGGCCGATGTCCGGCGGCAGGTGCTGCTCAAACGCGCTGTCCGGCTGGTCCGTGGCGTCCATCAGGAAGATCCACGAGTGGTTCTCGGGCAGGTGATAGGACCCGGTGGGCATGTTCGCGTTGGGCGACAGGAAGTTGTCCTTCAGGCGGCCGCGGTAGCGGTCCAGCTGCGCCTGCAGGTTGCCGAGCTCGGCCTCCAGGCAGAGGGCCATCAGCTCGCGGGCCTCGGCCGAGCTGCTCAGCAGGGCATCGAACTGCTCATGGGTCAGGACCAGGTACTTGGCGGCCCGCCCCAGGCCCTGCAGGCCCAGCCTGGCGGCCTGGCCCAGGCGCCAGGCCGTCAGACCGGCGAAGAAGGGGCCGCTGACCACGCCCCGGCAGAGGAAATCGGCGAAGTCCGGGTTCTCCGTCTCGGAGGCCCCGTGCTCCTCCAGCAGCTCCACCTGGCCCGCCACCACGACGATCACTTCGCCGGCATCGGGTCGCAGCAGCCTTCCATGGGGTTCCAGGTCCCCTCGCTCGGGATCCTGGTCCTCTGCAAGCTCCAGCACCTGTTGGGCCAAGGCCGCGTAGCTGCTTGATTCCTCTTCCAGGCGTCTGTCCACGAGCCGCACCAGGTCCCGGTAGGCCTGGTCGGTGTCGGTTCCTGGGGGGGATGGGCTCTCCATAGCCACCTCGTCGCTTGTCGGGTTTGCGTGCCGGCAGAGGACAGTCTGCATGGCCAGGGGTGTGGCGATGCGACCCTCAGGGTATGGGATTTGCCAGGAAGTAGGCCAGCAGATCATCGTTGGTCTGGCCGTAGTTGGAGCGCCACAGCCAGCTGTGCCCGCCCCCGCTCACCGAGGTGAAGGTCACGTCCCAGCCAGCGATCTGCAGCTCATGGGCCAGGTCTTCGCCGTAGCTGTAGGGCACGGTGCTGTCGGAGGTGCCGTGGATGACCCAGATGGGCCGCTTGGGCGTGGCCGCCGACATGTCGAAGTGCCCGCCCGCCGGGTCGTAGCCGGCGTTGATGCCGTAGGCGGCGAAGGGGCTGACCCATGTACCGGAGGCGATGCTCAGCTGGGAGGAGAGGCTGGCCATCAGGGCGGTGTAGCCGCCCCCGCGGGAGTGGCCGGCGGCGTAGTAGCGCGTATCGTCCACGCGGTAGCCGGCCTCGAGCTCGTCCAGGATGGTCAGCATCAGCTCCATGTCGTTCTGCAGCGACATGCTGTTGCCGTCGGCGCCCGGCCAGCCCTCGTTCTGCTGCAGGAACCAGCCGCCGCCGTAGGCGTCGGGGCCGACCAGCACGAAGCCCTGGCTGTCGGCCGTGCTGGTGAGGCCCGTGGCGTGGATGAAGTTGTAGCCCGTGTCGCCTGCGCCGTGCAGGGTGATCAGCACCGGCACCGGGGCGTCCTGCATGGCCGCGGTGGCGGACGCGGGCACATAGAGCTCGTAGCTGCGCAGCACGCCGTCCACCGTGATCTGCTCGCTGAACTCGCCGGCCGGGCCGATGGGGTCGCTGTCCGTGTCGCTGTCCGTGTCGGCGTCCGCGTCGCTGTCCGTGTCGGCATCCGCGTCTGCGTCGCTGTCCGTGTCGGCGTCCGCGTCGCTGTCCGTATCGGCGTCCGCGTCGCCCGCCGTGTCGTGGGGGGCGTGCGAGTCGGCGGGGTCGGCGCCGGCGCAGGCGGCCAGCGCCAGGCCGAGGAGGAGGGGGAGGAAGCTGCGGATCATCGTGCGCCTTCCTGGTGCGGATGTGGGTTTGGCGGGACCGTGGTTCTGTAACCCCGCGCGGATGGCGGGCGAGGAAGGGGAACAGCTCCTGCCCGGGGCGTGTCTGTGGAGAGGAGTCCCATGATGGAAGCCTCGATCCGAATGCAGCGCGATCTGACCCCGGAGGGCCTGCGGCCCGCGAGCCGGCTGCGCATCCTGTTGGCCGACGACGAGCCGATGATCACCGACAGCCTGCGCAGGTTCCTGCTGCGTTTCTTCCCCGAGGCGGAAATCCGGGTGGCCCACGACGGGCTGGTCGCGTTGGAGCTGGCCGTCCGCTTCGAGCCGCAGGTCATGCTGCTCGACTTGATGATGCCCGGGGCCAACGGGTTCGAGGTCTGCGAGCAGGTGCGTGCGAATCCCGGGCTGGACGACACGCGCGTGATCATCATCTCCGGCAGCATCGACATGGAGGCCGAGCAGAGGCTGCGCGCCCTCGGTGCGGACGCCTTGCTTGCCAAGCCCGTCCACCCCCAGCGCGTCCTGGAGGCCATGCGGCCTGCGCTGCAGCGGACCACAGTGGCGTAGCGCGCTCGTTTCAGCCCCTGGCCGCGGTCAATCTCGAGGACCGGCCGTGGCCGAGCCAGTTGCCGGCTCGGCGTCTTCCATGCGCTGTTCCTCCAAGAAGGCCAGCAGCAGGGGATTGACCACGGCGGGGCGCTCCTGGTGGGGCAGGTGGCCGGCCTGGGGAATCACGTCCAGGCGAGCTGCAGGCAGCCGCTCGGCCAGGTCCTGGCCCATGGAGGCGGGCAGCCAGGCGTCCTCGGCTCCCCAGACCACCAGGGCCGGCGCGCGCAGCTCGCCGTAGCGGGCCGTCATGTCGTGGTAGGCCGGCGAGAAATAGTCGCGGGCCAGGCGGCCCATGGCGGCCCGATAGCCGTCCTTGCGGGCCGGGCGCGCGTACTCGTCCACCAGGGTCGAGTCCACCAGCGCGTCGTCGTAGTAGACCTGGCGCAGCACGGCCTTGAACACCCAGCGTCCGCAGAGGGTCTCGGCGCCCAAGCCCGCCAGGGCGCTTCCCGCCAGCTTCATGTGGCCGCCCTCCAGGGCCTGGGAGGCGGGATCGAAGAGCGCCAGGCTGGCCACGCGCTGCGGGTGGTGCAGGGCCAGGTAGAGCGCGATGGCGCCGCCCATGGAGCTGCCCGCCATGTGGAAGCGCTGCAGGTCCAGGTGGTCGGCCAGCGCCAGGATGGCGGCCGCCTGGTTTTCGATGGCGTAGACCCAGTCCGCAGCGGGCATGCCCGAGCGGCCCATGCCCGGTTGATCCGCCAGCACCGTGCGGAAGCCGGCGTCGCGCAGCGCAGGGGCGTTTTCATGCCAGCAGTAGGAGGAGTCGGCGAAGCCGTGCACCATCAGCACCGGGTCGCCCTCTCCCAGGTCCACGTAGTGCAGAAAGCTCCCTGGCAGCGCCAGCTCGTGCCGGTGCTGCGCCACCGCGCGGTTCCAGTCCTTGTCGCCCTCGCCGATGCGCGGCTCGCAGGCGGCCAGGGCCAGCGGCAGCAGCAGTAGCGAAGAGCGGATCGGCTTGGGCATCTGATCTTCCTGACATGCTCGGGCGAGGGGATCAATCCCGCTCTCGATGAAGCTGTACCGTCTCGAGTCCGCCGAGGCCGCTCTTGACCAGCCAGTGCAGGTACTCCCCCGCGCGAGCGCTGGCGGTGGTCGCTCCCAGCCTCATCGATCCCACCGACAGCTCCAGATCCTCATCCAGGGGCACTCCGCAGAGCATGAACGCTCCCTCGTCGTTCAGCTGTGCCACCACGCTTCGGCCCGTCGCTTGAACGCTCATGCCGTCCAAGGGTTGATCGCTCTCGACCACTCCCTGCACACAGCCGGCGTCGGGCTCCAGCAGCCCCAGATCCAGCCGCTGGCCGGGTTCGAGCGCGAACTGGCGCGACGCCTGCTGGGCCGCGAACCCATAGGGCTGGAGGCGATCAGGCGAGCTATCGTCCACGATGAGGGTGTAGTCGCCGGGCGGGAGCTCCCCGACCTCGAGCTCGCCGTTCTGGTTGCAGGTTCCTGATCGATGCCCGGTCCCCTCCACGGCGACGGTGCAGGGCGTGCGCCCGGACCAGCGGCCGTGCACGCTGCCCGTGCCGCAGCGCAGATCCCAGTGGATCTCCGAGACATCCGCAGCGATGGACTTGGTGGGGAAGATCAGATCGCATGGGGAACCCATGGCGGTCAGGGTCGCGGGTCCCTGCGGGCAGACGCAGTGGAAGCCTCCCTGAACGGCCTCGCAGTCCTGCTCTCCACAGCGCATGCGCTCGGGGCAGGGGCCGTCGCAGGCAGCCCACACCCGGACGTCTCGGCTGGCCTCGAAAACCACATGATGCCGCTCGCCGTCCAGGGGGACGTGCACCTGCCTCTTGGGGTAGCCAGCGGCGTAGATTCCGCAGAGGAGCACATCTACAGGTCCGGAGACGCGGTAGAGCCCCGCCCCCAGCGTCTCCGCCTCGTGCAGGTCCAGCCCCCGGATCTCCGCGCTGAGGGGCTGCCCTTCCGCGTCCGTCAGCAGCAGCTCCGCCTCCTGGTCCGCGGGGAGGTTGATCTCCGCCAGCTCGGGCCCCGGTATCGTCACCGGGAGCTCGAGGTAGCGCACCTTGCCTTCGAGCCAGATCCAGACGGTGTCGCTCCCGCAAGCGCGGGCGACCGCTGGCGTCTCGCCTTGGGGCCCGGTCACGCCTTCGCCGAGCCCATTGGTCACCCTCGCGCCCACCAGCGGCTCGCCGAGGGGCGAGAGCACCCGAAACGGGCCCGTGCAGTCCCGCATCACGACGATGTGCTCGAGCTGCTCGCCCGGGGTGACGTCGATCTCCCTCAGCTCATCGTCGATCTCGCCCGGCGAGGGCATGGCGATCCAGCCCTCGGGCGGATGCACGGCCCACAGCCCGGGTTCGAGCCCGTCCAGGCGCAGCTCGCCCTGGTGGTCGGTGATCCCGCTCATCGTCCCAACCGTCAGCTCGAGTCCAGGCACCAGAGCCCCTCGCCGGTCTCGCACCACCAGCACGACCGATCCGAGGCCCGCGCTCTCGTCGTGCCCTGCGCTGCGGATCTGCGCGGCGGCAACCCGGTCGGCATCGCGCTCAACGCCCCCCGTGACCGACGCCCGCGAGCTGTCGCCACCATCAGGAACACCGCGGAACTGCGTAGTCCATAGGCCGACCAAGAGCGCGATGAGTGCGGCAGAGAGGAGGATTTTGCGCGTCTTGCCTATGGAATGCATCGAAGATGGCGTGGGCTACGCCCCCCTCCTCCTCCTCAACCCCACCAACCCCAGCAACAGCAACCAGATCCCGGCCAGCGGCCGGCCAGCGGCGCAGCCCTCGCAGCCCTCGGTCTTGGGCCCGGCCTGCTCGGCCCAGCCCGTGTCTTCATCGCAGTCCTCGTCGATCTCGCCGTCGCAGTCGTTGTCCACCCCGTCGCAGAACTCCGGCGCGCCTGGATGGGCCCAGCCGTTGTCGTCGTCGCAGTCGCCCTCGTCCACGGTCCAGCAGTCGTTGTCCGCGTCCGTGCTGTCG
>CAYVQL010000398.1:0-8654 GCA_964454135.1 uncultured Enterobacterales bacterium | reverse complement strand
TGGTCGAATCCAATCCATGGGGTCAGGATGTCAGTTCCAAGATCCAGATCCATGGGGTCATCCATCCATGGGGTCATCCATGGGGTCAGGATGTCAGCATTACGATTTTTGCTATGATTCCGTGGTGGTCGCGGTCATGGTGTGGTCGTTCGCGGACGTCTTTTGCGAGGCTCACTCTGCGGTCAGGCGACGCAGGTTGCCTGCCACTCGCTCGCCGGCCTCGTCGTGGGCCTGCAGCAGCAGCACGAGCTCGCTGCCTGCGGGCAGCTCCGCAGGGATCTTCAGCTGCAGCTCGGCGATGGCGCTCAGTCCGAACTCGACCTCCAGCTGCAGGGAGCCTTCGTCGATGGGTTCCTCTTCGTCAGCCGTCAGGAGCTCCCAGGAGACCTGGTAGCGCTGCTCAGACAGGGCGGCTCCATCTCCTCCCCGTGCCAGGGTCAGGTCCAGCGCGAGCGTCTCTCCCGCTGCCACGGCTTGATTCGGCGTGCCCTCCAGCACCAGGAAGGCCTCGCCGTTGGCCGCCGCCAACCCGCCCTCCAGCTGCGAGAGCCCCAGCTCCTTCAGCTCGCGCTGGTAGGTGGCCAGGCCGTTGCGCTCCCACTCCACGTCGGTCAGCTGGGTGAAGATATAGCCGGCCAGCTTCGGGTAGCGTCGGATGGCGTTGACCCAGCCCAGGAAGTGCTCTCCGATCTCCCAGCCCTCCAGGCCGACCGTGGAGTAGGCGCCGGCGCCGGCGAACTCGCTGAGCAGCAGGGGCTGGCCGGCCTGCTGCTCGCCCTCGACGAAGAGCAGCTCGGAGCCCGGGTAGGAGCCGCTGACGATCTCCTCCAGGTGGGCTTCCACCTCGTCCCAGTCCTGGCTGTAGTAGTGCCAGGAGACGATGTCCGTGTCCACGTGGTCGTAGGCGCCGGTCATCACATCCGTGGGGGAGTCGTCCTCCACCAGGCGCGAGGGATCCAGGTGGCGGGCGTGGCCCACGTGGCGCCGCACCATGCGCTGCAGCTCCTCGCTCTCGGGCAGGGAGCTGGGCTCAAGCAGGCCCCAGGCTTCGTTGAAGAGCACCCAGGCCACCAGGGAAGGGTGGTTGTGATCCCGGTGCCAGGCCCGCTCCAGGTCGGCCCACCAGTAGTCCCGCGCCGGCGTGCCGGCCACGTTGTCCAGGTACATATGGGGCGTGGGAATGTCCTGCATGACCAACAGGCCCAGCCGATCGCAGTGGTAGAGCTTGCGCGGCTCCGGGTGCATGATGTGCACCCGCAGCAGGTTGAAGCCCAGCTCCCGCACCAGCTCCAGGTCTCGCAGCAGCGCCTCCTCGCTGGGATAGGAGAGCAAGCCCTCGGGGTGGTAGTTCTGGTCCAGCACGCCCCGCAGGTAGATGGGCTCGTCGTTGAGCGTGAAGACCTGGTACTGCTCCTCCACGGGGACGCCATCGTCGGGGCCGTGGCCCGGCGCCCACTGGGCCCCGAAGCCCCGCAGGCCGAACCAGGTCGTCACCTGGTCCTCGCCCCCTCCATGCTCCACCTGCAGCGCGGCGCTGACCTGGTACAGGGCCGGATCCGCCGGGCTCCACAGGGCGGGCTCCTGGTCGGGGAAGAGGCTGGCCAGGTCGAAGCTCAGGCGAGTCCGAGGGGCCCCGCGCTCCAGCTCGCTCCGCAGCTCGGCGCGCTGCCCCCGCGGATCCTCGATGGACAGGGTCAGCGAGGCGCCCTCAGCTTCCTGCAGCCCTCCCAGCTCCAGCTCCAGCTCCACCTGGCCTGTGCGCCAGTCGGGGTGGAACCAAAGGCCCCGCAGCCAGGCGCGCGGGCGGGCCTCCAGCCAGACCGTCTGCCAGATGCCGCTGGAGCGGGTGTACCAGACGCCGCCCTGCTTGCCGATCAGCAGGTCCGGCTCGTCCTCGGACGGGTCCTCCACGCGCAGCACCAGCTGGTTGAAGCCCTGTCGCAGCGCAGCGCTGACATCCAGCTCGAAGGGCAGCCAGCCCCCTTCGTGGCGGCCCACGAGCTCGCCGTTGAGCCAGACCTGGCAGCGCCAGTCCACGGCGCCGAGGTGCAGGAAGACGCGCTCGCTGTCCCAGCCCGGATGCGCGAAGACGCGCTGATACCACGAGACGCCCTTGTAGGTGGGCTGCTGCATGGCGTGCAGCACGGTGCCGTCATCGGGAAAGGGCTCCCCCAGGCCGCTGGCGGTCGACTCGAAGGCGAAGGGCACCAGGATCTGCTGCTCGAAGGGCTGCGCCGGGTCCTGCCAGCCCTGCGCCAGGCCCTGGTCATCGGGATCGTGGGCGAAGGACCACCAGCCGTTGAGGTTGGACCACTGCGGGCGGGCCAGGTCCGGGCGCGGGTGCTCGGGCTTGGGCAGCTCGGGATCCTGCGGGGCCATGTCAGGCTGGCAGGCGCAGAGCAGGGCGAGCGCGAGGGAGGGCAGGAGCATGGGAGAAGAGCCTATCCCACTCCTGGCGCGGATCACGGGACAGGCCCCGCAAGGGCGCTGGCCTGCCCCACCACCCGTTGATAGTCTCGCCGAGATGACCAAGGAGACGGAATTGCGGACGCGCCCCGCCCTCTGCGCCTTCCTCGCCAGCGGCTGCCTGGTCAACAGCGAGCTCTACGAGCGGCGCCTGGCCGAGCTGACCGACACGGGCCAGCGCACCGACGACGCCGATGGCGATGGCTTCGCCCCACCCGCCGACTGCGACGACGACGACAGCTCGATCCATCCCGACGCCCAGGAGATCTGCGACGGCCTGGACAACGACTGCGACGGCGAGACCGACGAAGCCCCCAGCGACGGCAGCACCTGGTACGCCGACCAGGACGGCGACGGCTACGGCGATCCGGGCCAGGCCCAGCAGGCCTGCCAGGCTCCCTCGGGCCACGTGAGCAACGACGAAGACTGCGACGACGACGACGACGATGTCAACCCGGACTCCCTGGTCTTCGAGCTGCCCGACGATGGCGTGGACCAGAACTGCGACGGCCAGGACGGCTGCCACGACCTGGACTGCGACGGCCTGCCCGACCTGGTCTTCGCCTCGCGGGGGGGCGACGAGAGCCATACGCTCCCCTCCCCCGTCTGGCTGGGCACGGGCGGCTCGCTGGCGAAGGAGCCGGGTCTGGAGCTGCCGACCCGCGGCGCATCGCGCGTCATCGCCCAGGACCTGAACGGCGATGGCTGGCAAGACCTGGCCTTCGCCAACTTCTACGACGGCCAGACGAGCGAGCCGAACAGCCAGGTCTTCTGGGGTTCCGCGGCGGGATTCAGCGAAGAGGCCAGCAGCGAGCTGGCGAGCTACGCGCCGCTGGACGCCCTCGCCGCCGATCTCGACCTGGACGGCTGGCCCGAGCTGGTGCTCAGCTCCTCTGCGACCGGAGACAGCGACGAGGCCTCCATCTACTGGGGCTCAGCGACTGGCTTCGGCCTGGCCGCGCCGAGCCACCTCCCCACCACGGGCACGTACCGCGTGCTGGCCAGCGACCTGGACGGCGATGGCTGGCAAGAGCTGGTCTTCTGCAGCCACCAGTCCTCCAGGGGCTACGAGGCCAAGACCTACGCCTACTGGAACCTGGCGGGCAGCTTCTGGCCGGACGAGCTCGCCGCGCTGGACGGCACCGGATCCGTGGACGTGGTCGCAGCGGATCTGGACGGCGACGGCCTGCAGGAGATCCTGCTGGCAAACCACTACGACGGCGAGAGCTACGAGCTCTCCGTGACGGTGAACAACGGCGTGGACTTGACGGGCTCGGACGTGGCGGAGCTCCCGGCCCTGGGAGCCAGCGACCTGGAGCTGGCCGATCTGAACCAGGACGGCTTCCTGGACCTGGTGGTGGCCAACTACCGCTCCGACGAGACCGTGGCCGTGGACAGCGAGGTCTACTGGGGTTCCGCCAGCGGGCTCTCCGCCGACGAGCACACCCCCCTCCCCACAGAGGGGGCCATGGCGGTCGAGATAGCGGACCTGGACGGCGACGGCTGGCTGGACCTGGTCTTCGCCAACTACTACGGGCTCACGGGCTTGAGCACCGAATCGACCATCTACTGGGGCTCCGAGACGGGCTACTCGGAGCAGGCCGCCAGCAGCCTGCCCACGGTGGGCGCCGTCCACGTGCTGGCCGCCGACGTGGACCTCGACGGCTGGCCGGACCTGGTCTTCAACTGCTACACAGACGGCATGAGCCTGGAGATCCCCTCCCTCATCTACTACGGCAGCAAGGGGGGCTTCTCGGAAGAGCACCGCGACGAGCTGGTGGTAGGGGGGGCCTGGGGACCAGCCGTGCTGGTGGGGCAGCCATGAGCGCGCTGGACCACGCCCAGCTATTTTGAGCCAGCCGCAGTCAGAGGAGCAACCCATGAGACGCATCCCCATCCTGTTGGCCCTGGCCCTGCTCACCGGCTGCGGCATGAGCGAAGAGCGCTTCGCCACCAAGGCCAGCCGCGCCTGGTGCGACTGGCTGGCCGACTGCGGCGAGCTCGAGAGGTCCCAGTACGAGAGCTGCCAGCAGAACCAGCACGACGTCTTTCTGGCCTACCTGCAGGACGAGGACTGCGAGTACCGCAAGGAGAACGCCCGCGGTGTGCTCGAAAAATTCGACGAGAACCTGGAGCTGGCCGAGTGCGACGGCATGAAGGGTCAGGCCGCTATCGGCGACCTGCACTACGACGCCTGCCGCATAGCCCGCCACGCGGAGGATACCGGGGACGAGGATGATACGGGGGATAGCGGGGATACGGGGGGTGGGGGATAGGAACGGCCGCGAGCGCACGGCGGGTCCTGGAATCCGGATCTCATCCAGGACAGCGATCAGCCTCGCCCGCGGCGCCTCTGCCCCCGTCCTCTTTCCACCCCATGCCCTTCGCTCCCTCGCCGCCCCTGTCCTCTGCCTGGTCTCCGCTGGCGTCCGGATCGCTCCTCCCCTCCCCGCTCGCCCGGCGGGCGAACATCCTTCGCAGCTTCCCGCTCCCCAGCGTCGACGCCGGGCCCTTCGAATCCGGGCGTCACGACATCCCTCTTCGCGGGCTGGGCCGCGCCCTGTGATCGGCGCCCCTCGCGGTCCCCTCCCCCTCCGCCGCGCTGCCCTCCATCCTGCTGAGCCGCCGGCTCCTCGCGCCCCGAGTCGCTCCCTTCCTCCTCCATCGTCCTGCCCAGCACCTCTTCCAGCCGCGCGATGGCATCCTGCGTCAGCCTGGCGCGCAGCCGCGAGCTCTCCACCACCTCCAGTGCCTCCACCAGCGCGGCCAGGGCCTCTCCCACCTGCGCCGCGAACTCCTCCTCGCTCATGACCTCGCTTTCTTCCTCTTCTTCCTCGGGCTCCTCCCAGAGCAGAGGCCGCCCCAGGCGCAAGTTCGTGATGGCCCACGGCACCTTGCGCCAGGCGATGTCCCTGATCTCGAGCGGCACCTGCAGCCCATCCTCGATGGCCTTGTTCACGGCGCGTGCCACGTGCACCGTCTCCCGCACCCAGCGATCCGAGCGCTCCAGCTCGTCCGCCACTCTCAAGTGGTAGTCCGTCACCTTGCCGTGCTCCGGGCGCCGCATGTTGATGCCGATTCCCAGCAGCACGCGGTGCTCGAACGCGCGGCGCGTCCCCGTCCCCACTTCACGGTTCCACGACACCACCTGTTCAAAGGTAGGTTCCATGGCATCCACCTTTGTACCTGCTATTTCAGCCAACCTACCCGCCAATCCGCCGCTATTGCCCTCTTCTGGCATTTCAGCTGCAAATCCCGTCTTCATTTTGGCACGTCTGTGCCAATTTGGCGATATTCCAGCTTTGTCCGTTCGGCGGCATCGCCAGCTCTCTGCGCTCCGGGCAGCTGCGGGGGCCTCGGTGTCAAGCGGGGTCAGGCTACCATGGGGGGGCGGAGGGTGTCCAGGGGGCGTTTCTACAGCGGTTCGAAGAGGCCCAGGCCGAAGTGGGCCGTCCCTCCCGGCTCCCAGGGCCGGGCCCCATTGAAGCGTGCTGAAGGTCACCGGGCAATCGATTTCCCGCAAATCCCTCCCGGTCCCCAGGGCCGGGCCCCACTGAAGCTCCCCATGCTGGTATCTTCCTGGCCCGGGAGGTCGGCGCTCTCTTCGTTCGCCCCGGGCCATCGTCCGGGACCTGGCCAGGGCCATGCCCCCCGCCACCGACGATATGGTCGCCGAAACGAAGCGGCCCGTTCCCATCCTCGCCAGCCTCGCCCGCTTGTTGGCCGATGTCGGTGCGGACATCCGGTCCCGGTCGCAGCGAGCTGCGGAAGCTCTGCCACCGGCACAAGCTAGGCCCTGCCCTGTGCGGCCTGGCTCGAGAGATCGGAGGCAAGCTCGGAGGGCCATCCACGCCCTCCGGAGACGGCGCGCCGCTCTGTGATCCCCAGCGCCTGTCGGCTCCGGGGGCCAGTCGACCTCCACCTTCGCCGAGCTGGATGGAAGCGTTCGCGGGCACATGCGATGCGGTCATTTTTCGACCCCCTCTCTAGCGAAAAACACACTAAATAGGACGTTTACTGTCCTGCTTCTCCTTGCTCGCCACCGTAGGGCATGATAGGTGATATCCATGATTCGCAGAGAAGACATCGAGGGCGACCCCTTCGCGGGCCCCCTGGGATTGGTGACCCCCTCATCCTGGGAACCGCCTGGATGCCAAGCGCAGGCCCGCCCCTTGAGCTACGTCCGTCCCAATCCCGAACCACCCCCCATGGCCGCCGACGAGGGCGGCCCCCCCTACGATCCCACCTCGTCCGGGGGCGACAAGCCCACCCGCGATCCCGAGCCCTTCGCCGAGTACAAGGGCTGGGTGCGCGAGATCTGGCTGCACAGCTGGAACGATCAGCCCCTCGAAGAAGGCGCGCCGCGAGAGCAAGCCGCCCGCCAGCTGCTGCGTCGCATGGCGGCCCTGGCGGGTGGCGGCCGTGCCCTGGATCTGCGCCAAGCCCGGCTGCTGGCATGGTTTCGCACCCAGGACCTGGCGCTGCTGGGCTACCCCAGCTTCGCGATCTTCCTGCGCGAGCGGGCGGACTGGAAATCCAGCCGGACCTACCAGCTGATGAAGCTGGCCTCGTCGGGCCTGGCGCGCATCCAGGCCGCAGCAGCTTTAGGCCTGATCTCCCTCGAGCAGGCCTTTTCGGCCGTGGGCGAGATCACGCCCCAAGAGCAGGTCGGCTGGCTGGAGCGCGCGCTGGCCGGGTTGGTGGAGGCTTGGCGGGAAAAACGCCCTCGACCAAGCGAAGACGAGGAACCCCTGCGCTGGTCCGCGGACCTGCAGGGCATAGAGATGCAGGAGGTCCTGCGTGCGCGCCACCTGGCTCGGCTCTGCATGGGCCGCCCGGTCAGCGACGGGCAGGCCGACCGATACATCTTGAAACAGTGGCGCGAGAACAGGCCCGGAAAGGAGATCCTGGCCGAGGCCCGCCAGCCCCCGCCCGTCCCCGACGTGGGCGAGAGCTCCTGGTGCGACACCCCCGATCCGGCCACGCCCCTGGTGGGCCCCTGGGTGCAGCCGCGCGACCTGCAGCACGGCCTGCGCCTGCTGGAAAACCTGCAGCAGGTGCGCCGCCTGCGCGTGCTGGCCCTGGGGCGGGCCTACCAGCTGGCGGCTGAAGACCGGCTCTACCTCGACATGGGCTACAACAGCCTGGGTGGCCTGGCCAAGGACGGCCTGGGCACGAACAAGCGTACGCTCGAGCGCCACCGCGCCCTGGTTCAAGGGATCGACGAGCTGCCCCCCGTTCGTCAGGCGGTGGAGCAAGGCCTGGACCTGTCCCGCGCGCGCATGGTGGCGGACATCGCCTGCGAAGAGGATGTCGAGCGATGGCTGCACGTGGCCAAGTGGACCGGTGTGGGCGAACTGCGACGCGCCATCAAGCTGGTGGGCAGCAGCAAGCGCGTGGCTTCTGCGCTGCTGGACGAGTACCGGCGGGCCATTGAGACGGCGCGCGAGCTGGTGCCGGGTGCCGAGCCCATCGGGCTCGCACCGGCCGAGGACGGGGCTGCCGTGGAAACGGATACGACGGAATCCGAAAATCCACCCCAGGTCCCTGCGACAGAATCCGGAAACGGGCCCCGCGCCCTCAAGCTGGCCGTGGCCCTGCAGGCCGTGCTGGCGCCCCCACCACCGCCCCGTTGGCTGACCGTGCACGCCGATCTGCCCGCCGCGGCGCGCTGGTTCCTCGAAAACGTCCAGCCCGAGCCCCAGAAGGGCTTCGGAAAGGTCAAGGAGAGAGACGATTTCCGCTGCCAGAACCCGGAGTGCCGCCGCCGCACGCTGCGCGCCCACGCCCACCATCACCACGAGCGTCGCATGGGGGGCGACGATTCCCCCGAGAACGGTAAAACCGTCGATCCCTCCTGTCATCTCAGGCTGATCCACGCCGGCCGCGTCACCGTAGAGGAGCTCCAGCTCGAAGGCCTTGGCCTGGTCGAGCTCTGGCGCTACCCGGGCCGGGTGGTGGTGGTGTTCTGAACCTGGCAGTCGTCGAGACTTCGAGAAAGGGTCGCCGATGCAGCCGGCTCGGGCCGCAACGACGGCAAGACTCGGCCAACCGGATCCTGACGCCGTAGGGTTTCCCGGTAGTGCTCCGTCGGGCTCGGTCATCCTTGCGGCCAACCGATGCATTGCCATGGTTGAAAGCCGATTGAATTGCCGGGCGTACGCAGTGGCATCTCAGATGCCCCGGCG
>CAYVQL010000397.1:0-8654 GCA_964454135.1 uncultured Enterobacterales bacterium | reverse complement strand
GGGCGTCGCGGATCTCCACCTCGTGCACGGCCCCGGCCCAAGCCTTGTACAGGTTCATGCGCCCCGTTTCATGGGCGCGCTCCACCATGTTGCGGATGGCTGCGCGGGCGGGCAGCACGTTCGCCTCTCCCGCGGCTTCCAGGTCGCGCACGGCGTGGCTGAAGCCCACCAGGTGACCTTCGGGCCCGAAGATCACCTCCACCTCGGAACCCGCCCCGCAGGTGGGCCAGTCGTCGATGCGCTGGGCGTAGACCAGCTTGGCGTGGCTGGTCCACTCGGCGACAGGCGCCCCCTCCCCTTGGTAGAGCTGCACCACCTGGTGGCCCACGGCGCGCGGCTCCAACACGGTGGGGCCCAGCCGCTGAAGCTGGAGCTCGGCCAGCAGATTGTCAGCCTCCTGCCAGCGGGCGTCGATGTCCGTCCAGGCCATGGGCTCCTCGAGGGTCAGGCCGTGCACGTCGTGGAAGGCGCCGCCGCCGCGCTCGTAGGCGTACAGGTGCAGGTCGCCATCCCGGACGTGCTCCACGCCGCCGAAGGACGCGTCCCACTCGGGGGGTGCCGAGACGCCGAAGGCGTCCTGCAGCTTGTCCATGGACACGGTGGGGCCGGCCTGCCGGGGTTCCCAGATGGTCATGCTCTCGGGCGCCATTGGCAGCTCCTGGGGCAGGCTGACCGTCCAGGCGGCCTGGGAGGGGAGACTCAGAAGAGCGGTGAAGAAGAGCGGATTCATGATGTCCTCGTGGTTCTCTGGGGGTTGTGAAGGAGGCCGCCTCGCCCGGGGAGCCTCGCTCGAGGCGGGGCGGGCGGCTCCGCTTGCTTCGCGCTTGCCTGGAGCAAGAGCCGCGCCAAGGGAACTCGCTTCCCAAAAAATCAGTGAGATCAGGGTCTTGGGCGCAAGCCTGCCGCGCCGCTCTCCACAAGAGTGCAGGTCAGAGAGGGAGAGCTGGCCACAACTGTGGAGGGTGGGGCCGACAGCATGTCTTTCTCCCACAGCCCCGTGATGGCGGTCGGGCGCCTGGGCTCGGCGGACCTGCCGGAGGGCTCCCGATGTCCTGTTAAGCGGACCCTGGCCTCAGAGGTGAACATGCGCGCTGGAGCTTGCCTTGGCGGACTGGGAGTAGCGGCGCTCCTGTCGCTGCCAGCCTGCGCAGTGGACGCCGGCAGGGCCCCCATCGAGGCCGAGCCTGAGCCGGCGCACACGGATCCTCCCCCGCCCGCACGTCAGGCCTCGGATTTCACGGCCTGCCTGCAGCCCCTGGGCAGCCATGACCCGGAGCTGCTCGACGCGGCCGCCCGGGGCGTCGCCGCGCTGTACGGCTTCACCACCGAGATCCGAGAGCCCGCGCCGCTGCCCGACAGCGCCTGGTACGCCCCCCGCCAGCGCTACCGGGCCGACGCGCTGCTGGACCACCTGGATCGCAGGCTCATCCCCGGCTCGGGCTGCAACTTCATCGTGGGCTTCACCTCCCAGGACATCTCCACCACCAAGCCTCCGCACCAGGACTGGGGCATCTTCGGCCTGGGAAACATCGGCGGGCCCTCGGCGGTGGTCTCCACCTACCGGCTGGCGGGCTGGCCCCAGGCCACGGCGGGCCGCCGGCTTGTCGGCCAGCGCACTGTCAAGGTGGTGAACCACGAGTTGGGCCACGTGCTGGGAATGGGGCACCTGGACGGTGATGGCTGCCTGATGAACGACGCGCAGGGTCGCATCGCCACGGTGGACAGCGAGCACGGCCTGCTCTGCGAGCACGAGCGGGACGCCGTGCAGCGGCTGATCGGGGCGCCCTTGCCCACGCTGGAGCGCTTCGACTGGGATGCGGTGCTGGAACCCTGAGGGCTACTCGTCCAGGGCCCAGGCCTCGAAGCTGGAAGCCGCGGTGGGGTTGCAGATCATGCGCACCAGGTAGCCATCGGGGCTGATGGTCAGCTTGCCGTCGCCGGAGAGCTTGGCGAAGACGTCCTCGCTGCCATCGGGCCGGAACCGGATCAGCTCGTCGTCCACGGTCTCGACGTACAGATCGTCGTTGTAGTCGAAGCTGAAGTCCAGCACGTTGGCCGGCGCCTCGTAGTAGGTGGTGCCGGCGCCGCTCTTGGGGTCGAAGGCCAGGATGGCAGCGTCGACGGAGTAGTGGAGGGTCTCGCCGCTGTCCAGGCCCACGCTCTCCACGTAGCTGCTGGCCGGGGTGTAGCTGGTGACACTGCCGTCGGTCATCACGCAGCTGACGCTGCCCGAGCCCGCGAAATCCGGCACCCAGATGCAGCCGCTGCTGTCGATGGCCAGGGCGCTGGGCGAGGTGCGCATATACGTGTTGGCGTAGTTGGCGCCGCTGGCGTGGCTGCCCGAGGCCAGGGTGCTGAAGCTGCCGTCCTTGGCCTGGTAGCCGATGGAGGGCGAGGTGGTGTAGCCCACCACCACGGCGTCGCCGTTGTTGCGGTCCAGGGCGATGGCGTTCATGTTCCAGTCGGAGCTGCCGTAGTAGGTCTCGGCGTGCTTGGAGTCCTCGTAGACGTAGACGTAGTCCTGGCCCGAGATCAGAGTGCACAGGTAGAGCAGGCCGCTGTCGTCGTAGACCAGGTCGGAGAAGCTGCCGCTGATGTCCTTGTTCAGGATCTCGGCGCCGGGGAACTGGGAGTCGGAGCCGGGCCGGCAGTCCTGCTCGCCGTGGCGCTCGGGATCGGTGTCGTCGCAGTCGGTGCCGCCCCAGTCCTCGGACCGGTCGCCGTCGCCGTCCTGGTCGTAGTCGTCCGCCCCGTCGCAGTCGCTGTCCACCCCGTCGTACCAGGTCTCGCTGGCGTCGGGGTTGACGCTGGCGTCGGAGTCGTCGCAGTCCCCGCCGCCGGTGGCCGTGGAGGTGTGGCCGTCGCCGTCCAGATCGTCGTCGGGCGTGGCCTCGTCGCAGTCGTTGTCCAGCCCGTCGTAGGGCTGCTCCTCTTGGCCGGGGTTGACGGCCGGATCGCCGTCGTCGCAGTCGTCTCCGGCCGGATAGCCGTCCTGGTCGGCGTCCTGCTCATCGTGGGTGTCGTCGGTGTCCACGGGATCCGGCTCGTCCTCGGTCGCAGGGTCGCAGTCGTTGTCCAGCCCGTCGCCCTGCACCTCGCTGGCGCCGGGATTCACGTCGGGATCGCTGTCGTCGCAGTCATCCTCGGCGCTGTAGCCGTCGCCATCGGCATCGACGGGCTCGGTCGGGCCGCTGTCCTTGCCGCCTGCGTGGCAGGCGACCAGGGAGAGGAGCAGGAAGAGGGGCGGTCTCGTCATCGAGCTCTCCTTGTTTCAGGCATCTCGCGATACCCGCTGCGGCGATCTTCGCACGGAAGCCCGCGGCGACGCCAGGGCCCATTGCGGCGGCCGGCCTGGGCATGCGAGAAGAGGGGGCTTACCCGGTCGCTAGGCCCCTTCTCCCGATCCCTGCTGGGAAAAGCCGGGACGCCGCCCGCCGCGCACCCACCAGGGCGGGGGCGGCCGGCCATTTCGGTGCCACCAAGGCGGGGGGCCGGGTCGCGGCCAGCCGGCCTCGGTCTCTTCCTCTTCCGCCTCCTCGCCGCCCTCGTCCGCCACCACCTCCTCTTCCTCCTCCTCCTCCGCAGAGGTCTCTTCTTCGGTCGTGGTGACGGTCTCTTCGGGCTCGGGCTCGGGCTCGCTGACGACGACCTCCTCTTCGATGTCCTCCACCGGACCCCAGTCGATGCTGTCGAACTCGTCCTCGTCGACCTCCACGGGTTCGGCATCGGCCACTACGATCTCGGGCTCGATGATGGTGCCGGTGGGCGCGGTGGGGGTCAGTTCCGAGGCCTCCTTCACGCGGTGTCCGCCAGCGGGGTTGCGCAGCAGCACGCTGCCGTCGTCCAGGTGCTCCTCCCACTCCCACCAGGCCCCGTCCACGTAGGCCAGGTAGGTCCTCTCGCCGTCTTTCTTGCAGAAGAGGTCCTTGTAGGCCTCTTTCACGGACTCATACTTGCTCGTGCCCTCGGGGCAGGCCACCCGCTTGGGGGGAGATGGAGTGGGCTCCACGGGCTCGGGGTCGGTGACCGGGGGGGGGTCGATCACAGTGCCGGGCGGCGCGACGCGGACCAGGTCGGAGGCGGTCAGCTGCTTGCGCTCGCCCGTGACCGGGTGCTCCAGGATCACGCTGCCGTCGTCCAGGTGCTCCTGCCACTCCCACCAGCTGCCGCGGGTGTAGGCCAGGTAGGTCTTCTCGCCGTCCTTCTTGCAGAAGAGCTCCTTGTAGTCCTCTTTCACGGACTCGTACTTGGAGGTGCCCTCGGGGCAGGCCACCAGCTCGGGCTGGGGCTCGTCCTCCGCGTCCTGGCGGTAGCTCTCGGGCAAGTCGGCCACTACGGCCGGGCGGCTCTTGTCGCTGTCGAAGTGCTCGCGGATCAGGGCGTGGTACCGTGGATAGGTGCGCGCCCCGTCGAAGTTGTAGGCCATCAGGGCGTCTCGCTCGCCCATCAGGCGGTTGGGATCGGAGCGGTCGTAGTACTCGTCGTGCAGGCCCAGCAGGTGGCCGATCTCATGGGCCACCACCCACTTGTCCGAGGCGGTGTAGTAGGTGCCCGAGTTGGCCCGACCGCTGCCGCGATAGACGCTGACGGTCTTGTGCGGGTTGGTCTCCACCCATTGCACATCAAGGGTCATATTGCCGTGGGTCCACATCTTCTCGGCCCAGTGCTCCCAGATGGCCTCGCGCTTGGAGTCGCGGGCTCCGTCCAGCTTCACCCGCAACGTGACGTGCACCACCTTGTCCGGGGTCATCACCATGTCGTAGGCGATGTTCTGGCCGTAGACCCCGTCTCCGGACCAGCGCTTGGTCGACGACACGCAGCCCAGGCCGTTGAACTCCTTGTCGGCGTTGTCGCCGATGCCGTCGCAGTCCGAGTCGAGGGTCTCTTCAGGGTCCTTGGGGAAGGCGTCGCTGGTGTCGCCCACGCCGTCGCCGTCGCTGTCGCTGCTGTTGCGCGGATCGTTGGGGAAGGCGTCGCGGTCGTTGCGCACGCCATCGCCGTCGTTGTCGCCGCGGCTGTTGCCGTAGCCCTTGGGATCCACTTCGTCCTTGTCGGCGTGCAAGGGATCCTTCGCCTTCTCCGTAGCGCTACCCTCGGTCTCGGCTGCGCGGGACAGGTCGGCCATCAGGTCCGAGCCGTAGGAGGTGCAGATGCCGGCGGCCGAAGAAGTGCGGGCGCTGATGAGCAGGGCCAGGAACAATACGCTGGCGAGCCACCTCATGGCGCACCTGCCGGGACCTGGGTCTCGAGCCAGGCCTTGACCCGCGCCAGGCGCGCGTTGGCTTGCAGGTCGTTGTACCACTCCCACAGCAGCGCATCGCTGCGGCCCAGCTGCACCGAGAGCTCGGCCTTGCACTCGCCGGAAACGGGCGTGCGCTCAGCCACGCGCTGCTCCCAGACCTTGATCTCCAGCAGCAGGGTGGTCAGCTCGGCGATCCGGGACGCGGGCAGCGACGCCCTCGTCACCACAACCTGGCCTGGGCCGCGGGGGGTATCCGTACGGGTGAGGGTTCCGCCCTGCAGCTGGAAGCGCACGCCGCCCCACATGCCGTCGGTGTCGTCGTAGACCAGCTCCACGCCGTCCGGCGAGGAGACCAGAGCCTCTTGCAGAGGATGGGAGCCCGCCGCCAGCGCCAGACCGACATGCAGGTTCAGGAAAAAGATCAGGATAAGGTGCATTTTCGGGCAACACCTCCCCCGGCCGGCCAGCGATCTGGTCGACAGGGACGTCTGGTAATGGGGCGCCTAGCTGTTCATGCAAGGCACGTGCCGAGCAACAAGCCCCGGTTGCGCAGCCGGTTTTCGCGGCCGCTCTGGCATTTGCGTCGCAGTGGGCTGGGATCCGGCCTCCACAGCTGCGGCGCGGCTGACGCGGCTAGCCCCCCCAGGCCACGATCAGCTCGGAGACCGCGTCGCGCACGCTGTCGGGAAAGGCCGTACCCACGCGCGGATCCATGATGTTGCCCCCGAACCCCGTCTCTTCGGTGGGTGCCTTGGACAGGTATTCTTGGAGCTGGGCCAGGTACTCGCGGGCGTCGAGGCGCCGCAGACCCCAGACGGCCATCACGCGGGCGAAGCCCTGGCGACTGTCGTCCTGCAGGAACTGGAAGAGGCGTTGGCGGGCTTCGGGTGTGTCGATGGCGCTTATGGCCCGTGCCGCCGAGACCTGCACGTGGAAGCCGTCCGAAGCCAGGAAGGGCTCCAGCCGCGCCAGATCGGCGGACTGGCAGAAGTGGTAGCAGCTCTCCAGGGCCACGTGCTGTTGGAAGAACTGTTCGAGCTGGGGGCCCGCGGAGGTCATGGGGGCCTGGTCCAGCAACCCGCGCATGGTAGCCCGCATGCCCTGCTCGTCCCAGGCCTGGCCGTGCAGGTGCTGGAAGATGGCCAGGGTGGCGTCACGGTACAACTGCTCGGGCACCATGGCCTGGTGGTAGGAATGACGGAAGGTGGCCACGACGCCGCTGTCGTCCGCCATGGCGAAGCCGCTCGTGGGCGAGGGGATGCTCCAGCGATCCGCCTGGTCCGTGGCGCGCAGCAAGAAGTAGCCCTCGTCGCCCTTGGAGAACTGCAGGGGGAAATCGGCACCGGGAAAGTAGGAGGTGACCGCCAGGGCGTCGTAGCGATCGATGGCTCCACGCTCGGGCACGTTCACGCCCGCCAGCTGCTCCAGGCGCTGGAAGCGGGCCAACTTCCCGTCTTCCGTCGCGGTGATGCGCAGCTTGACCAGGGCGTCGGCCCGCTGCAAGACCTGCTCCTGCCAGGGCTCGTCGTAGGTGGAGGCGACCGCGGAGGGGACGAGCAGGGCGAGCAGCAGGGGAACGGGCATGGGGGGCTCCTGTTCGGCGCTGGACCGACACAGGGTAGCAGCTTCTTGCCCGCGCAGCCGCTGGTTCGACGCTGTGCGGTCCGCTCCCTATCCCTACGCTGTTTTTGAGAAGCGGTCCGCAAGGATGGGAAATCGAGGACATGATGTCGCTTGGAGGGTTCCATGCCCGCAAGACTCGACAAGTTGAAGGTGGGAGCGCACTTCTTCGGCAAGTGGGCGGGCTCGCGGCTGGGGGAGCTCTTGGACAGGCCCGAGCTGTCCCGCCCCCAGATGGTCTGCACCATCCTCACCTCGCGCTGCAACTTCGGCTGCTCGTTCTGCAATCACCCGGGCTTGAGACATGTCGACGAGATGCCGCTGGATTGGTGGCGCAAGACCCTGCTGCAGCTGAAGAGCTGGCTGGGCATCTACCGCATCAACTTCCTGGGGGGCGAACCGCTGCTCTACCCCCAGCTGGACGAGCTGCTGGCCTTCTGCGCCCAGCAGGACATCATGGCGGGCATCACCACCAACGGTTCGCTCTTGACCGAGCCTCGCATCCGGCGCCTGGCCAAAGCTCGGCTCTTCAACGTCTCCATCTCGGTGGATGCGCTGCGGCCGGAGCTGCACGACGAGCTGCGCGTCTTTCCGGGCTCCCACGCGCGAATCATGGAGGCCCTGCCTCACCTGCAGCGCTGGCTGCCCGAGACGCGCATCGCCTTCCGCACCAATGTGCTGGCCGAGAACCTGCAGGATCTCGTGCCCCTGGCCCACCTGGTCAAGGATCGCGGCCTGCACGCCATCGGCTTCCAGCCGGTAGAGTACCGCAACCTCGATCCGGAAGACGAGGCATCCTACCGGCGCGGTGAGGGCCTGACCCCGGACGAGCGCGTGGCGGACTTCCGCGCAGATGGCGGCAGACTGCCCCCCAACATGGCCCAGCATTGGGTGGGAGATCTCGAGACCCTGGACCGGGTCATGGCGGAGCTGCGCCACCTGAAGGCCAAGGGATGGCCCATCCTCAACTCCGACTACTTCTTGTCCTGCATCGCCGGCTACTACCACAACGCCGACCTGGTCTACCAGATCCCGCGCCGCTGCCGGACCGCCTGGGAGCACCTGGTGATTCTGCCGGACGGCAAGCTGCGCTCCTGCACCGAGCTGCCACCCTACGGAGACCTGGAGCACCAGACCCCCAAACAGGCCTGGTGCTCGCCCGAGGCCGCCCACCACCGCGCCCTCTGCGCCCGCTGCCGGCGCACCTGCCTCAATCTCTTCCACTGGAAGCGCAGCCTGCCCGAGAAGCTGGAGCTGTTCGCGCGGTTCTATTAGCGGCACAGGAGGATAGACCCCCTCCCATGCCCCCAGCCCCCCAAGAACCCTGGTACGCCACCGGCCTGGCCTTCAGCTGTCAGCGCTGCGGCCATTGCTGCAGCGGCGCTCCTGGCACCGTGCACGTGCGCGTCCTCGACGTCGAGACCATGGCCCACCACCTGGATCTCACCCCAGCCGCGCTCGCGCAGCGCCACCTCAAGCGCGTGCACGGCCGTCTCTGCCTGCTGGAGCGTCCTGACGGCGACTGCACCCTGCTCGATCCCCTGCGGCGAACCTGCCTGGTCTACCCCGTGCGCCCCCTGCAGTGTCGGCTCTGGCCCTGGTGGTCCGTCAACCTGGCTTCGCCCGAGGCCTGGCAGGCCGCCGCCCGCGAGTGCCCGGGCATCGGGCAAGGCTCCCTGCAGGATGTGTCACGAGCCCGCGAGCAGCAGCGCAGAGCTTGAGGAGGGCGCCTATCCGGGCCTTGGTCATCGTTGCGGCCATTCGGCCGCAACGATGAGTCGGCCTGTTTTTT
>CAYVQL010000396.1:0-8796 GCA_964454135.1 uncultured Enterobacterales bacterium | reverse complement strand
GAAGGCGCGGGGGGCGCAGCCCCCCAACAAATCGGCTAGTGCAGCCGTGCCGCGAAGCGGCAGGGTGCGTCAGCACTCCCCGGGAATCCCTGGCCAGGGATTTCCGGGCGGCGGCACTAGTACAGGCCGCACTCCAAGCGACTGGTCTGCCAGCACTGCGCCTCGCAGGCCTTGGCGGCCTGGGGATCACGCTCCAGGTAGTCGATACCGTCGGTGATGGAGCCGCAGAGCTCGGTGCGGGCGCGCTCACCGTCACGCCAGGCCCGGCCCGCTACGGAGAACTCCTGGCCGCTGGCGCAGAGCGCCACGGGCAGCTCCAGGTGGCAGTAGCGCGCATCTTTCAGGTGGGGCTCGGGGAAGCAGGTGAAGATCGTCTCGCTGAGCAGGTGCTCCTCGCAGTCCTGCGTGGCCAGGCGCACCACGGCGCGCATGATGTCAGGCGCAGCCCAGGTGTGAGAAGCGCGCAGGGCATCCATGGCGGTCAGCATGCGGTCCATGGCCAGGTCGCGCGCCGCTTCCTCGTCCCGACCCAGGGCCTCGACGCTCAGGGGCTCGGGCAGGCGGCAGGTGTCGCTGGGCTTGTGCCAGCGCGCGATGCAGCGCGTGGGCACCGGGGAGGAACTCTCGGCTTCCGTCGAGTCGACGGCGCCTACGAGGGCGACCAGGGAGAGGGCGGGCCAGGAGAGCAGTTGGCGCAGCTTCATGCCGATCCTCCTTGGAGACGCGCGGCGAGGGACGGTCCACAGTGCGTTCTCTCAGCATGCCCATCGGCATGGCGGGCAGCCGTCTTGAGGAGAATGACCAACAAGGCCCCTCGGATGTCACGATCCAGCCCAGTGACGCATCGCATGGGCAATGGAGGCCGCCTGGTGTCAGCGCTGCCTGCGAAGTATCCTGTGCTTCTTTCCTGGAGGCATCATGAGCAAGGTTGAAGAAATCGTCATCTTCGGTTCCGGCCCGGCTGGCCTGACCGCGGCCATCTACGCCGCCCGCGCTGAGCTGCGGCCTCTGGTCTTCGAGGGGCTGCAGCCGGGAGGGCAGCTGACCATCACCACCGAGGTGGAGAACTTCCCGGGCTTCCCCGAGGGCGTGATGGGGCCCGAGCTGATGGACAAGATGCGCGCCCAAGCCCAGCGCTTCGGCGCCCGACTGCGCTCCGAGCTGGTCGAGGCCACCTTTCTGGACGAGCAGCCCTTCCGCTACCGCCTGGTGGGGGGGGAGGAGGGCCGGGCCCGCGCCATCATCATCGCGACCGGCGCGTCTGCGCGTTTCCTGGGCCTGCCCGCCGAAGAACGACTGATGGGCCGCGGGGTCAGCGCCTGCGCCACCTGCGATGGCTTCTTCTTCCGCGAGCAGCACGTGGTGGTGGTGGGCGGAGGAGACTCGGCCATGGAGGAGGCTGGCTTCCTGACCCGCTTCGCCAGCAAGGTCACCATCGTCCACCGTCGGAAGGAACTGCGCGCCAGCAAGTTCATGCAGCAGCGCGCCCAGGCCAACCCCAAGATCGCCTGGCAGCTCAACAGCGTGCCCGTGGACCTGAAGGGCGAGCAGAGCCTGAGTGGCGTGCTGGTGGAGGATGTCGCCACCGGAGAGCGCAGCGAGCTGGACGCCACCGGCTTCTTCCTGGGAATAGGCCACACGCCCAACGTGGACGCCTTCCGCGGGCAGGTGGAGCTGGACGAGCAGGGCTACATCGCCACCAGACCCGGCAGCGCCGCCACCAGCGTGCCCGGCGTGTTCGCCTGCGGCGACGTGCAGGACACCAACTACAAGCAGGCCATCACCGCGGCTGGCAGCGGCTGCATGGCGGCCCTGGAGGCCGAGCGCTGGCTGGAAGCCCGCGAGGCCTGATCCAGCCTTCTCCCGGGAATGCGGCTTGCTCCGCCTGCGGACGGTGATTACCTGACCGGGGGCCAGCCACTGCGCCGGCCCGCTTGACAATCCAACCTGTTTGCGGCGTGGTGATCCGCCTGGCGGCGGATCCCGTGGGGCGTTTCGTTGCCCCGCGCGAGGGAAGCCGGTGAGATTCCGGCGCGGTCCCGCCACCGTGAGCGGTCAAGCTCTGCCAGGAAGCCACTGGACAATGGTCCGGGAAGGCGGTGGAGATGCAGGCCGCGAGCCGGGAGACCTGCCAGCCGTCCCCACGAACGTCCCCGGGTCAGGGACGCTGGCGACCTCGGTCCTCCGCTTCCTCCCCTGGGGATGGAGGACACCGATGAAGCGTCTGATCTGGATATCCCTCTTTCTTCCCCTCTGCGTTGGCTGCGATGACGTCAAGGACAGCGGCGAGCCCGAAGCCGACACCGACACCGACACCGACACCGATACCGATACCGATGCCGATACCGATGCCGACAGCGACGTGCTGGAGATCGTCGGCACCTACGACGACGACTGGGGCGGAGTGCACACCATCGCCACCGAGTCCTGGGAGATGGACTACTCGGGCTCCATCAGCCAGTACCACATTGCGGAGTACAGCAACGACGACGACTACCTGGTGGCGGCCAACGACAAGGCCAACGCCTGGGATGCGGGCTGGTACAGCCGCTTCGACTGGACCGAGAGCGCGGGAGATCTCTGGTACTGCCAGATCGTCTACGACGCCAAGACGGCGGAAGAGGCCGCTGCCTCGCCTGGCGCGGACCCCAGCGATCCGGCCAAAGGCGGCTGCTCCGGCTTCAGCTGGAGCCGCCTGATCCCGCGCGGGAACTAGGCCTGTGCCCGCCTATCGTATCTCGGCGGCGGCGTTGCTGGCCGTGCAGGGCTGCGGTCCTGCCGCGGACAGCGCCGCGCCGCCCTCCAGCGACGCCTTCGCGGATCGGGTCGTGTCCTTCGAGCCCGGCGATTGCGCAGGCTTCGGCGAGGAGGCGCTGCCGGACATCGTGCTGGGCCCGCCGCAGGGTGAGGGCAGCTCCGCAGGCTCCACCGATGTGCTCTCCCTGGGCGAGCAGGGCTCCATCGTCCTGGCCTTCGACGACCTGCAGCTATGGGATGGCGAGGGCCCGGACCTGCTGGTTTTCGAGAACGCCTTCACCGGCTGGAGCGAGACGGGTCACGTGGCGGTCAGCCAAGACGGCGAGACGTGGAGCGAGTGGCCCTGCGATCCCGAAGACGCCGCAGGGGGCTACCCCGGCTGCGCCGGGGTGCAGCCTGTGTTCGCCTCTGGCGTCAACGACCTGGATCCGACGGATCCGGCCCAGGCCGGTGGCGATGCCTTCGACTTGAGCGAGCTCGGTGTGGAGCAGGCGCGCTATGTGCGCATTCGCGACAGCGGCCACAACCCATGCTCCGCCGACACCGGCGGGCTGGATCTGGACGCCGTGGCGGTGGTCCACGGCGTCTCCATCTGACGCCACGCGCCGCCGGGCCGCGCTTCCTGGCGGCGCACACTGCTCCGCGCTGCTGGCTCCGTTATGCTGTCTGCGGAGTCACCTCGATGGAATACTCGCCCCTGGGAGCCGTCTGCCGCGAGCTGGACCTGATGTCCGTCGAGGACGTCGGCGCCGTGCTCAATCAGTTGGCCGTGGGGGGCAGGGCGCGCTTTGGCAAGGTGGCGCTGGAGCTGGAGCTGCTCACCGAGGAACAGCTGGCGCGGGCCTTGGCTCACCAGTACCGGCTCAACCTCCTGCCCAGCCCGCGTCTGGAACAGCTGTCCATCCCCGAGGAAACCCTGGGGGTCGTCCCCGCACCGCTGGTTCGGCGGCACCTGATGGTGCCCTTCATGTACAACCAGCGCCGCGACTCCTTGAGCTTAGTGGTGGCGGATCCCACCAATATCCTGGGCTTGAAGGCGGTGCGCGACAACGCCCTGGTGTCGCACGTACGCATGTTCGTGGCCACGAAAGCGGGGATTCTGCGCCTGGTGGAGCGCCTGCTGGGGCCGCCCGAAGACGACTGGGAGGAGTTCTCCGTCCCCAGCCTGCAGCCCGAGCTGGTGTCGGCCCTGTCCGCCCTGCACCTGGAAAAGACCCTGGTGCTGGAGATCGACGAGCGCCGCTTGCGCATCCTGGAGCGTCTCGATGGCATGGAGGACGGCACGACCGAGTTCGCGCGCGATCCCGAGCAGGTGGCCTGCATGCTGGAGTCGGCGGACATCAATCGGCTGCTGTACCGCAACGACCTGCAGGCCATCGTGGAGCCCTACCTCGAGGGCTGGCGGCGTCTGCAGCCCCTGCTGCAGATCTCCACCCTCTCCGCCTTCGGGCCCGGAAAGATCCCGGTGGTGGATCCCAGCGAGTCCTCGACCTTCTACCTCTCCCTGCTGCGCTTCCTGCTCACTGGCAGCGAGATGCGCGACATGGACGTGCGCATCCGCACCTGGCGCGTGGTGGACATGGCCCGCTCCGTGGCCCTGCGCATGGGGCTTCCCAGAGACCAGGTCGACACGGTGGTGCTGGGCGCCATCTTCTCGGAGATCGAGAACTTGACCGCGCTCAAGAAGCTGGCCCAGGAGATGACCCAGGGCGAGGGCCCTGGAACGCGCTTCCCCCTGGCCTGGGCCTTGCTCGAGGCCTTCCCCGCGCCCTACCACATCGACGAGCTGCTGCGAGCCTTGGAGCACCGCCTGGGCGGGGGCGGTCCCATCGGCGCCCACACCGGGGCCGAGATCGTCTATACGGTGCGCACCATCGTCCGTCGCCGGCAGGCCGGGCAGATGGACGTGGCGGCCATCCTGGGTGACAACGTGCACCACCACTCACCCATCGTGGTCAACGCCATGGCGGCGGTGCTGCGCTGGGAGTCGCTGCACGCCGAGGCCTCTCCGCGCTACTCCGGCAACGAGGTCTTGCTGGCGCTGCGGGATCCGGCCCTGCTCACCGCCTTGGAGCTGCAGCTGACCAGGGCGGGCTTCCACATCGTCCTGGTGGCCTCCGGACGCGAGGCCATCCGCACCGCCGCCAACCGCAAGCCCGTCTGTCTGCTCTCGGATCTCGAGCTGCCTGGCCTCTCGGGCACGCTGCTGCTCACCGGGCTGCGCGAGAACGTCGCCACACGCGAGATCCCCGTGCTCTTCGTGGCCGACTCCAAGTCCGGACCCACGGCCTCCCGGGTGCTCGAGCAGGGTGCGGAGGACGTGCTCACCCGTCCTGTGAGCGTGGATCTGCTGGTCGCCAAAGTCCGCCGGCTCGCCCAGCGCGCCGCCAAGGCGCCCGAGAGGGGCATCCGCGGCCAGCTGGCCGACCTGCCCCTGCCAGACCTGTTGCAGACCCTCACGCTCGGCGGGCGCACAGGCATCGTGCGCATCTTCTCCGACAAGGGGACCGGGGGGCTGGGCGTGGTCAAGGGCCAGTTGACCTACGCACGCTTCGAAGACGAGCGGGGAGAGCGGGCGCTCAAGGCCCTGGTCGCTCTGCAAGACGGCCGCTTCGTCGTCGAGTTCGGCAAGGGCCTCACCAAGCGCAACCTGAGCGGCAGCACCGAGTGGCTGCTGCTCGAGGCTCTGCGCAAGCGTGACGAGGCGCTGGGGGTCAGCCAGTTCTAGAGCCCGCTCAACGCCTCCAGAGCCTGGCCGAGGCGCCGTCTTCCAGCTCCCACTCCGCGCTCATGGACCAGGCCGGAGCGTCCTCGACGATCATCTCGATCACCGGTGGCAGCTCCGCCAGGTCGTAGTGGTCTCCCAGCAGGGCCCCTTCCATGGCACTGGCCGTGGGCCAGCCACGCGCAGAGCCGTCGGCCACGTGCAAGAAGCTGTCCGATGCGCGGAACCACTCGTAGGTGCCCTGGGGGTCGCCCCGCAGCCCGCGCACCGGCCAGCTGCGCTGGCACTGGCGCAGCATCAGCACCAGGAAGCCCTCGTAGAAGCGCGGATCCTCGCTGAAGATGACCACGTCTCCCTGGGCGGTCTGCAGGGCTTGGCAGAGCGCTTCCACGGGCACCTGCTGGTCGCTGGGCGGGCGGGCCAGCGCGTGGCGCGGAAAGACCCACGCAGCGGGCAGGGGATCGGGCTCGCCCAGCTGCCGCAGGAGGGGCCAGCCCCGATCCCAGAGCCGCCAGCCGTATTGGTGCAGGCCGGCGCTGAGCAGAAGCAGCAGCAGCAGGCCGCGCAGGGCGCCGGTGCGGGCCAACAGCCTGCCGGCCAGGACGGACAGGGGAGCCAGCAGGGGCAGGGTGTAGAAGACCTGCTTTTTCTGGATGCAGGTGAACAGCGCCCAGCCGCCGATGACCGTGGCCAGCAGGAGGTGGTGGCCGCGCGGGGTGGAGCCGTGGCTGCTGGCGCGACGGCGAGCGGGTGGCCAGAAGAGCGCCAGCAGCATGGCGCTGCCGAGCAGGGGGCCTGCCTGGCTGTCCAGCAGCACCAGGGGGTAGTAGAACCAGCGGATGGCGGCGCTGGTCTCTTCCAACTCGGTGAAGCTGCCCGCGCTGTCGATCTCTCCCACGGCGAGCTGGCTGGTGACCTCTTCCAGCTGGGTCAGCGCCCACTGCAGATACCAGGGCCCGGCCAGCACGAGCGTGGCCAGCGTCAGCAGCAAGGCGCCACGCCAGGGGATCCTGCGCCTGCCGGATCGCGGGGCGGAGCCCGAGGTCGCACCGGCGATGCTGGCGCCCTGCGCCGGAGTCAGGCGGCTGGGGTAGAGCGCAAGCAGCAGGGGCAGCGCCAAAAAGGGCAGCGTGCCAAGGCGGTCGGTCAGCAGCCCCAGGGCCAGCAGCCCGCCCGTGGCCAGGCTCCAGCCAGGGCGCCGCAGGCCCTGGCTGCGATGGAGGGCCAGCAGGGTCAGGGCCACGCAGCTGGCCTGGGCCACGTTGGGCTCGTAGCGTACCAGGGAGCCGAAGATGCCGGGGCTGAAGACGAAGAAGAACATGGCCGCGGCGCCCGCCAGGCGGCCCGCAGCCAGCTTGTACACGGCGAACAGGCCCAGAGCCAGCCAGACCAGGTTGCTCATGACCAGCGCTTCCCGCCAGGACTCGCCCAGGCTCAACAGGGGCCAGGGGACGATGTAGAACAGCGGCGGCCAGTAGTTCGTGGCGACGTAGTAGCGCAGGTGCCAGCTGTCCAGCGCGCACAGCGCCTCCCACAGGGCGTAGGCGTTGCCCACGTGCAGGTACTCGTTCTGGTAGCCGTCGGGGAAGGGGTTGCGGCCCAGCCAGCACAGCATCCCCGTCCCCATGCCCAGCAGCAGCAGGGCCCAGATCAGCAGAGGGGACAGCGAGAGCAGGTGGCGGCGCACGAAGGCTCGATAGCACTCCCGCCCGATCCTGTCAGGCGCGGCCGGGCCCATCCCGATACGATGAAGGTCGTCCCATGGCCCGGGAGCCCGCATGAACGACCCGCTCTTCTTCCGGCCCAGCCTGGAGGGGGTCAAGCTCGCCCTGGTCTACCCGCCCTACGGCGCGGTGCGCAACGAACCCGGCATCCGCGTGGTCAAGGAGAACTACGGAGTCATCCCCAGCCTCTCGCTGCTCTACGTGGCGGCGGTGGCCGAGGCGGCGGGCTGCCAGGTGCTCTTCGTCGACGCCAACGCCGAGGGTCTCTCGCTGGAAGGCACCATCGAGCGCCTGCGCGCCTTTCAGCCGGATTTCGTCGGCTACACCGTCACGACCTACCTGTTTTTCCAGACGCTGGAGTGGATTCGAGCCATCCGGCGGGCCATGGACGCGCCCAGCATCGCCGGGGGCGTGCACATGTCCATCTACCCCAAGGAGAGCCTGCGCTACCCGGAGATCGACTACGCCGTCACCGGCGAGGCCGAGAACTGCCTGCCCCAGCTGCTGCATGCGCTGGTGACGGGTGGGGACCTGCAGCAGGTGCCTGGCCTGGCCTGGCGCCCAGGCGGCGTGGGCGACGAGCGGGTGAGCCTGACGTCTCCTGAGCAGGGCATGGACGTGGACCTGGTGCCCTTCCCGGCGCGACACCTGGTGGAGAACTCGCGCTATTACACCTTTATCTCCAAGTACAAGAACTTCACGCCCATCATCACCTCGCGCGGCTGCCCCTATCGTTGCATCTTCTGCGAGCAGGGATCCAAGCCCTTCCGACCGCGCAGCGCCGCCAACGTGGCGGACGAACTGGAAGTGGCGCACCGCGACTTCGGCGTGCGGGAGCTGGACTTCTTCGACAGCAGCTTCACCATCCGCAAGGACCGGGTGCTGGCGATCTGCGACGAGATCGAGCGCCGCGGGCTGAAGCTCGTGTGGGCGGCCCGCAGCCGCGTGGACTGCGTGGATCGGGACATGCTGCGCGCCATGCGCCGGGCGGGCTGCGCGCGCATCTACTACGGAATCGAGAGCGGCAACCGCGAGATCCTCAAGGTCCTGCGCAAGGCCACGGACCTGGAGCGCGTGCGCCAGGTCCTGCGAGAGACGCGTCAAGAAGGGCTGCATAGCTTCGGATACTTCATGGTCGGCAATCCCCACGAGGACGCAGCCACTGTCCGGCAGACCATCCGCCTGTCCCTCGAGCTGGAGCTGGACTACGCCCAGTTCAGCAAGGTCACCCCCATGCCCGCCACCGAGCTCTACGACATCCTGCTGCGGGAGACGGGGCGCGACTGGTGGCGCGAGTACATCCTGGGCGGCCCGGAGCTGGAGGTGCCCCGGCCGCTCTGCGATCTGGACGAGGCCGAGGTGGAACGCTGGATACGCCTGGCCTACCTGCGCTTCTACTACCGACCCAGCTACGTGTGGCGGGCTCTGCGCCAGGTCCGCAGCTGGGACGAGCTGCTGCGCTCGGCCCAGACCGCGGCCCAGATGTTCCTGCGCCCGCCGCAGCCCCGGGACGAGAACTAGTGCCCCAGTCAGGACCCTCATTCCTGAGAGATCCTGAGCGCTGATCTCGAATTTCTCTCTGGCCGTTTT
>CAYVQL010000395.1:0-8894 GCA_964454135.1 uncultured Enterobacterales bacterium | reverse complement strand
CCCTCGGGCAGGTGGCCCAGCGCGTGCTCCAGCACGATGCGCTCGCCGCGGTCCAGCCGGCCCTCTTCCAGGGCGCGGCGCACCACTTCGGCCAGCACCGCGCAGCCCGTGAGCACCGCATCGAGTCGGGGCAGCGAGCTGAGGTCGGCCTCGCTGAAGGGAGCGCGTGGTACGCCACGTGCAGGAGAGTCATCGTCGGCAGGCGCGTCTGTGGCGGCGGCATGGATCTTCGGCTGCGGCTGGGCCTCACCACCCCGCTTCGCAGCGCTGCCGCCCTGCGGAGGCAGGAGCCGTGGGGGTGGCAGCGAGATCTCGGCCAGGGCCACGCGGCGCAGGCTCCGCAGCCGCTCCCAAGGATCGTTCGCCGGCTGGCCGTGATCATCCAGCAGATCGCAGCGCCGCCCGGTGCGGCGGTGGATGCCCAGGGGGAGCTTGATCAGGTTGCCCAGCTTGCCCGGGGGGACGCGGTCCTGCTTGGGAAAGACCTCGATGCCGAGCTCGGGATCCGATGGAGCCAGCGCGTGGGCCCAGGCCAGACCAAGCGCCCGTACGCGCTTCGCTGCCTCTGGCTCGGGAAAGAGGCACCACAGGTGCCGCCCCTTGTAGCCGCTATCCACCAGCAGAGGGTCGAAGCCCGCCTCGCGCAGGCCTCCCAGCAAGGCCAGGCCGGCTTCGTGGATCCGCCGGCGCAGCTCTGATGCGGCCTGGGCATCACCAAAGGCCCTGTCCACCGCCGCCTTGCTGGCGTCCAGGTCGAAGGCCAGCTGCCCCACCCGGTCGTCTCGGCGCACCAGGTAGCTGCCCAGCGTGACGCCGCCCCGCAGGTGGGCACCGACCAGCTTGGCCGTCAGCGGAGCCTCAACCGGGCTGTATCCCCCTCCGCGGCCGGGCTGATGCCACTGCCGCGCGTGCACCCCCTCGCGACCCTGGAACAGGTGCACGAAGCGAACAAGGTCCCCGTCTCCAGGCTCGCCCAGGGGCGGGGCGGGCGCCTCGTCCGCTTCGGCCGCAGGTACGGCGCTGGCCTCGCGCGCCAGAGGTCCCACCAAGTCCTTCAAGCGCTGCCGGCAGGCCGCAGCCCGCTGGGCGTCGCCCCGTTCCTCGTGCAGGGCCGCCAGGTGACGCAAGGCTTCGGCACCATCCCGATCCTGTGCCAACACGGCCTGCCAGGCCTGCAGCGCGAGCAGCGACATGCCCGCGGACTCGCAGACGCGAGCCCAGACCTCAGCTTGCTCCTGGGGCGGACCGAGGCGAAAGACCTGGCGCAGAAGACGGTGGGCGGGCTCCAGCTCTCCGCGGTCCAGCAGATCGAGAACCTGTCTTGGTGTCGTGGTCATGGGGCCTCCCGGGCTGCTCCTTGGCAGCTTGACGTTTGGGATCACGGTCAGCGGACTGTTGGGAGGCTTGCCGCGCAAGGCGTTGAGTGCGATCATCGCCGTCCGCGGGCGCCGCACCCTTCGCGCTCTGTTCGAACCACGGCAGGATCCGCAGAAACCAGGAGCCACCACCTCGAGCCCCCAGCTGGCCGCGCGGCTCCACGCGCCAGCGCCGCGCCAGATCGTCCAGGTCCCCTGAGAGCGACCAGGGGCTGGCCTTCGCCCAGCTCATGGCCTCGCCAGCCCACGCCCGCCCAATGCGCGCTCCTCGAGCCAAGCCACAGCGGCCCAGCCGACGGCTTCGGTCAGGGAGGCGGCGGTCGAGGCGTTGATCAGCGACCCGAAACCCGGGATCCAGCCCAGCAGCGCAGCACTGGCATGGCGGCCCGCCATGGTCGCGCCCAGGGTGAGCACCAGCTCCGCGGCGGCCGCCTTCTTCATGGGCGCGCCCAGCTCCTCGGCCAGCGCCATGATCATGGCGGTCTGGATGCCCACCAGCACGGGCGCGTCCGATCCTGGGATGGGCGCCAGGCCCGCGCCCACGCCGGCAGCGGCAACAGTGGCAGCATGGATGACGACGTGGACGGACATGAGCAGCTCCGAGGGCTCGGTTCACCCAACAGAGACGGCCCCGCCCCGATGGTCTGACAAGCGCGCGGACTGCCGCTCAGTCCGGCCTGCCCTCCAGCTCCCAATCCAGCGCCAGCCGCCCCAGGCCGAAGCTGGTCTTGCGCCCGATGTGCAGCAGCTCGGCGGCGGCCAGCAGATCGGTGAAACCAGCGACCTCCGGCCCCAGCCGCAGCGTGCCCAGCCAACCGCCCAGGGGCATGCGCTCACCCTGCTGGCTGGCAGAGGCGCGCGTCCCCCGCTCCTGGCGCAGGCCCTCCCAGCTGCCCTGCAACCCGTCCAGGCTGGGCCAGCGGTGCAGGATGCTGGCGCCCTGCAGCCGCGCCACGCCACGCGCACGCTGGATGGCCGCGTCGACCACGTCCGCTGGGCTGGGCGGTCTGCCGCCCTTGCGCTGGAAGGGCCTCTCGAAGCGCAGGCGCAGGCCTCGCACCTGGCGCGGGATGGATAGCGCCTGCGCCAGGGGGCTCGGCTCCGGCCAGTCCCCCAACGCCCGCTCGTCGGCCAGCACCAGGGTGGGCGCGCCCTTGCCGTAGACCTGCACCCTGGCCACGCGGTGCGACACGCCATCCAGGCCCAGGCGGGCCGCGCGCACCAGGGCCTCCAGGAAGAGCGAAGGCCGGGGGGGCAGGAGCAGAAAGGTCCAGGCCATGCGCAGCGGCCTTTCCGGCCCCAGCTCGGCGCCGGGCGCGTGCAGCGCCCGGGGCACGAAGCAGCTGGGGCGGGAGATGCCCGCCAGCTGCGGTTCGAACCAGCAGCTGATCGGGCAGTCAAGGCGCCAGCGGCAGCTCCTGCAATCCCTGTCGTCGCGCAGGCAGGCCAGCTGGAACAGGGCGCGCCCCAGGGCCCCCCGCAGCGTCGCCTCGGGCCAACGCCCCAGGGTCCATGACCTCTCGGGGACGAGCACCGCCTCCAAGCGCGTTGCCCGCAACTGGGTGAGCCAGACATGGGAAGAAGAAGTCACGCGCATACCTCGTATGGGCTGGGAATGGGCCAGCGGATCTCCAGCACCGTCAAGGGACGACTGTCAGATGGCCTTCTGACCCGCGTCGTCCACAGTAGCGCCGAGCGAAGGCGAACACCAACACCCAGGAGCGCGCCTTGAACGAGATCCCGCTCCATGACGCGAGCCCCGAGGATCCGGAGCTCCTGCTGCGTTCCAGCCTCGAGGCAAAGCAGCAGATCCGCCTCCTGCCGGCGGGCGCTCCCCGCCTGCTTGACGCGCAGGACTTGCTTGTCCCCACGCCCAGGCCCGCCCTGGGCCTGGTCGCTGCTGCACGGCGTGGCGGATGTCCACGTGCTGGAGCTGGACTGGGGCCTGCCCGAGGACCGCCGCACGGGAGGCTGGGGACGGAGCGACATGGCGGGGCCGCGAAGCGTCTTTCGGGCGATCGCCGTCCAGGACGTGCCGCTGCTGATCCGCCTGCAGGTCGCGGCCGGATCCGTCGAGGAACACGCCATCCCAGCCCTGCGCCGGCTCGCGAAGCCGGCCCCTACGCATGCGAGCCTGAGCCCCCACGACTTGAGCGCGCCCAATTCGCGGCTCTCCCCTGCGGAGCGCCAAGCCCTGCTCGGCGTCCTCGCGGACCAGCCGCTGGCGCTGGCGGCGCCAGCGCTGCTCATTGGCCCTGCAGGAGGCGACGCGCTAGAAACTCCCCAGCGGAGCGCATATGCAAATCCTGGACAGGCAGTGGCTGGCCCGCTGCGCCGCTGACTCCGGCACCGCGCGCGACTACCTGGGGTGCCAGCTCGCCCGTTGGCTGCTCACGCCGGCAGCTCGCCGCAGAGAGCGCCTGGAACCGCCCATCCCTCCCGATCGTCACGGTTCCGTGACGCCGATCATCGTCCTTCACCGAGATCTCTGCGCGCAGGGCGTGCTGGCCCGGGCCTGCGCCCTGCCCATGCAATGGCGCCGCCAGGCCACCGACTCGCCACAGCTGCCAGGCGACATGCGGGCGCAGGCCGCCGCGGCTCGCGGGGCGCTGGATATCCAGGATTGGGGCCTGGATTTGCCTGAGGAGCTCGTCGGGCTGGATCTCTCGGCTCTGCGCTTCGATGCCCGTTCAGCCTGGGCGACCCTGGCCGCAGGCCTGTATGTGGCAGCCCACGGCGGCCAGCCCCGGCGCGAGATCTTCGCCACTGGCGCCTGGGCGGGCAAGGGCATCGAGTCTGTGAGGGACATCCCAGCCAAGCTGCGCGCCGTCCGCGATCTCGGCCTGGCTGGAACGCAGCTCTTCGTGCCCGCGGCCAACCACGAGCCGGCCCGCGCGGCTGCGGAATCCGACCTGCGCATCCACCCCTACCCCTTCGGCGACCGGGATCCGCTGCGCAGCCTGCGCGAGCATCTGGCGATCCTGGCCGCCCCCCCTCCCGTTCTGGCCGACAACCTGCAAGCCAGGGCGGAGTACGCCAACCGCTACCTGCCACGGGGCCCTGCGCGCCAGCGCTACTACATGCATGCGCTGGTCGACGGTCTGGCCAAGCGCCTGGCGGCCTCCCTGCAGGGCCAGGTCCCCGTGAACAGGCTGACGCTGAACGTCGGGCGCAACTGGGAGCTCTGCGTGCTGCTCTGCAAGGCCTTCTCCCCCCGACGCGTCCTGCTCGTCTGCACGCCGCAGACGGCGCCATTCGCACCCTCCATCGAGGGCGGGCTGGGTCCCTGCGCGCCGCGCTTCGACCCGCCCGCTGTGCTGGAGTGGAGCGCCATGGGCAACGCGGTCGCGCGGATCAGCGCCTGGCTCGAACAGGAGCCGGATCCGCGAGCTCGCGCCGTGGAGCTTACGCCGGGCAAGAAGGAGATGACCGCGGCCACCCTGGTCGCAGGGCAGCGCTCGGGGGCGCGCATCTACTACCTCGACCACGACACGCGGCACGGGCTGGCCCTTTACCACACGGAACGCCTGCGTCTGCTGACATGGGCCGCAGCTCACGATACGGGCTGAAGAACTGCATCAATGGGGAGCCGAAATGGACGATGAGCAGCTCGCCGCGTTGAGATCCTGGGCCGTGCGCTACGCGGCGCACTGCCTGCGCAGCTGGCCGCGCTGCCGCGCCAGGGGCGGCATTGCCGAACGCGCGGAGGAGATCGCGCAGGACAAGCTGGCTGCGCTGGTTGAGGTGCAGCGCAAGGACCAGGACGTGCGACATCCAAAGGCCCTGCTGCGCACCGCCATCCGCCGCGCCGTGCAGGACGCCAGCGACAAGCGCGACGAGGGGATCGCTGAGGGGTGGGAGATCGATGCTCGCCCCGGCGAATCCAATGCGCGGAGAGAGACTCGCACGGCTCCGGTGCAGGAGCTGGCCCGCAGCCGTGACCGCCTGCGCCGGGCCGTGGACCTGGTTCGCTGGGAAGACAGAACCACGGTGCGCTATTTCGCCGTGTTCCTCTACCGTCTGCGCCTCGCCCTGCTCGACGGAACTCGACGGGCGCTGCTGGCGGGCGGCGAGCACTGGGAGCCGCGGGAGCTGCGTCGCCTCGGTGAGTGCCTCTGCCCCTGGCAGCGCGACGAACGCCAACTGGCCTTCAGGAGCGGCTACGCTGCAATCCAACCCACCTGGCACCACCAGCGCGCGATCCTGGACGAGGAACCCGCTCGCACAGACGGATGGACCGTCTGCCAGGTGGTGAACGAGCTGGCCGAGCCGGGCTCCCCACTACTGAGGCGCCCAACCTGGGACGCCTGGACGAAACGCGCCAAAGACCGGGCGCGCCAAAATACCGCGCCCGCCACCTGGAAGCGCCACTTCGGCCGGCACTTCCCGGACAAGAGCCCTCGAACGGCAGGGAGGCGATCATGAACCTGCGCACCATCCCCTGCAAGGCAAGCGCGGGGGCCGTGGACATATTCCGCAATGCCAAGCTCGCTTCCCAGCACATCGCCGAGCACGCGCAGGCCAGAGCCACCGCCAGCGCACCATCCCACCAGGCCCGGAGGTGACCGTGGACTGGAAGATCCTGCTCACCCGCCCGGAGCTGCCTCCCCTACCGCCAGGTGCGCCATCTCCTGCGGATATCGCCTATTTGCAGCTCGATCAGGCCGTGGACGCCATGGAGCGCTGGCTCGCCCTGGATGAAGTCGACCTTCCTGCCCTGCTCGAACCCAGCACCCCGGCCTGCGACGCAGCCTACGACTTGCTAGCCGCCTGGAAGGGCCTGCAACGACTGCGACCGGAGCACTGCGATGATCTCCCCCGGATCCTGCAGCGACTCGCCTCCATAGTGCGACAAGACGGCGGCCCCCTCGCAAGGGCTGCCGCACAGGTGCCCTGTCCGGAAGCCTGGCTCGAAGCGGCGAAGACCCTGGAGGCAGGCCCCGCCGAACCCGCAGCGCAGCTCTCACCAGCCGTGGACCTGCTCGATCAACTCGACCGGGTCGAGCTGGTGCGCTGCGCCTTGTCGGAGCTGGCCGCTCAGGGCTACGCCGCCGAAGCCGCGGCCGAGACCCTGGAGGACCAGCTGCTGCCCTGCCTGGAATGGCTGCAGGAGAACAGCCGGGCATTTCTGCCCGCTGAGGTGGCCGTGCGCAGTCTGGCCGCCGCCTGCCGCCACGACCTGGACGAGACCGATCCCGAGCTGGCCATGACGCTGGACAAGCTGGTGGGCCTGCTCGACACCATCGAGTTGCGCTGGTCTCCACCCGCGATCTCCGCTGCGCAAGCCGCGCGCTGGCTGCAGGATCTGCGCGCCCACCCCAGCCTGCGCGAACGCCTGCGCACCGCGGCCCGAGAGCTGTCCAGCCAGCTGAGGGGGGCGCTGCACGTCGCCCTGGACCTCCCTGCCTACGCGCCGCTGGACGCCACCGCCAGTGGCCCACCCGCCCCGGAACCAGAGCTGCTGGAGTGGCGCGGCATCCAACCTTGGAGCGCCCTGCTGCGGCTGCCCCCGCCGAACGAAGCCCACGACGAAAACGAAGTGCTGCTGCGCGTCTTTGACGCACCAGCAGCCGCCACGCAAGCCATGCTGTTGGGGATCCCCGCAACCTTGCTGCCCCAGGCCGAACACTGCGTGGCGCGCTACCGCATGGGCGAGCTGCGCGCTGCTCAACAGAGCCAGGAGCACGTCGTCACCCTGGCCCTGTTCTGCCAGGACAGCGGTGAGCTGTGGTTGGCGAGACACGCTGCGCCCCCTGTGACAAGGAGCTGACCATGTCGAGCCACCTGATCTCCGTGCTGGGACGCAGCGTCGGCCCCGGCACCAGCTACCGCACCGCCAGCTACCGCTTCCCGGACGGCAGCCGCAGGCACGGCGCCTTCTTCGGCTTGCTGCTCTACGACTGGCTATGCGGCGTGGAGAAGGCGGGACCGGACAGGCTGCTCTTCCTGGGCACGCCCACCTCCATGTGGGACGTGCTGACGGAGAAGCTGGGCGTGGACGACACGCTCTACGAGAAGATCGCCGAGCGGGCGTGGGACGGAGGCGTCTCGCCCGCGCTGCTGCGGAGCCTCGAGCAGGCGATCAACGCCCTCCCGAAAAAGGAAGGCCGGCCCCGCCGCGTCGACCTGCGCCTGATCCCCCTTGGACGCAACAGCGAGGAGCAGGCGGACATCCTGGCCACCATGACCAGGGAGATCGGCGTCGGCGATCAGGTCTGGCTGGACGTCACCCACGGCTTCCGCCACCTGGCCATGCTGGGCCTGATGGCCGCGCTGCTGCTACGGGAGGAACGCAGCGCGCAGGTGCGCAACGTCTACTACGGCGCCCTGGACATGACGCCGCCCGATGGCGACACGCCCGTCATCCCTCTGGAGGGGCTCATGGGCATCGCTGACTGGCTCTCGGCCCTGGCACGCTACGATGGAGGAGGGGACTACGGCGTCTTTGCCGGCCTGCTCGAGAAGGACGGCGTCGTTGCCGCCATCACTCGGCGCCTGGATGACGCCACCTTCCAGGAGCGCAGCTTCCAGGCCAAGGAGGTCCGCAAGAGCCTGCAGTCCGTCAAGGCGGCCTTGAGCAACCTGGCCGCCGGATCCATCTCCCGCCTCTTTCGGAAGCGTCTGCTGCGCGAGCTCTCCTGGACTGATCCCACCGGCCCGATCGACCTGCAATGGGCGCTTGCGGAGCGCGCAAGAAGGCTGGGGCTCTGGGTGGAGGCGCTCACCGCCGCCATGGAGGCGCTCATCACCACGCAGGTTCTGGCCGAGGGCGGGGATCCGGCACTGCGCGACGACCGCACCGCCGTGGATCTCCGCGGTGCGGCCCGCCAGCTGCGCAGCCTGCGCAACGCATTGGTGCACGAGACCACCGACGCCACCCACCCGCAGGCGCTGCAACTGCTGGGCAGCCGCCAGCGCTTCGCCCGGGAGTTCGGCAAGCTGTGGCGCCAGGCTCGACCCTGAGCGCCTGTCAGATGGCGACCGCAGATCCGTCCCCACCGACACGAGGATCGGTCCTCGTAGCATCCACCGGATGCCAGAAATGAAAAACCCCACCCTCTTCCTCAACCTCTCCAATCACCCCCTGGCTGGCTGGACGGCGCCGCAGCTGGACGCCGCCCGAAAGCTGGGCCTGGGGGAGCCACGGGACCTGGCGGGGGGCCTGCCCCTGGTTCCTCCCGAGGCGGACACGGCGCAGGTCCGGACCATGGCCCAGGAGCTGGTCGAGCGTGCCTTGGAGCTGGGCACCGCAGGCGCCTTCGTGGCCGGCGATTACTACCTGAGCTTCGCCCTGGTGGCCGGCCTGCAGGCGCGCGGCGTGCGCTGTTTCACGGCGACGACGGAGCGCGTGGTCCATGAGGAGGCGGGTGACGACGATGCGATCCGACGAAGCGCGCGCTTTCGCTTCGTGCGTTGGCGGGAGTACGGCGACCAGTCCGGACCGGGCTGACAGCCCCTCAGCGCTCCACCCTCTCCTTGACCGCCCGCACCACCACGGCCGCGCTGCTGGCCCCGATA
>CAYVQL010000394.1:0-9025 GCA_964454135.1 uncultured Enterobacterales bacterium | reverse complement strand
CTACGAGAGGAGTGCGTCCGCTGCATTGGGCCTGGCTTTTTACGAGAGGCTCAATCATGGCCGCCCCGGCCATCGGCAACCTGACCGACGACAACGGCGACGGGCTGGTGGACGACGGCGACATTCCCGACATCGTCTTCTCCACCTTCACCGGCGGCGACTACCGGGGCGAAGGCGCCCTGACAGCCATCAGCGGCGACGGCAGCGGCACCTGGTGGTCCTTCTTGGACGTGCAGGGCCACAGCTTCTTCTCGGCGGGCGGCGTGGCCATTGGAGACCTGGAGGGCGACGGCCTGCCAGACGTCTGCGCAGCCGGCTACAAGGAGGCCGTGGTCTGCTTGGAAGGGGACGGCCAGCTGAAGTGGGCCGCGGGCAGCGAGCTGTCCTACTACGGCTGCCCGGCCATCGCCGACATGGACGGCGACGGCTGCGCCGAGGTGATCTTCGGCGCGCAGATCTTCGATTGCATGGGCAACCTGCTGGGCCAGGGCGCCTACGGCAACGGCGGCGGGTACTCCATGAGCTTCGCCGTGGACATGGACGCGGACGGGCAGCTCGAGGTGGTGGCCGGCAACGCCGTCTACGAAATGGACGGCTCCGCGCTCTGGACCAACGGCGAGAGCGACGGCAAACCGGCCGTGGCGGATTTCGACGGCGATGGCCTGCCCGAGGTGGTCACCGTGACAGGCGGCCAGGTCACGCTGTCGGACACCGACGGCAGCCGCCTGTGGCAGAGCGAACTGCCCGGCGGGGGCACGGGCGGCGCCCCCACCGTGGCCGACTTCGACGGCGACGGGCAGCCCGAGGTGGGAGTGGCCGGCCTGGGCGCCTACACCATGTTCGACACCGACGGCAGCCAGGTCTGGTCCAATCCCACCGAGGACGACTCCAGCTCCCAGACCGGTTCCTCGGTCTTCGATTTCGAGGGGGACGGCGTCTCGGAGGTGGTCTACGCCGACGAGCACGACCTGTACGTCTATAGCGGCCCCGACGGCAGCATCCTGCTGGACGCCAAGGACCACGCCTCGGGCACCCTGATGGAGTATCCGCTGGTGGCCGACGTGGACAACGACGGCTCCACCGAGATCATCGTCGTGTCGAACGACTACGCCATCAGCGGCTGGCAGGGGGTGACGGTCATCGGCGACCTGAACGACTCCTGGGCCCCGGCCCGGCCGGTGTGGAACCAGTTCGCCTACCACATCACCAACGTGGACAGCGATGCGGGAATCCCCTCATCTCAGGCGGAGAACTGGCTGAGCTGGAACAACTTCCGCGCCGGCGGCTCCGAGCAGGGCCCTCCCACCTGGCTGGCCGATCTGGTGCCAGGCGGGCCCAGCTGGTGCCTCGAGGAATGCGCCCAGGGCAGGGCGCAGCTCTACCTGCCGGTGGAGAACCGCGGCTTGGTGGACGCCGATGCGTTCGAGGTCTCTTTCACCATGAATGACGCCGGCTCCGTCAAAGCGCTGGCCAGCAGCACGGTCAATGGCCTGGCGGTGGGGAGCAGCGTGGTGCTGGGGCCGCTGGTCATCGACTACCTGGACTGGGGGCCCGCCGAGCTGTGGGTCGCCGTAGACGAGGGCGGCGCCGTGAACGAGTGCGACGAGGACAACAACGCGCTCTCGCTGGGGACCTGGCCCTGCGGGGACTGAAGGCCCGAGCGCAGCTCCTCAGGCCGCGCGGTCCGCCGGACGCTCTTCGACCCAGTCCAGGTCGACGAACTCGGGTGCGAGAACCTCGATGATCTCGACGGACTCCCTGCAGCCGTCTCTCTCGGGCGGACCGCGCATCAGCCGGGACTGGATGGTCTCCCCCGGCGGGCAGCAGGCGGTGTCGAAGAGCTGGGACAGGAGCGCGGAAGGCACGCGGACGGGGCTGGGCATGGGAGCTTCCTGATGCTGCGGGGGAGGACCCCAGCCCGCAGGGGGCGGGCACGAAGCGCGGACCGGGGTGTCACCTTGTCCGTGGCCAAGCCCGCTCCCGAAGATCCGGACTGTGACGAGTCGTGACCAGCGAGAGAAACGGGGGGGACGTTCCTGCGCTCATGGGGCCCGCCCGTAACCTGCGACACGACATGGCCATCCCAGGGGGGAGGTCACGAGGTTACGGAGCCTGGCAGCATGGAATCTTCCCCCGCCACGCCGGTCGTCCGCCCCCCAGGGAGCCCTGGTCCATGAAGCGCGGCCGGGAAAAGCTGCTCGCGGCGCTGCTGGGCTCGCTCTTGGTGTTGAGCCTGTTCGAAGTAGCCCTGCGCGTGACCGGCGATCTCTACTGGCGGCCGAGCGGACGCCCGGGCCACGACGCGGAAGAGCTGCTGCAGAGCACCCTGGCCGAGTGTCCGGCGTGTACGCGCATCCTCTGCGTCGGCGACTCGCACACCTATGGTGTGGGCGCTTCGTCAGGCATGGACTACCCAGCGCAGCTGGAGCGGAGGCTGAACCTCGACCGGCAGAAAACCTACCAGGTCGTCAACGGTGGCCTGGGGGGCTCCAACTCCTCCATGGTGCTGGCGCAGCTGCCGCAGCAGCTGGAGGTCACCAAGCCCGCGTTGGTGGTGGCCATGGCCGGCAACAGCAACGGCGCCAACGCCTACGGCTACCTGTCCTACAGCCGCAAGAGCAGCTGGGGCGCGATCCTGGACGAGCTGCTGAACCAGGTGCGCATCGTGCGCTTCGCCAGGAACATCGCCACCGATCTGCGCAGGAAGCGCGGCACCGACGCCGCCGCATTCATCTGGACCATGGGGGGAGGCACCTCGCTCGGGATGCATATTCGCTGGAAACAGGCCCACGCGCCCGAGGCGGACAGCGCCTTCCCGGAGCACTTCATGGAAGGGGCCAAGCTGCTGGACCAGCGCCATCCCCAGCAAGCCATCCCACACTTCCAGGCCTGCCTGGCCGCGGCGCCCGGCAACAGCTCCTGCTTCTGGGGCCTGGGCCGCGCGCACCAGGATCTGCACGACGGGCAGACCGCGGCCATGTGGTTCACGCGAGGCATCAAGGCGGATCCCACCGATCCCAGCCTCTACTTCGGCGTGGGCGAGACCAGGCTCGACGCCAACAACCTGTCCGCGGATACCGAGCAGTGGTTCCGCCGTGGCATCGAGGCTGATCCCGACTTCGCGCCCAACTACATGGGCGTCGCAGCCGTGCGCGGCTTCCGCGACTGGAATGAAGCGATCGCCTGGAACATGGCCTGCCTGGAGCGGGATCCCGAATTCGACCGCTGCTACACCGTCCTGGTCCAGACCTACCAGCGCCAGGGCAGGACCGCCGAGCTGATCGAGCTGCTGGAGCCCCTGGCCGAGCGCAGCGAGCTGGCGGCCAGCTACCTGGAGCTGAACCTGGCCGAGAGCTTCGAGGCCGAGCTGGACGCCTGGATGGCCGACGACCTGCGGCAGCTGGTCGCCCTCTCTCGCAAGAACGATGCGCAGGTGCTGCTGCAGGAATACCCCATGCCCTGCCGGGCGAACGGCGTGCTGCGCCAGCTGGCCGAGGAGCTCGGGGTTCCCCTGGCGGCCAACGAGGACGCTTTCAGGGCGCTGACGAAGGGGCGCTTCCAGGGCGGCCAGCGCTATTTCGCGCGGGACGGCCACCTCAACGACCTCGGCTACGAGGACATGGCCCGCAGGCTGGCGGAGACCGTGCTGGAGCTGCTCGAAACGACGACACAAACGGCGCCGGGTTCCACACCCGATCGCCAGGGGGGCTCTCCTTGAAGAAGAGACTCACCTGCCTCGTCGAGAGCCTGATTGGGCTTTTGATCGCGGCGCTGATCGCGGCGATGGGCCTGCACCTGCACAACTACCTCAACCCCATCGTGGCGGAGTTCGAGTATTCCACGCCTGATGTCGACTCCCAGCGCGTGGCGATCCCGGGACGGCCCCACTCCATCGCCGAATACCTGTCCGATCCCGAGAGCATCCGCCGCGTGACCGTCTTCACCATCTCCACCAACTCGCTGGGCTTCCGCGACGAGGAGCTCCCCGTGCAGAAGCCCCCTGGCCAGCTGCGCATCGCCTGCGTGGGGGAGTGCGTCACCCTGGGTGCGGGGGTGGACGACGACGAGACCTACCCCCACCTGCTGGGAGAGCGCCTGCGCAAGCGCCACCGCGACCGGGACATCCGCGTGATCAACGCCGGCCTGGCCAAGCAGCCCCAGCAGATCCTGGACCTGATGGAACAGCACGTGCTGCGCCTGGAGCCCGACGTGGTGGTCTACGCTCCGGGCGCGGACACGGCCTTCTTCCCTTGCCACACGGGTGGCGCCCCCTTCCGCCTGTGGGTCACCGAGGACGAGTACCGCCGCTACCTGGCGCGCTACCGGCAGCAGCTGCAGCGTGTGCTGGACCTCTCCCGCAGCCAGGGCTTCCAGCTGGTGCTCTTCACGCCCACCTTCACCAGCTTCTTCTTCCCCGACGGCCAGCGCTGGATCGACGAGATGAAGGCCTTCGCCGCAGAGAACGGGATCCCCGTCCTGGACTCCGGAGCTCTCTCCGTGGCGCACGAGGAGCGCGACGGGCTGGTCCTGTCCCACGAGGGAGAGCGCCAGCGCCTGCTGCGCATGCGCGACGGCCAGGCCGAGATCCTGATCGAGGCCCGCAAGCCACAGCGCGACCGCTACGTGGCGAATGAGATCTACCAGTACCTGGAGTCGCACCGCCGCGTACGCCCGCTCACGAGCATCGACGGCAACCACCCCAACGCCTACGGGCACGAGCTGCTGGCCCAGGCCCTGGAAGAGCTGCTGGAGCGGGAGGGCGTTCTGAAGCGCGCCTTCCAGGAACCATAAGGGGGCCACGCACCGCCCTCCACGCTAGAAGGACAGAATGGCGAAGCAGCATACCAGGCGGAGAGCGCAGCAGCTGGCGGTGCTGGGGTCGATCCTGCTCATCCTGGCGCTGGCCATCTCCCTGCTCATCTGCGCAGGCGACGAGCGACCGCCCCCCTCCGGCTCGGTCTCCGTCCCGCAGCCGAACCCCATCAGCTCGGCCCCCATTCGCAAGCAGGGCCACTCCGGCTCCACCACCGTTCCCCTCTTCCACTCGCGCCTGGACTACACGGTGGCCGGCAACGCGGAGTGGATGGTGAGCGCCGATGTGGACAGCGATGGCCACGCGGACCTGATCGCGGCCACCGACGTGGGCGACAGCGTGGACATCGTGCTGGGCAGGGGCGACGGCAGCTTCCACGATGCCCAGCGCCTGGAGGTGGGCGGCATGGTGCGCGGAGTGCTGGCCAGCGACTTCGACGGCGACGGCTTGACCGACCTGGCCGTCACCACCCAGGCCGACGGCAAGCTCAACATCATGCGCGGCACCGGGGGCGGAGCCTTCACCAGGATCTACGCCGAGAAGGCCTTTTCCGGTGGGCCCGTCTCCAGGCCCAACCTCTACGGGCGTGGCTTCGTGGAGCTGCACGACGTGGAAGGCATCGTCTCCGCCGATCTGAACGGCGATGGCCGCCAGGATCTGCTGGTGACCCGGGCCGTCCACGCCCAACCCGAAGCCATCGGCAAGAGCCTGGCCGCGCTGCACGCCCTGGAGGATGGCAGCTTCGATCGGCCCGTGGAGATTCCGACCGAACACGGAGCCGTGGGTGCCGACGCCGCCGACCTGGACGGCGACGGCATCGTCGACCTGGCGGTGGCTCATCGCTACGAGCACGAGCTGGTCATCTACCGGGGAGATGGGCGCGGCGGCTACCGCCGCGCCCAGCGCCTGCCCACGGGTCGCCAGCCCTTCTGGGTGGAGGCGGCCGACCTGAACGGCGACGGCCGCCAGGACCTGGCGGTGGCCGACAACAAGAGCGACACCGTCTCCATCTTCCTGGGCCAGGGTGGCGGGCAGTTCGCCGCGTCCACGGTCCCCGCCGGGCCGGTCCCCGACCACGTGCTGGCTGAGGACATGAACGGCGATGGCAAGCTCGACCTGGTCGTGGCCAACGGCGGCAGCCCGGCCAAGGTGAGCGTGCACCTGGGCAGGGGCGACGGCAGCTTCGATCCCGGGACCTTCCTGGAGGCCGGGCACTGTGTCAACGCCGTGGCCGTGGCGGACTTCAACCAAGACGGGAGGGCCGACATCGCGGCGGCCAACGCCGGGGGCTGGAACGTGTCCGTCTTCCTGGGCGCGGCCGAGGGCGGCCAGGTCTCCACGCCCGGCTACGACATCGGTGCCATGGCGATCTCCATGGACGCCGGGGACCTGGACCGGGACGGCGACCTGGACCTGGTGACCGCCAACCTCACCAAGCACACGATCACCGCCTCCTACAACGACGGCCAGGGCGTCTTCAAGCGGCATGTCGCCCACCGTGTCGGGCAGCGCCCTGTGGCCGTGGCGCTGGGGGATTTCGACGGCGACGGCTTCCCGGACCTGGTGGCGGCCGCCTCCCGAGGGAGCTCGCTGAGCCTGCTGGCGGGCAGCGCGCAGGGCCTGCAAGCCGCGCAGCCCATCCCGCTGGCCGGCGCCAGCCCCTCAGCCCTGGCCGTGGCGGATCTCGACGGCAACGGAACCCTGGACCTGATCGCGGGCGATGGCGGCGCTGCCAGGCTGGCCACCCTGGCGGGCCGCGGCAACAGGAACTTCCAGGCTCCTTCCTGGGTCGAACTCGATGACGCCGTGTCGGGGCTGGCCGTGGGCGACCTGAACGGGGATGGCTGGCCAGATGCCGCCGCCACCTCAGCGAAGCAGGGTATCGCCACGGTGCTGCTCGGCACGCAGGACGGGACGCTGCGAAACGCGGGAAGCCACGCGGTGGGGCGGCGCCCCACCTCGGCCGTGCTGGCCGACCTGAACGGCGACGGCCTGCAGGATCTGGCCACCGCCAACGCGGGCGGGGACAGCATCTCGGTCCTGTTGGGCCGCGGGGACGGCAGCCTGGATTCGCCAAGCGCCTACGTCACGCCCCGCACACCGGGGCGCCTGGCCGCCGCAGACATGGACCGGGACGGCCACGTGGATCTGGTGGCCACCTGCTACAACTCCTGCGCAGCGACCGTTCGCTTCGGCGACGGCCAGGGCGGCTTCCAACGGCGCCAGGACTATGGCGCCGGCTTCGAACCCTCCTCCTTGGCGCTTGGGGACCTGAACGGCGACGGATGGACCGATATCGCCGCGGGAAACGCCGGCTTCTCCATGGACTGGATCTGGGCGCCTGCCAACCCCAAGCGGGCCAGCAAGGAGCTCTCGATCCTGATCAACCGCCAGGGACTCTGATCCGTGTCCCGCGAACGCCTGCGCACCGGGCTGGAGATCGGAACCTACCTGGCCTGCGCCCTGTTCGCGGTGTGCAGCGCCTTCGGCAAGGCCGTGGGCACCGGCACCGACATGTGGGGCACGCTCTGGTATCAGGAGTGGATCGCCCACTGCGCGCGGGAGCTGGTGAATCCCAGCTGGACGCCCTGGCTCTTCCACCCGGTAGGTGAAGACATCTTCGCCCACACGGGCAACAACTTCGTCGACATGGTCGTGGGGCTGCCATTCCACGCCATCTTCGGTTCTCCTGGCTATATGGCGCCCACGGTGGCGCTGATCCTCTTCGGCAACGCCCTGGCCATGCGGGCCCTGCTGCGCTCGCTCTTCCAGTCCCGCCTGGCGATCCTGGCGGGCTGCCTGGTCTTCGAGCTGCACCCCTTCGTGCTCCACGAGCTCAACGGCGGCCGCATGACCCAGGCCCTGCTCTGGTTCTGGCCGCTGGCACTGCGCGAGCTCTTCGCCATGGACCGCGATCGCCGCTGGCGCCGGCCGCTGCTGGGCGGGCTCTTCCTCTTCCTGCAAGCCCTGACCTACTGGTACACCGGGCACATCTTCCTGCTGGTGATGGGCCCGCTGCTGCTGCTCTACGGCTGGCGCCGCGACCGCGGCTGGTGGCTGCGGCTGGCCCTGGCGGCCGCCGTGGCAGCGGCGCTGGCAGCGCCCTTCGTGGTCACGATGATGGCGCGCATCGCCAGCGGCGCCGTGATGGGCGCGGATGCGGAGGCTCTCGCCGCCTTCCGCATGGCTGCCGAGCACCACCGCAGCCTGCCGCTGGTCGAGAAGCTGGGGGTGCTCCCCTGGCGGGGCTACCTGCTGCTGGTCGTCGTCCTGGCGGCCAGCCGCCGCCGGCTGCTGTGGCTGCTGCCCAGCGTCGTCGGCCTGCTGGCCATGCTGGGACCGGGCGTCGCGCTGTTCGGACAGCAGCTCGGGAATCCCCTGTGGGCGGCCGCCGAGGCCATGCTGCCGGGGTTCCAGCGCTTTCTCTTCCCGGAGCGCTTCTGGGCCGCGCTGGCCTTGATCGCCACGCTGGCCCTGGCAGAGGCCATGGACGCGCGCCTGCGCCGGCGCAGCCACGGGGTGCTGGCGCTGGCCGCCGCCCTGGCGCTGGGCATCGCGCCCATCTACGACAACGGCAGCATGGTGGTGCCCACCGCCATCGCCCGACCGGCCTACGTGGACGTCTTGCGCCAGGCCCCGGGCATCGTCCTCGACCTGCCCTTTCCCTGCACCACCGAGATCATCCACTACCAGGGCTTGCACCGCCAGCCCCTGCTGGGCGGCATGGCAGACGGCGAACCCTTCCTCAGACCCCCGGGCTTCGTGGAGCGTGTGCGCCAGGATCCGCTGGTGGCCGCCCTGATCGACGCGGCGGCCGGCCTGCAGGCCCAGCCCGTGCCCCTGCAGGGCGAGCACAGCGCGCGCTGGGTCGTGGTCCACGTGGACCTCTTCAAGCGCGGCTTCGGCGACCAGTGCTGGAAGGGGCCGCAGCGCGTCGACGGCGCCCGCAAGGCCGAGCACGCCCGCGGAGCCGTGGCGCGCCTGCTGGGCCCGCCCCAGGTGGAGGACGACTGGGCCGTGGCCTGGGATCTGCAGGCCATCAGGCGCGCGGACAAGCGCTGAGGGTAGCCCCCATCACCCTCCTGCCGCCTGGGAGGTGCCCTGCTGCCAGCGCTTGGATACAAACGCGCCGCCCCTTTTTCGTTCCTCATCTTGCCAGTTCCCGTCCAGAAAGGGCCGATCTGGCAAAGGCACGGGTCGAGGCCAACGCTG
>CAYVQL010000393.1:0-9083 GCA_964454135.1 uncultured Enterobacterales bacterium | reverse complement strand
CGCCTTCGGCGCCCTCGCCGTCGCAGTCGTTGGCCAGCTCGTCGCAGAGCTCGTCGGCGCCGGGGTGGATCGTGGGGTCGCCGTCGTCGCAGTCGCTGTCGTCGTCCGTGTAGCCGCTGGGCGCCTGGCAGGCCTCGGCAGTGCTGTCGGCGTCGCCGAAGCCGTCGCCATCCGCGTCGGCGTACCAGGTGCTGGTGACCCCCTCGTCCGTCTCGCCGTCGCAGTCGTTGTCCACCTCGTCGCACTCTTCTTGCGCATCGGGGTGGATGGATGCGTCGTTGTCGTCGCAGTCCTCGTCGCCGTAGCCGTCGCCGTCGGCGTCGCCGTAGGTGTAGGTCGTGGGCGTGTCGCTGTCCCCTGGCTTCACATCGGCGGGATCGGCGCGGCAGGCGATCGCAAAGAGCAGACAACAGACGGTCGCGGTGTGCAGACGGGTGCGCATGATGGAGTTCCTCCGGAGGCGTCGTGTCGGAATCGGATCAGCTGCCCTTGGTCTTGAGGGCATCAGCGGGCTTCTTTTGCGAGCCCGGAGAGAGCAGCCAGTAGAGTCCGCCGGAGATGGCGAAGCCCACGAACCAGGCGTAGGTGTAGATGCTGTCGAAGATGGCGGGCACCTGGTCCAGGGCGCCCGCCGCGTGCAGGAAACCGGGGATGTTGGGCAGCACGCCCAGGCCCAGGGCCAGCAGCGCCACGGGGTTGTAGCCGCCGCGGTAGCTGTAGGCGCCGCGGCGCTGGTACAAGGCGTCGATGTCCAGGTGCATGTCCCGCAGTACGAAGTAGTCCACGATCAGGATGCCCCCCAGGGGGCCCAGCAGCGCCGAATAGCCGGTCAGCCAGACGAAGATGTAGTCGCCGGCCGACTCCAGCAGCTTCCAGGGGAACATGGCCACGCCCAGCCCAGCGGTGATCAGGCCGCCGACGCGGAAGGAGATGCTGCGTGGCGCCAGGTTGATCATGGCGTTGGCCGGGCTGACCACGTTGGCGGCGATGTTGGTGGACAGGGTGGCCACCGACAGGGCGAAGAGGCTGATGGCCACGCTGAAGCCGCCGCCCATGCGGCCCAGCAGCACCGTTGGATCCCACACGGCCTCGCCGTAGATGACGGTGGTGGCGCTGGTGACCGCCACCCCGATGAAGGAGAAGAGCAGCATGAAGAAGGGCAGGCCCAGAGCCTGACCCAGCACCTGGTCGCGCTGGCTGCGCGCGTAGCGGGTGAAATCCGGAATATTGAGGGAGAGGGTGGCCCAGAAGCCCACCATGGCGGTCAGCGAGGGGAAGAAGACCCGCAGGAACTGGCCCTCCTTGGGGCCGCCTGCTGCGAACTGGGAGGGTGTGGCCAGCATGGGGCCGAAGCCGTCGGCCTTGACCCAGGCCCAACCCAACAAGGCCAGTCCCATGGCGATCAGGAAGGGGGCGGCCAGGCTCTCCAGGATGCGGATGGTCTCGATGCCGTACCAGATGATCAGCAGCTGGATGGCCCAGAAGCCCAGGAAGCAGGCCGTCTGGGCGGCGTTGATGCCCAGCACGGGCAGGGGCGCTCCGCTCAGGGTCCCATCGAAGAGCCCGTTCAGCAGCTGGTAGATGGCGCTGCCGCCGATCCAGGTCTGGATGCCGAACCAACCGCAGGCCACCAGACCGCGCAGCAGCGCCGGGATGTTGGCCCCCCAGATGCCGAAGCTGGCGCGGGCCAGGACCGGGAAGGGCACGCCGTAGGCGGTGCCCGGGTGCCCGTTGAGGATCATGGGGACCAGCACGATGACGTTGCCCAGCAGCACGGTGAGCAGCGCCTGCCACCAGTTCATGCCCTGCTCGATCAGGCCTCCCGCCAGCATATAGGTGGGCACGCAGACCACCATGCCAATCCAGAGCGCGGCCATGTTGAGCACCGACCAGCGGCGCTCGGCGGGCAGGGTGGGCCGGATATCCTCGTTGATGAGTGCGGGATCCGGAAGCTCAGGCGCGCGCGCCTTGACAGATGGGTGTGGGGGCAGGGGGCACCTCTGGATGCGGGGGCGGACGAATCTTACCGCCGCTGCCGACTGCGCTTCAATGGGCGGATGCAGGCTGGCCCGGCGCAGAGCGCCCAGCGAGGCCCCGGATCCTGCGGATATCTCTGGCCGGTATCGAACGAAAAAGTCGATCCTGCCGACAGCTCGCGGAGCTTCCGAAGCGCTGTTTCAGGGCTGCTCATGCAGCCCTGCGCCGCTCATCAAGCGGCGAAGATGGGGGGGGAGAGGCGGTGTCCGCCTCGGATAGGGGGGGAAGAATCTGTCTTCCCCCCAAAAAACGGAGCGCTGGCGGCGTTTTTCCTGCGTGGTGACGGAAACCCCTGCGCGCTAGGGGTGTCTTCGAGCAGAGCGCACGAGGTCCATGTCCGAACAGCGCGCCCGCATCCATCGTCTGCTGAACGCGCTCGTGCGCCGCGAGCGCTGGTTGCTGTTGTTGCGCGCGCTGCTGCAGCTGACGGGCGCCGCGTTGCTGGCGGGTCTGCTGGCCCTGTTCCTGGTGTTGTGGAGGCTGCCCCAGGGCCTGGCCCAGGGCCTGTTCTGGGCGCTGCTGGTGTCGATTTCGCTGGCGGCGCTGGTCTGGCCGGCGGGCCTGCGCCTGTCGGCGGCCGGGGATCGGCTGCGGCAGGCGCGCCTGGTTGAGCGGGCCCGGCCCGCCCTGCGCGGGCGGCTCTTGACCGTGGCGGAGCGCCGTGGCGGTCCGCGCCAAGGCGAGTCCGCCGCCCTGCTGGACCGCGCGGTGCGGCGCACGGCCCAGGCCGTCTCCGGACTGAGGCCGGTGGAGATCCACAGCGCGCGCCCCCTGGGACGCCTGCTGGCGCTGGTGTCGATGGTGGGGCTGGCGAGCCTTCTGGCGGGCGTGCTGGGTCCGCTGACGCCCCGGCAGGCCCTGGCCCAGCTGCTGCTGGGTGCGCCCCTGGCCAGCGCCGAGCTGCGGGCGCAGCAGGCCGACGAGCGCGACGCCCTGATAGGCGACATCGTGCTGCGCTACGCCTATCCGGCCTACACGGGCCTGGAGCCCCTGGTGGTGCCCAACTCCACCGGAGACGTGCATGCCCCACCGGGGACGCTGGTAGAAATCCGCGCCCGCAGCGCAGCGCGCTACGACTCCGCCGCGCTGGCGCTGGAGCTGCAGGAGGGCGGGACGCCGTCCCCGAGTTCTTCCGCCCAGGCGGACGGAGAGAGCTCCGGCGAGCCGCAGCTGATGCCGGCCACACTGCAGGACGGGCGCGACCTGCTGGCCTCTTTCGAGGTCAGCCAGCCGGGCAGCTGGCGCTTCCTGCTCGTGCGAGGCACCGCCAGCGCCAGCGAGCCGTCGTCTGGCCAGGATCGCAGCCGCGCGCACGCCGTGGAGATCGATCAGGACCTGGCGCCCGAGGTGCTGTTGGAGGCCCCCGAGGGCGTCGTGGAGGTGGCCTGGGACAAGCCCATCCCGGCCAACTGGACAGCCCGCGACGACTACGGCGTGCAGCGCGTCGAGGCCCTGGCCGAGTCCGCCGCCGAGGGGGGCGAGGGTGCGCCCAAGCTGCTGCGCCAGCCCCTGGATGCGACCTTGCGTCTCTCCGAGTCCCTGGCGGTGTCTCCTGCCGATCTGGGGCTCCTCCCAGGCTCCGAGGGCTGGGTGCGGGTGCTGGCGTGGGACAACGACGCCATCAGCGGCAGCAAGGCGGGCGTCTCCCGGCCGCTGCGCGTGCGGGTGCTCGGTCCGCAGGGCGAGGCTGCGCGCCGGCGTCGCATGGTGCGCCAGCTGCGTGACGTGCTGCTCTCTGCCCTGGCGGACAGCCTGGAGGAGCCCTGGCCTCCGCGGGGCGAGCGCGCCGAGCTGGTGGCCTGGGGCGCCCAGGTGAACCAGCGCATGGAGCCCCTGGAGGCCCTGGTGGAGGCCATGTGGCAGGGCTTCGACGGGGAGGGCTTCGAGGGCACGGTGGTCGCGGCCGTGCGCCAGGCCCAGGCCTCCCTGGTGGGCTTCGTGCAGGCCCTGGGCCAGGGGCAGCCGTCAAAGGCCGTGGACTCGCGGGACCTGGCGACCCTGCTGGAGCTGCGAGACGACTTCGTGGCCCAGCTGGAGATGGGCATCCTGACCCTGGACCAGGTGGTGCGCGCCATGGCCATGGAGCGCCTGGACGAGTTGGTGGCCCAGCTGGCCGAGGAGGCCGAGAACCTGCGGCAGCACAGGGACGACGAGGCCGGCGAGCTGCTGAGTCGCATGGATCGGCTGGAGCGCCTGCTACAGCGCCTGTCGCTGGCCGCGCTGGAGCTGGGAGAGGGCAACCTCTCCGAGTTCGTCAACAGCCGGGCGCGCGACGGCTCCAACCTGGTGGAGGAGCTGCGGCGCGCCATCGCCGAGGGACGCATGGACGACGCCCGCGCGCTGGCGGACCGCCTGGCGCGGGAGCTGTCCGAGTTCGCGGAGCAGGTCCAGCAGATGAAGCTGCAGCGCCAACGAGAGGATGCGGAGAAGGCCATGCAGGCTGAGATCCTGCTGCGCGAGCTGCAGGCCATGGAGCAGGAGCAGCGAGCGCTGGCCGGGCGAACAGCCCAGCTGCGGCAGGAGCATGGCGGCGAGGGCGAGCAGCTGACCAGCAAGTGGAACGAGCTGGCCCGCCGGGCCGGCGCCCTGGCCGACGAGTTGCTGGCCCTGGCCGAGACCATGGAGGGGGAGGCGCGGCGGCCGGCCGCCGAGGGGCGCCTGACGCGGCAGGCCTCCGCCGAGGCGCGCGGTCTGCGGGAGTCCATCGAGGCGCGCGACATCCATCGCGCCATCGAGGCGGCCGAGCGGGTGGAGTGGACGGTCGGGCGCAGCGACGACATGGTGCGGCGCCATGGGCGGTTCATGGAGGATCTGCCACGGCAGGCGGTCATCGAGGCCTCGCTGGCCGAGGCGCGGCAGGAGGCCAGGCTGCTGCGGGAGGAGCTGGAGCAGGCGCGGCACGACCTCTCCCAGGCCTCTCCGGAGCTGCGTGAGGCCGTGCGCCAGTTGGCCGACCAGCAGGCCCAGCTGGCCCAGCGCAACGAGCAGGTCCAGGAGCAGGCGCGCCAGGTGGCTCGCGGCTTGCCCATGCGGGCGCCCGGTCTGGAGGACGGCGTGGAGCGGGCCGCGCAGGACATGGAGCGAGCGCAGAATTCGCTGGAGCAGGGCGCCGCCCTGCAGGGCGAGGGTTCCCAACGCTCCGCGGCGGAAGGCCTGGCCGAGGCGGTGCGCGCGCTGGAGCGCGCCATGCGCGACGCCCGGGAGATGTCCCAGTGCAGCCGCTGTCAGGGCGGGAGCCAAGACGGTGACAAGCCGAGAGAGGACGGGGACAAGGGTCCCCAGCCAATGACCCGGGGGCAGCGGGTGGAGATCCCGGCGCCCGAGGAGTTCCGCACGCCGGAGGCCTACCGCAAGGCCCTGCTGGAGGGCATGCAGGCCGCGGTGCCCCAAGAGTACGAAGCGCTCAACAGGCGGTACTATGAAGAGCTGGTACGGCAATAGGCGCGGCGGCCTCTGTACCGCCATGGGGGCCTTTTTCTGGTCCTTTGCGGTCCAGGCTGCCGGTACGCGGGAGGGCACCGAGTGCCTGGCTCGCCTCGACGTGCCCTGCGCACGGCGCGTGGCGGACGAGCTGCTGCTTGAGGAACCCGACGATGCGGAGGTCTTGGCGCTGGCTGCCCAGACCGCCTTCCACGAGGGACGCTACGCCCTGGCCGTCTCCCAGATGGAGGCCGTGGCCTCCGCCAGCCCCGAGGCGGCGCCCGTGCTGGAGCACTACATGGCCACGCGAGAGGCCACAGCGGATTTTCTGGAGCTGCGACGGGGCGATCTGATCTTGAGGCATGCCCCCGGCGCGGACGTCATCCTGGCGGACGAGGCCTTCGACGCCCTCGAGGCGGCGCGTCGGGTCCTGGAACCCGAGCTGGGCGCCCTGCCTCCGCAGGATCTGCTGGTGGAGATCTACCCCACTGGGAAACGCTTCGTGATGGCTAGCGGGTTGGGGCAGCAGGCCGTGTCCACGACCGGGGTGATCGCCATCTCCAAGTGGTCCCGGCTGCTCCTGACCAGCCCCCGGGCCCTGGCCCGCGGCTACGCCTGGCAGGACACGCTGGTGCACGAGTACATCCACCAGGTGGTCTCCTACTGTTCCCACGACCTGACGCCCGTCTGGCTGCAAGAGGGCCTGGCGCGCTACCTGGAGACCTGGTGGCGGGGACAGCGCGAGGTCTCCCTCGATCCCTACGCCCAGGCCGCGGTGGCAAGGGCGCTGGCGGCCGACGACCTGGTGAGCTTCAACGAGATGCATCCCTCCTTTGCCTTCCTGCCCTCGGCAGAGCGCGGCGCCCTGGCCTACGCCCAGGTGGAGGTGCTGGTGGCCACGGCTGCCGAGCGGGGCGGAACGGGTTGCCTGCGGCGCACGCTGGAGCGGGTGCGGGACGGAGAGGATGCGCGGCAGGCCCTGGCCCACGCTGCGGGGTATCAGGATTTCGAACCCCTGATGGAAGACGCTGTCCAGGCGCTGCGCGAGCTCGACCTGGTGGAGCGCAAGCTGGCTGCCCTGCCGCTGGCGCTGGACGGGGCCGGCGGAGAGTACGGCGACGATCCCTTGCTGGCCCAGCGCCAGGATCTGGCTGGCTACGCCCGTCTGGGCGATCTGCTCAGGGAGATGGGCCGCCCCGAGGCGGCCCTGGCGGAGTACGCCAAGGCCTACGCCGAGGATGAGCCGGGCAGCCCGCTGCTGGCCAACCGCACGGCGCGCTGCCATCGCATGCTGGGCGACGATATGCTCGCCCTGGAGCAGCTGCGCGCTTCCGCGGCCGACTACCCCGACTTCGCCCTGACCTGGAAGAACATCGGCGAGCTGGAGCTCTCCGCCGGACGGCAGCGCGAGGCCCTGGCGGCCTACCGAGCGTCCGCGAGCATCAATCCCTTCGATCCCGAGCTGCAGGCGCGGCTGGCCACGCTGCTGCTCGCCCTGGGACAGCCGCAGGAGGCGCGCCGTCACGCTCGCTACCAGCGACTGCTGATCACCGGCGGAGGGGCCGAGCTGGCGGAATGAGTGGCTGATCGCCACCCCCGGCGGCGCCGCACGTGCTATGAATAGGCTCGCGATGCGTATCAGCTTTCCCATGCACCTGCTGATCTACCTGGTGGGGAACACAGGTTTCTTCCTCTTGAACGCCCTACCGGTGGGCTTCGACCTCGACCGCCAGGGCGTCCCCATCTGGTTCCCCTATCCCCTGGTGGTCTGGGGGGTCCTCCTGGGGATCCACGGGGTGGTGGCCCTGCTGCGCAGGGGACAGGCCCCAGATTCGGCGCCTGCGGGCCCCCAGGCTCCGGTCCGGCCAAAGGTGGTAGGCAAGGCAGGAGAGCTGCTGACGGCTTGTCGCCAGGAGGCCGGCCAGGTGCTCACGGCCATGGGGGCCGCGGGGGGCGTGCCGCGCCAGATGGACCAGGTGCTGCGCGAAGCCATCGAGCAGGCCGAGCGCATCACCGAGCTGCTGAGCGCGGTCTACCAGGCCGCCGCGTCAGTGCAAGAAGGGGCGGCCCATGAGGGGAGCAAGCCCGAGGAGCTGGAGCGCGCCCTGGAAGAGCTTGACGAGCGTCGTGTGAACCTGGAAGAACGCCTGGACGGGCTGGTCATGGCCCTGAAGATCCTGCGCCTGGAGGCCCTGGCGCTGCAAGCGGACGAGGCCCCTGACGACCAGGCCCTGTCGGGGCCGGTGCAGCAGCTGCGCCTCGGCATCGCCGCGGCGCGCGAGGTGGAGCTCACCCTGGAGCACCAGGGCTAGCGCCGGAGCCGGCTCCTGCCCTGTCGGACGGACCTGGCCAGGGCGCTTGGGGAGGTTGGAAGATGATCGCGCTTATCGCCCTCTTGCTGCTGAGCTGCGAGAAGGAACAAATCGAGGAAGAAGCCCCGAAGCCGGACTTCTCGCAGAGCACGGGAGATGCCGTCATCCGGCTGGAGGAGGGCATGTTGTACCTGGACGGCCAGGAGCTGGTGCCGCTGCGCAAGCCGGGTGTGCTGCGCGGCTCCCGCCATCGACGCCTGATGAAGGCCTTGCGGGAGCGGGCCGGGATGGATCCCGAGAGCAACGACGACATCGAGGCGCCACTGCTGGCATCGGACATGCCAGCCCTGGTGGAGGTCTCCCCACAGACACCTTTCTCCGACCTGTTTCCCGTGTTGGCATCTGCCGCCTGGGTGGGCTACGGGCCCTTCGAGCTGGGCCTGGTGGGGGGCGAGGCCCTGGGCCCGCTGGGGATGGACGCCCGCCAGCCCGCGGCCTGGACCGATGAGTCCGTGCTGGGGGTGGCGCCGGTGCTGGACATCGCGGTCTCGGCCCGCGAGGTGCAGGGCCAGCTGCGGTTCGACTTGAGAGTGCAGGGGGCTGCGGCGGCGGACGACGCCCCTCGGGATCCCCTGGCCGACGTGCGGCTGCTGCAGCAGCACCTGCGCCTGCTGGGAACCCAACCGCTGGCCGACTGCGCGACGCTCTACGAGCAGGACGCGGAGCTGGCGGCCATCTGCCAGGAGGGGCAGCGTGATCCCGAGCGGCGCTTCCAGGAGGGCGAGGGTCAGGACTGGCCGCCTGGCGTCGAGGAGGGACAGCGTGCCCTGCGCGTGGGCGGCCCGACGGGCTGCCTGGCTTCGGTGGCCAACGCGCCGGACGAGCGCGCCAGCTGGCCCGCCGAGCTGGCGGACTCCCTGCGCGCCCTGGGGGCGGACGAGGGCTTCCGCATCATCCTGGCCCCCGATCCCGAGACCCGTACCGACGAGCTGGTGGGCTTGTTGGGCGCCTTCGCAGCTGCCGAGCTGCCGCTGCCCCAGCTCTCGCTGGCCAAGCCGAAGCAGAAAGATGAGCTGGGCTGCGACGCGAAAATCCGCGACGCAGGGGAAGTTCGTCGAGCGGCGGCGCGCTGGCTCGGTGAGCAGCGCCGCATGGGCCGCTGAGGTCTCTACCCACCGGGCCCGCCGGCGAGGCAAGAGCAGTTGCGCGTGCGGACTACCAGGGCTCCCCCTGGTGTTCAGTTCCCCACCGGCCAGCCAGGTCGTCCCTGGATTATCAATCCAGGGGCGGCCTGGTGCTCTCACGGGGGGGGAC
>CAYVQL010000392.1:0-9159 GCA_964454135.1 uncultured Enterobacterales bacterium | reverse complement strand
CTCGGGCAGGCAGGGAATCCCGGCGTTCGGGAGAGGATGACTTCCCGGGCCGACTCGAGCGTACCGCAAGCCGCGGCTGCGCCGGAGCGCAAGCGGACCCACCTCACCTGGCCGCACGCGGTTTGTCGGACCCTGTTGGCTGTCTCATGCTTCGGGGAATCGCCCCGACAGCATGGATGACCATTCTGTGGGCAGCCCGCCGGTCAACAAACCGCCTTCTGATGCCCCCCATACCTCCAGCCCGTCGAGCAAGGGTTAGGTAGCCGCTCCCCCGTGCAGGAGAGCGAAGCATGGAACTCGAAGAGGTGATGGCAAGGCTGGAAGCGGAGGGTAGCGCCAAGGTGCGCGCCGTCTACGCCGCCCACGGTGTCAGCGATGGGGCGCTGGGGGTCGGCTTCGGGCCGCTGCGCCAGCTGGCGGGCCAGATCGGTCGCGACGGCGAGCTGGCCCGAGCCCTGTGGGTCACGGGCTGCCACGAGGCCAGGGTGCTGGCCACCCTGATCGCCGACCCGCATGAGCTGAGCCTCGAGGATCTCGAGGCCTGGACCTCCAGCTGCGACAACTACCTGGCCGCCGACGCCCTGAGCGGCCTGGCGGCCAGGACGGCCCACGCACAAGCGGTCGTGGAGGCCTGGCACGCTTCAGAGCGCGATCCATACGGCCAGGTGGCCTGGAACCTGGTCTCGGTGCTGGCCCAGGCGACGCCCAGGCCCGACCAGGAGCCCATCGCGGATGAGTGGTTCCTGCCCCTGCTCGGCGACATCGAGCAGCACGTGCACCAGCGCGGCAACCGCACCCGCCACGCCATGGTGGTGGCGCTCTGCGCCCTGGCTTCGGGCCGCCCCGAGCTGCGCGAACAGACCATGCACATAGCCGCGGCCATCGGCGACGTGCACGTCGACCACGGCGAGAGCGGGGGCTCCACGCCCAAGCCCCTGGTCCATATCCAGCGCATCTGGGGGCGGGACGTGCGGCGCGCCAGGCTCAAGCACCGCATCGCGACGAAAAAGCGCAGCCACAAGGAGGTCCAGGAGGAGCGGCGTCTGCAGCGGGAGCGCGAGGAACAGAAGCGCGGGGGCGACTAGAAGAGCGAGAAGCCCAGCTCACGCGAGAAGAGCCTGGTGGGCGCCTGCCCCATGGTGTCCACGCGGGAGACGCGAATCTCCAGCTGGCCGGCGCTGGCATTGACGGGCGTCAGCAGCTTGAAGAAGGCGAAAGAGGGGCCGTACTCGGCCAGGCCCTCGGGGACCACCCACTGGGAGCTGGACGTGGTGACCTGCCCCTCCACAAGCACCTCGGCCCGCAGCCAGTATCCCGGCCCCTCGAAGGAAGCGCGCGAGCGGCCCAGCAGCACGGGCAGCTCCACGACCACGGCATCGCGCTCGGTGGCCACGATGCGCGCCGGGTAGTTGTCCGCCAGCGGCTCCATGCCCAGCACCTCCAGGCGCAGGGTGGCCGGTGCGACGGTGGCGGCCGTCGGGGCCTGGGAAGCGGAGAGATCCAGGCTCACCATGGGATCGTCATCCTCGTCGAAGCTGCCGAACTCGTCCTCGAAGAACTCCAGCTCTTCGTCCAGGTCTTCTTCCAGCTCGAGCTCCGGGTCCGCGCTCCCCGTCTTGACGTCGATCTCCCACTCCAGATCCTCCTCTTCGAGTTCGAAGTCCAGCTCGTCGGCCCGCGCATCGCACACCAGAGACGACAGGCTGAACAAGGTGAGAGCGGCGAGAGGGAGGATGGCGACGCGCATTCGGATCTCCTGTCAAGTGGGGGGCACGGCTGTTCGGTCTCAATTGCAAAGCATGTGCCATTTTTTGACAGAGCTGATCGCTTTTTCTTCTAAACTTTACGGGACGTGACATTTCAAGGGCATTCTCGGCGCCATGAGGCGCAGCTGGCCCGACCTTGGCCATCGTTCACGATGTGACCGCGCCCTCGACAGAACGCGACACGGATGTCGTGATGGGCCGCAGGCAGCTCGGCTCAAGCCTGCGACCAGCGCGCAGCGCTCGAGCTCTTGGTTGGCTGGGCTGGCGGCCTACTTCGGAGCGTTCTCGTCGGGCTCGACCGGGGGAGGCGGCTCGGGACCCTTGTCCGGCTGATCGGAGACGGGCATCAGGGCCTTGAGCACCTCGACGTTCTCGCCGATGGTGATCTCCAACTGCAGGTCCTCGCCGGCCAGCTTGATGGGCTCCGCCAAGGCTCCCGAGGCGGCGTTGGGGCCGGGATCCTCGCCCTCGGCGAGCGACAGCGCGTTCACGTAGATGGGCTGGGGGTAGGTGGCCGGCGCTTTCACCAGGAACTCGTTCTTCGTGAACTTCTCGACGTGCACCAACTCCACTTCGTGCCCCGCCCCGCCCAGGACGATGAAGTCCACCTGGCCTGTCTCGGCGCCATTGACCTTGACCCTGATGTCGATGGACTCACCTTCACCGATCAGCCTGGCGAAGCTCAGCTCCTTGATGTCCGGGCCGCCCTTGGGGGGAGCGCCGTCCGGAGGCGCGGCGGCAGGTCCAGGAGGAGGCGCGGCGGCGGCATCGCCCGGCTTGGCGGCGGCGGGAGCGGCGTTGGCAGGCCCGGCGTTGGCGGGCCCGGCGTTGGCGGCAGGCGCCTTGGCCTTCTGGTCGGGCGCGGTGGGGGCGGGACAACCCACTACCGCTGCGGCAGCGAAGAGAATGGCGAGAGACAGACAGGTACGGCGCACGGTTCCTCCGGATGGTAGGACGGGGGCAGAATAACGCAGGTATCGCCGATGGGCCCGCGCCAAGGGAGCCGGGCTCCAACCCCCCCGGCGAGCTATGTTCGCCTGCGAGGGCCATTTTTTGCCGGAAGGACGAGGCCGACATTACTCCAGGGGGCGCGCGCTGGCCGAGCGTACGCTGGCGCGCGTCTACCGCGGGGGCTGGGCAGCATGGCTCTGGGGCCGGTGGCCCGCGGCACGGCGCGTGCGAAGCGTCCGGCTGGAGCTGGCCCTGTTGCCCGCCGGCACGCCCCCGCTGCGCATCGCCTTCGCCTCGGATCTGCACCTGGGCCCCACGACCTCGTCTCGCACCCTGGACACCGCCTTCGAGCTGCTGACCGCCGCCCGGCCCGACCTGCTGGCCCTGGGTGGGGACTACGTCTTTCTGCGGGCGAAGCCGCCCATGACCCGGGAGCTGAGTCGGCGCCTGGCCGCGGTGCCCGCACGCTGCCGCGCAGCCGTGCTGGGCAACCACGATCTATGGACCGATCACCGCCTGATCGAGCAGGCCCTGCGAGAAGCCGGCGTGCGCGTGCTGGTCAACCAGGCCCTGCGCCTCCCGCCGCCGCACCAGGCGGTGGCGCTGCTGGGCATCGACGAGCCCTGGACCGGCCACGAAGACGTGGCAGCCGCTTGCGCTCAGGCCGGAGACGCCGCCCTGCGCATCGCGCTCTGCCACTCCCCCGACGTGCTGCCAGCCCTGCAGGGCCGCGATGTGAGCCTCTTGCTCTGCGGCCACACCCACGGCGGACAGCTGGCGCTTCCCGGCGGCCATCCGCTCTGGGTTCCAGGGGGCGTGGGGGCGCGCTACCCCCATGGCGTGCACCGCGTGGGCGGGCTCACCCTGGTGGTCTCTCGGGGCGTGGGGGGCATCGAGATCCCGCTGCGCTGCTGGGCTCCGCCCGACGTGGTGCTCGTAGACCTCGTGGCGCGCTGAGCTTCAGCGCTCCCGCGCGTAGTCGCGCTGCAGTGCCGGCCCGCTGAAGTAGACGGGCGCCAGCATCTTCTCCTCCAGCCCCACCTGGGCCTCCGGACGCAGCTCGGCCAGGCGTCGCGCGGCCAGCGCCATGGGCCGCGTGTAGAGCGACAGCTCGAAGGCCTTGGACAGCGCCGCGGCATAGGCCTCCGCCGCTTTCTCGCGCTGATACCAGGCCTCCTCCTCCAGTCCGTCCAGGTACAGCTGCCGCTGCGCAGCGGAGAGCTGCGGCGGCACGTAGCTCTGCAACAAGCTGCTGGACATGTTCTCGTAGGCCTGGCCCAGCTTGGCCAGGGCGGCCAGGCCCCAGGCTCCCGAGCCGCTGTCCACCACCTGAGCGTAGCGCCGCTCCAGCTGCTGCAGGGCCAGCGCCTTGTCTCGCGTCTGCCGCTGCAGCAGCCGATCCGTGGCGCGCTTGCCCAGGCGAGCGCCCTGTGCCGGCCCCGGGATCCCCAGGGCCGTGAAGCGGGCGAAGTCCTCTTCGACCAGGAGGAAGAGGGCCTGCGCCGCGGCTTCCCTGGCGGAGCCCCCATCCGGGGAGTCTTCTCTCCAACAGTCCGCCGCCTGCTGCCAGGCCTGCCGCGCCGCGACGTCGCGGTCCAGCGCCTGCAGCGAGAGACCCAGCTGCAGCGAGGCGTAGGCGCGCCGGTCCGCAGCAGCCGCCACGCCCGCGCCCGAGAGGTAGGACTGGTAGATGCGAACCGCCTCTTGCCAGCGCCCATTGTCCTGGAAGATGCCGGCCAGCTCCAGCTCGATCTCGGCCGCCTCTGCGCGGGCCGGGTAGGCCGCCAGGTAGCGCTGCAGGGCGTCGGCGGCCCTGCTCCATTCCCCCAGCGCCAGGTGGAAACGCGCGGCGGAGTACAGGGCGGCGGGGGCTGAGGCATGCCCAGGAGCCTGCCGGAAGAGCCTCTGATACCACTGGGCCGCCTCTGCGAACTGGGCCAGGGACTCGTGGTCGAAGCCCAGGGCAGCCAGCTGATCGGGCAGGTAGGCGCTGTCCGGGTAGCCCTCCACCAGGCGCAGCGATGCCTCCATGGCCAACTCAGTGGCCCCCAGCTGTCGCAGGTGGAAGGCGGCGTTGTGCAGGGCGAGATCGGCCATGGCCGCCTGGGGGTGCTCGCGCTGCAGCGCCAGCAGGGCGGCCGCGGCCGCGCGCCGGTCGCCACCAGCCTCCAGCGCTGCTTCCACCAGCCTGAAGCGCGCACGGGCGTGCACCTCGCGGGCGTCGAGCCTGAAGGCCTCCGAACCCAGTCCCTGCTGCTGCCAGAAGGCCCGCGCCACCGCGCACAGGGTGGACCAGTCCTCCACCAGGGCCAGCGAGTCCATGATCAGCTCCGCCGCCTGCTCGGCCTCGCGGGAGGAGGGATCCATGGCGATCACCTGCCGGAAACGCTGCGAGGCCTCGGCGAAGTGGTTCTTGTGGTAGAGCAACCAGGCCGCCCGGTAGATGATGTTGGGCGTCTTGTCGGCCTGCGGGTAGAGCGCCGCATAACGATCGAGGGCCGCCAACAGCTCCTGCTCCCAGTGGCCGAGCTCGGCGGGACGACGGGGATCGGGGGGCGTGGCCGAGGGCTCCTGGCGCGCCAGTCTCTCTGCCGCGAAGATGGCGCTCTCGGCGCAGAAAGCGCTGTGCTCACCCTGGGGCCGCAGCGTCACCGCCTGCACGTATTGCGCGTGGGCGGCCTCGAGATCCTCCAGCTCCCAGAGCAGCTCGGCCAGGCCGTAGCGCATGTCGTAGCCGCGCTCGTGCCCCGCGAAGCTCGCCAGCCAGGTGCGGTAGGCCCCCAGCGCCAGGGCGCGCAGCTCGTCGGAGCCGCGCTTGCGCGCCTGGCTGTGCAGCTGGCGGGCCTCCTGGCGCAGGGCGCCCTCCACCCGCTCCGCGGTGGCGGCCAGCAGCTCGGGGCGCTCGGCATGGGCTCGCTCCCAGGAACCGCCCGGGCCGTAGATGCGCGCCAGGATCTCCGCCTCACGCCAGCGACGCTGCAGATCGCCGTCCAGGCGCGCGGCGCGCAGGATCTCGTGCTGATAGCGCGGCGCCTCGGCGTGCTGGGGCTCGTGGCCGATCAGGCGGCGCCAGGTCCGGATGGCGCTGCGGAACTTGCCCTGCTCGTGGTAGCTGCGGGCCAACAGCTCGATGCAGCTGCGCAGCAGGTCCGGCCGCCCTTGCTGCTGGTAGAAGGCCCAGGCCTCCTCCAGGTCGCCGGCGTCGGCGAAGAAGCGCGCCAGGTCTCGCAGCGCCTCTTCTCCCAGGTCGATGCCCCCACGCTGCCGCTCCGCCACGCGCGCCTGCGCCACGACGCTCTTCATGGTGTCGATGGCCGAGCCGTATTCCTGCAGGTTGTACAGGCACCAGGCCAGCTTGTAGAGCGCGAAGGGGTACATCTCGGCTTCGCGCCAGGCGGCCGCGCGCCGATAGGCCGCCAGGGCCGGCGCCAGCTCGTCCCGCTGGAAGTGATGCTCTCCGATCATCAGGTAGGCCTCGGGCACCCAGGGGCTGTCGGGGTAGCTGCGCGCCAGCCGGCGCCACTCGTGCAGGGCCTCTTCTTCGCGCCCCAGCTCGGCCAGGGCACCCGCCAGGTAGCGCGTGGCCTCGTCCGCGCGGGCGTACCAGGGGTAGCTGCGCAACACCAGGCGGTAGAGCCGCACGCTCTCCTCTCGCCAGCGCAGCGCGGGGCCCTGCGCGGGATCGGGGGGCGGCGCGCAGGCGGCGCCATCCGGGCAGGCCTCCTCGACAGCCAGCGCCCCCGCCATCCCCTCCAGGTAGAGCTGCCGCCCCTGGTCGTGGCAGAGCTCGGCCAGGCGCAGCAGCATCTCGGCGCGCTGCTCGCCCTCGCGCTCGCCGTGGGCCAGCATCTCCTTCAGCATGCGGATCGAGGCCTCGCGGCTGGCCCGCGCCAGGGCCGCGTACTCGGCCTGCAGGTCTTCCTGGACCAGGTCCGCGCTGCGCAGCACGCGTCGTGGGGCCTCGGCCCAGGCGGCGGGCGCATAGAGGAGAGCCAGCGCGAGGATGCTGGCGAGGCGAGAGGGGATGGGACGGGTCATGGGCTGCTGCTCCTCGGGGCGCACGGGACGAGGTCAGCGGGCATTGGGCCGCCCTCGCGGCGCAACGCAACCGCGACGCGCGCACAACTGCGACGACACCGCCGGACCGCGCCGCGCGCGAGCTGAAGGGATGGCGGACCTTGTCGACCCCGTCCGCGGACCGCGGTTCCCCTCTTGTCAACGATCTGTCATGCGAAAAGCAAAAACGGGCTGCCAAGGCCCAAATTCCGTCGTCAGAAAAAAAAGGCGAGAAAAAAGAGCCCAGCCCTGTAAGGCCAGGCGGGCCGCTCCCGTTGCATGCCCGAAACCCGCGGCGAGCCAGGCCGGACCAACCAGCGGCAGCCGCCCCAATGCAAGCAAGGAGCTTTCCCATGTCTCGCCTGCCCGTCATCGTCATCCTGTCCCTCGGCGCCAGCATCCTGTCCTCCTGCTCCCACAAGGAGTGGACAATGACGCAGTCCGCGCCCTCCGAAGATGCGGCCGTCTACGACGCCGAAGGCGAGGCTGCCGCGGAGCTGACCATCCCCGAAGCCAGCGAGGCCATCCCCGTCGTCGCGACCACCGCCAGCCCGTCGCCCGCCCCCAAGCCGCTGGAAGAGCCGCCTGCGGACGAGCCCGACTGCGATGACTTCGCCGAGGTGGAAGAGCTCGCCACCATGGCCGGGGCCACCGCCATGGTCCGCCCGGGCAAGTCCGTCTCGCGCGCCGATCGCTCGGTGCGCGCCGAGTCCAAGAAGCGTGCCAAGAGCGGCGCGGCCAGCGCCGTGGCCGATGGCCGCATGGCCGCCTCCTACGCCGCGCCCGCGCCGCCCCCTCGCGTGACCCTGCCCACGCCCGACCCCCTCCCGGCGGTCAGCAACACCGAGAGCTACAAGGACCACGGCGTCAATCCCTTCACCATCGTCACCCAGGACGCCCTGTCCACCTTCTCCATCGACGTGGACACGGCCAGCTACAGCATCGCGCGCCGCAAGCTGAACAGCAACGGCCTGCCGCCCACGGCCTCGGTGCGGGTCGAAGAGTTCATCAACTACTTCGACTACGACTACCGCAGCCCCAGCGAGGGCCCCTTCGCCGTGCACATGGAGGCCATGCCCGATCCCTTCCGGTCCGGCCACCACCTGCTGCGCGTGGGCGTGCAGGGCCAGGAGGTCTCGCGCGACGAGCGCCAGCCCATCCACCTGACCTTCCTGGCGGACGTGTCGGGCTCCATGTCCTCCTCGGACAAGCTGGGCCTGGCCAAGAAGTCCCTGCACCTGCTGGTGGACGGCCTGCGCGAGGACGACACCGTGGCGCTGTGCACCTACGCCGGGCGCGTGGCCCGCATCCTGGAGCCCACCTCGGCGGCCAACGCACGCCAGATCCACAACGCCATCGACAGCCTCAACTCGGGCGGATCCACCGCCATGTCGGCGGGCATCGACATCGCCTACGAGATGGCCGCCGAGGCCTTCCGTCCGGGCCACGAGAACCGCGTGATCGTGCTCTCCGACGGCGACGCCAACGTGGGCCGCACCTCCTGGGACGAGATGCTCAGCCAGATCAAGGGCTACGCGGACGGAGGCGTCACACTGAGCACCATCGGCTTCGGCATGGGGAACTACAAGGACACCCTCATGGAGCAGCTGGCCAACAATGGCGACGGCAACAACTTCTACATCGACAGCCAGCAACAGGCGCAGCGCGTCTTCGTCGAGGAGCTGGGCGGCACCCTGGTCACCATCGCCCGCGACGTGAAGATCCAGGTGGAGTTCAACCCCGACAGCGTCTACTCCTACCGCCTGATCGGCTACGAGAACCGCGACATCGCCGACAAGGACTTCCGCAACGACCGCGTGGACGCCGGCGAGGTGGGCTCGGGCCACAACGTCACCGCCCTTTACGATGTCATCCTGCGCGACGGCTACACCCGCGACCTGGCCACCGTGCGCCTGCGCTGGGAGCAGCCCGGCCCCGACGGCGTGGCCAGCGAGAAGGCCTACGGCTTCACCCACAACGCCCTGAAAGAGACGCCCTGGCTGGCAAGCCGGTCCACTCGCATCGCCTACTCCAGCGCCACCTTCGCCGAGGTGCTGCGCCAGAGCCCCCACGCCGCCGAGATCTCCCTGGAGCGCCTGGCGCGCTTCGCCGAGTCGGCCTCGCGCTCGGGCGAGAAGGACGACAAGGAGCTGGTCAGCCTGATTCGCAAGGCGGACCAGCTGGGTGCGGCGCGGGTCGCCAGTCGCTAGTCCCCTCCCCCTTCACTGGCGCCCCGGCCCTTGTGGGCCGGGGCGTCGCTGCGTGGCGGGTAGGGGAGCGTGCGGGGTGAAGGTCCGGGTTCTGGCGGTGGGGGGCGTCTCGGGGGTTGGGGGTGCCAGAAACTGGTCGTCCTCGCCGTTGGCGCTGGCGGGCTGGTGGTCGTCTC
>CAYVQL010000391.1:0-9192 GCA_964454135.1 uncultured Enterobacterales bacterium | reverse complement strand
GACGCTCCGGCCGGAATAATCCACGCGCTTGCCCAGCAGGTTCTGGCGGAAGCGCCCCTGCTTGCCCTTCAGCATGTCGGACAGCGAACGCAGCGGCCGCTTGTTGGGACCGGTGAAGATCTTGCCCCGCCGACCGTTGTCGAAGAGTGCGTCCACCGCTTCCTGCAGCATGCGCTTTTCGTTGCGGATGATGATTTCCGGGGCGTTCAAATCCTGCAATCGCTTGAGGCGGTTGTTGCGGTTGATCACGCGCCGGTAGAGATCGTTGAGATCGGAGGTGGCGAAGCGCCCGCCATCCAGGGGCACCAGGGGCCGCAGGTCGGGCGGGATGACCGGGATGACCTCGAGCATCATCCACTCGGGGCGGTTGCCCGAATCGCGGAAGGCCTCCACGATCTTGAGTCGCTTGGCTATCTTGCGCCGCTGGGCGTCGGAGCCGGTCTCCTTCATCTCGGTGCGCAGCCGATCAGCCAGGGCGACCACGTCCATGCGCGCGAGCATCTGGCGGATGACCTCGCCGCCCATGCCCACCTCGAAGGCGCCGTAGCCAAAGGTGGAGATGGCCTCCTGGTAGTCCTCCTCCGAGAGGATCTCACCCTCTTTGAGGGTGGACTCGCCTGGATCCGTGACGATGTAGCTCTCGCAGTAGAGCACCCGCTCCAGCTCCTTCAGCGAGACGTCCAGCACGTTGCCGATGCGGCTGGGCAGGCTCTTCAGGAACCAGATGTGCGCCACCGGCGTGGCCAGATTGATGTGGGCCAGGCGCTCCCGGCGCACCTTGGACTGAACCACCTCGACCCCGCATTTTTCGCAGGTGATACCGCGGTGCTTCATTCTCTTGTACTTGCCGCAGAGACACTCGTAGTCTTTGACGGGCCCAAAGATCTTCGCACAGAAGAGCCCGTCTTTTTCGGGCTTGAAGGTGCGGTAGTTGATGGTCTCCGGCTTGCGGACCTCGCCGTGGGACCAGCTGCGGATCTTCTCCGGCGAGGCCAGGCTTATTCTGACCGCGACGTAGTTGAGCGGGTTCTTCGGCTTGTCAAAGAGATTGTAGATTTCGTTCACGGGACCTCCGAGCGCGAGCCTGCGGGGCGGTGCTGACGGGGTTGCGAAAGGATCAACTGCGCAGGACTTCCTTGTCCTCGATGAGCTCCACGTCCAGGGCCAGGGACTGCAGCTCCTTGACCAGCACGTTGAAGGACTCGGGCAGGCCGGCCTCCAGGATGGGCTCACCCTTGACGATGGACTCGTACATGCGCGTGCGGCCGGCCACGTCGTCGCTCTTGACGGTCAAGAACTCCTGCAGACCGTAGGCGGCGCCGTAGGCCTCCATGGCCCAGACCTCCATCTCGCCCAGGCGCTGGCCGCCGAACTGTGCCTTGCCGCCCAGAGGCTGCTGGGTGACCAGGCTGTAGGGACCGATGCTGCGGGCGTGGATCTTGTCGTCCACCAGGTGATGCAGCTTCAGCATGTACATCACGCCCACGGTCACGTCGGTCTGGAAGGGCTCACCGGTGCGCCCGTCGAAGAGGATCACCTGGCCGTTGCTGGTACGCTCGGCCAGGGCCAGGGCCTCCTTGATCTCGGCCTCCTGGGCGCCGGCGAAGACGGGCGTGGCGTGGGGCACGCCCCGACGGTACTTACCCGCGAACTCCAGCAGCTTGTCCTCGTCCGAGGTCTTGACGAACTCGCGTGTCTCCTCATCCGAGGCGACGCTCTTGAGCAAGTAGTCGCGCAGGCCTTCGAGGGGGTAGGCCTTATCCAGCATGCGGCCGATGTTCTCGCCCATTCCCTTGGCCGCCCATCCCAGGTGCGTCTCCAGGATCTGGCCCACGTTCATGCGGGAGGGAACGCCCAGGGGATTGAGCACGATGTCCACCGGCGTGCCGTTGTCCAGGTACGGCATGTCCTCCATGGGCAGGATCTTGCTGATGACGCCCTTGTTTCCGTGGCGGCCGCACATCTTGTCGCCGGGTTGCAGCTTGCGCTTGATGGCGACGTAGATCTTCACCATCTTGATCACGCCCGGGGAGAGCTCGTCGCCCTTCTGCAGGCGCTCCACCTTGGCGGCGAAGCGCTCGCGCAGGTTGTCCTCTTTCTCGCGGGCCTGGCTGAGCATGGCGTAGAGGCGATCCTCGATGGCCGTTCCCTCTTCCTCGATCACCAAGCGCTGGAACTGGTCGATGCTGAGCTGGGCCAGGGTGGACTCACTCAGGATCTGTCCCGCGGCGATCACCTCTTCGCCGGTCTCGTCATCGACGATGCGGGTGGTGGCCACCTGGCCTTCCGCGGCCCGGGCCAACTGGCGCATGGCGGACTCGCGCAAGGTACGTACGGCCTCGTCGCGGTCGCGGTTGATGTTCTGCACGGCCTGGCGCTCGATCTCCAGCGCGCGACTGTCCTTCTCCACCCCTTCGCGGGCGAAGACGCGGGCGCCGATCACGATGCCGGTGACGCCAGGAGGCACGCGCAGGGAGGTGTCCTTCACGTCCCCGGCCTTCTCACCGAAGATGGCCCGCAACAGCTTCTCTTCCGGAGAGAGCTGCGTCTCGCCCTTGGGCGTGATCTTGCCCACCAGGATGTCGCCTTGCTTGACCTCGGCGCCCACCTTCACGATGCCGGCATCGTCCAGGAAGGTCAGCGCCTCGTCGCCCACATTGGGGATGTCACGGGTGATCTCTTCCTTGCCCAGCTTGGTGTCGCGGGCGGCGGTCTCGAACTCCTCGATGTGGATCGACGTGAAGTAGTCGTCCTTCACCATGCGCTCGGAGATCAGGATCGAGTCCTCGAAGTTGTACCCGCCCCAGGGCATGAAGGCGACGACCAGGTTCTGGCCCAGGGCCAGCTCGCCGCGCGAAGTGGCAGGACCGTCGGCGATCACCTCGTCCTTCTCGACGGTGTCACCGGGCCGCACCACAGGCTTCTGGTTGATGCAGGTGCTCTGGTTGGAGCGCACGAACTTGGTCAGGTTGTAGATGTCCACGTCGGCGCCGATGTCGTCGTCGCCGGCATCCACCTCGGTCTTGATCACGATGCGGGAGGCATCCACCGACTCCACCACGCCGGCCCGGCGGGCCACGGTGGTGACGCCGCTGTCGCGCGCCACGACTCGCTCCATGCCCGTGCCCACCAGGGGAGCCTCGGTGCGCAGCACGGGAACGGCCTGCCGCTGCATGTTGGAGCCCATCAGGGCGCGGTTGGCGTCGTCGTTCTCCAGGAAGGGGATCAGGCTGGCCGCCACGCTCACCAGCTGGTTGGGCGAGACGTCCATCAGCGTGACTTCGTCCTTGGGCACGATGGCGAACTCGCCGTTGCGACGCACCGCGACGTTCTCCTCGGAGAAATCGCCGTTGGGCTCCAGGGGCACATTGGCCTGGGCCACGATGTCCCGTTCCTCTTGCAGGGCCGTGTAGAACTCGACGCTGCGGGTGACGTTGCCCTTCCCCACCGTCCTGTAGGGGGTCTCGATGAAGCCGAAGCCGTTGACCCGAGCGTAGGTGGAGAGCGAGGCGATCAGTCCGATATTGGGACCTTCCGGGGTTTCGATGGGGCAGATGCGCCCGTAGTGGGTGGGGTGCACGTCGCGCACGTCGAAGCCGGCACGCTCTCGCGTGAGGCCGCCGGGACCGAGGGCCGAGAGCCGGCGCTTGTGGGTCACCTCGGAGAGCGGGTTGGTCTGGTCCATGAACTGGGAGAGCTGAGAGGAACCGAAGAACTCCTTGACCACAGCGCTGACCGGCTTTGCGTTGATCAGGTCGTGGGGCATCAGCGCCTCGATCTCGGACAGGCTCATGCGCTCCTTGATGGCCTTCTCCATGCGCACCAGGCCGATGCGGTACTGCCCCTCCAGCAGCTCGCCCACAGCGCGCACGCGCCGGTTGCCCAGGTGGTCGATGTCGTCGATCTGGCCCTTGTTGTTCTTGAGGTCGATCAGGTACTTCACCACCCGCAGGATGTCCTCGCGGGTCAGGGTGGTCTGCTCCAGCGGCAGCTCCAGCTGCAGCTTGTGGTTGATCTTCAGGCGCCCGACCTTGGACAGGTCGTAGCGCTCTGGGTTGAAGAACAGGTTGTCGAAGTGCATCAAGGCGCTGTCGTAGGTCGGCGGATCCCCGGGGCGCAGGCGCCGGTAGATCTCGATCACGGCCTCTTCGGGCGCGGCAATGCGGTCCAGGGCCAACGTGTCGCGCAGGAAGCTGCCGACGATCACGCCGTCGATGAACAGGGTCTCGAACTCCTCAACGCCGTGGCCGCGGATGGCCTCGAGGTTCTCCTCGGTGAGCTCCTCGTTGCACTCCACCACGACCTCGCCGGTCTCCATATCGACGATGTCGTAGGCGGCGACTCGACCGAGCAGGCTCTCCTCGGCGATGGGGAGCTCGCCGACCTCGATCTCGACCTCCTTGCCGTCGACCTCCTGAATCTCCTTGCGCGTCATGCCGGCCTTGCGCATGTTCTTCAGGACATTCTTCAGGATCTTCTTGCCGGCGCGACAGATCACCGCACCGTCGGCGGGATTGATCAGGTCTTGCGTGACCCGCTGCTGGAAGAGCAGATCGGTGCTGCTGACCTTGGTCCATCCTTCGGGGCTCCAGCAGAGCCGCTCCCGCTCGTAGAAGTAGTTGAGCAGCTCCTCGGTGCTGTAGCCCAGCGCCCGCAGGAGCACGGTGGCCGGCAGCTTGCGCCGCCTGTCGATGCGCACGTAGAGGATGTCCTTGGTGTCGAACTCGAAGTCGATCCAGGACCCGCGGCTGGGGATGATGCGCGCCGAGAAGATGGTCTTGTTGCCACCACCGGTCTTGGCTGCCTGCTCATCGAAGAAGATGCCCGGCGAACGGTGCAGCTGGCTGACCACCACCCGCTCCGTGCCGTTGACGATGAAGGTGCCGTTCTCGGTCATCAAGGGGATCTCGCCGAAGTAGACCTCTTGTTCCTTGATGTTGGACACCTTGCGCTTGCCCGAGTCGTTGTCCACTTCCCAGACTACCAGGCGCACCGTGACCTTGAGCGGCGCCGAGTAGGTCATGCCCCGCTCGCGGCACTCGTCGACGTCGTACTTGGACGTCTCCAGGTCGAAGCAGACGAACTGCAGCGATGCCCGATTGGAGAAATCCTGGATCGGGAAGACGCTGCGGAACACCGCCTGCAGGCCGATGTTGTCCCTCTCTCGGGGATCGACGCGGCTCTGCAGGAACTGCTCGTAGCTGGTCTTCTGGACCTCGATCAGGTTCTGCACCTCGACGACAGGTGGAACCTTCGCGAAGGAACGACGGAACTGGTAGTTGTTCGCCAGCAGGTTCGGCATTTCAGGTACCCCTGGACGTGGTCAGCGCTCCACCCGAGCCGCGACAGGCCCTTGGAAGGGAGGAGCGAGGGGAGGCGAGATCGCGAAAGACGCTCGGCCCGCACGAACGGTACTGAGCAGAGCGCTGGGCGATCTCTTGCAGAGTGCAGGCGCTGCGCACCTGCCCTCGGGCAGCTTGGATTCGGGCGCTCCCGCGGAGCGGGGAACGCTGCGAGAAAAACGGAAAGCGTGCGGTGGGCGAGACACAGGTCGTCCTGGCAGCGCCTTGTCGCGCCGCCTGTCCATGGGCTGCTGTGCCGCGGAACTCCCGTTCCAAAGACACAGCCTTCCCATCGACGAGCACTGCCGCCCGCGCGCTGATTACTTGATCTCCACCGAGGCGCCGACCTCTTCCAGCGCCTTCTTGGCCTCTTCGGCCTCTTCCTTGCTGACGGCCTCGCGGATGGCCTGGGGGGCGCCTTCGACAGCCGCCTTGGCCTCCTTCAGACCGAGCCCGGTCAAGGCGCGGACGGCCTTGATGACCTTGATCTTCTGGGCGCCAAAATCCTTGAGGATCACGTCGAACTCGGTCTGCTCGACCTCTTCTTCTTCAGCAGCAGCCGCGCCGGGCATGGCGCCCATCATCACGGGTGCGCTGGCCTCTACGCCCAGCTCGTCTTCGAGCAGGGAGATCAGGTCTTTGACCTCGGAGAGCTTCAGGTTCTTGATGTAGTCGACAACTTCGGCTTGAGAGACGGACATTGCTTGACTCCTTCGTAACGATTCGATGAAAGAAAGGGTTTGATGCGGCCGGCGCTACTCGCCATCCGCTTCGGAGAGCTTCTCTTCGTAGTTCTTCAGCAGGTAGAGGAGGTCCCGCGCGGGGGCCTGGAGCACGCCCAGCACACGCCGCGCCGGCTCCTGGATGGTCCGTAGCAGCTGGACCAGCAGCTCCTCGCGACTGGGCAGGCTCGCGATGGCCTTCACGCCCTGGGCGTCGAGCAGCAATCCCTCGAAGTGGCCCGCTCTGATCTCGATGGTCTTGATCTCGCCCATGGCCTCCTTGAGGGCCTTGGCGCCGCCGATGGGGTCGTCGCCAGTGAGCAAGACCAGGGTCATGCCCTGGAAGTGCTCCACCAGGTCCTCGCGTTCCGTGCCCTGCAGGGCCCGGCGCGCCAGGGTGTTCTTGACGACCCTGAAGCTGACACCGGAGGGTTCCAGGATGCGGCGAGCGCGATTGGCTTTGTTGGCCGAGGTGCCTTCGTAGCCGGCGACCACCATCAAGGGCGCGTCTTTGACCTGCTGGTGGAAGGCCTCGACGAACTCGTGCTTTTCTAGACGGTCCATGGTCCCTCCTAGTAGGCCTCGCTGGCGCGAAGCAGCTCGCTGACTTCCAGCCGCACGCCCACACCCATGGTGGAGGAGATGGCGGCGCTTCGAACGTAGGTTCCCTTGGCGGCAGCGGGCTTCATGCGGACGAGCTTCTGCACCAGGGTACCGATGTTGTCGAGCAGCTGCTCATCGGCCATGGACAGCTTCCCGACCGAGGCGTGGATGATGCCTGCCTTCTCGACCCTGAACTCGATCTTGCCGGCCTTGAGCTCGCGCACGGTATCGGCGACACGCTCGGCCGGGACGACCGTACCGACCTTTGGATTCGGCATCAGGCCCCTCGGACCGAGGATCCTGCCGAGACGACCCACGCGGGGCATCATGTCCGGCGTCGCGACGGTCTTGTCGAAATCGATCCAGCCTTCCTGAATCCTCTTGACGAGGTCATCCGTGCCGACGAAATCCGCGCCGGCCTGCTCCGCCGCCTGGGCGGCCTCGCCCTGGGCGAACACCAGCACTTTGACGGTCTTGCCGATACCGTGGGGCAGGCTCACGGCGCCGCGGATCATCTGATCGGCGTGTCGCGGGTCGACGCCCAGGCGGATGGCGAAGTCGACCGACTCGTCAAAGCGAGCGGTCGCCGTCTTCCTCATCAGGTCGAAGGCCTCTTCCAGGCTGTAGCGAGTCAGGGGATCGACCTGTTCCCTGGCTACCCGCCACCTCTTGCTTCGTCTTGCCACGCTGTCTCCTCCGGGAACACCTACCCGTCTTTCATCAGGCAAACAGGTCTCCCGTGCGCGATGGGGTCAACGGGCGACGGCCAGCCCTTCCCCAAACACGCTTGATGGTGAATGGACTATTTGACAACAATACCCATGGAACGTGCTGTTCCTTCGATGATTCTGGCGGCCGCCTCTATCTCTGTCGTATTCAAATCCGGCATTTTGATCTGGGCAATTTCTCGCACCTGGTCCCAGCCCAGCGTTCCCACCTTGATCTTGTTGGGCTCGCCGGAGCCCTTCTCGACACCCGCGGCGCGGCGCAGCAGGTCCGCTGCAGGTGGAGTCTTGGTGATGAAGGTGAAGGAATGGTCCGCGTAGACGGTGATCACCACAGGGATGTTGTAGCCTTCTGCGGCCTGTGCCTGCGTCCGCGCGTTGAACTCCTTGCAGAACATGGGCACGGCTACGCCGACCTGCCCCAACGCTGGCCCGACGGGCGGCGAGGGTGTGGCCTTGCCGGCAGGGATCTGCAACTTGATCTCGTGGATGACCTTCTTTGCCATTGTCTTGTTCTCTTTTCCTGGCGACGCCCTCTGGGCGCGGCCCAGGCTGGGGGACTAGCTGATCTTCTCTACCTGTGAGAAATCGAGCTCCACGGCGGTGGGACGCCCGAAGAGGCTCACCATGACACGCAGCTTTCCCCGTGTGGGATTCGATTCTTCGACCGTGCCCTTCATCGTGGCGAAGGGCCCCTCGATGACGCGTACGGACTCGCCGCGCTCGAAGTGCATGACCGGCTTGGGCGCGGCCTCGCCGTCGGACATGCGGTCCGTGATGCGACGCACCTCCTCGTCGGGGACCGGCGGCGGGTTGCGCATATTTCCAACAAAGCCAGTGATCTTGGGCGTGTTCTTGACCACGTGCCAGGTCTCATCGTCCAGGACCATTCTCACGAGCAGATAGCCGGGCAGGAACTTGCGCGTGGAGACGCGCTTCTGACCGCCGCGCATCTCCACCACCTGCTCGGTGGGTACCAGCACTTCCTGGACACGATCCCCGACTTCCAGCATCTGGATTCGCTCATCCAGAGCTTTCTTGGCCGTGTTCTCGTATCCCGAGTAGGTATGTACCACATACCAGCGCATAGCCATGGTGGGGGGGCTCCTTTGCCTGCTGCTGTCCAGGTCCTGCGAGTACCAGGGAGGGGTGAGCGCTGTCCGTCTCTTCCTTCAGCGCCGTGACCTCACCTCTAGGAGAAGAGGAAGATGCTCGTGACCTTGGCCCAGACAAAGTCGTAGAGGGCCAGGGAACTGGAGAGAATGAGTGTGGTGACGATGACCACAGTGGTGGAGTTCATGGTTTCGTCGCGGTCAGGCCAAAAGACCTTGCGCATCTCCACGATCACCTCGTCCACGAAGGAAACAGCCTTCTTGTTCCTCAAGAGGATGAAGAAGCTCGCGATGCCCGTCGCAACGGAGAAAAGCAAGCTTGGCTGGACAAGGTTGAGGATCAGGGGATCGGCCCAACCGGCGATGGCCATCAGCTCGACGACGGCGCTGCGCACGGTCAATCCGACCGTCAGGGCAGCGGCGAGGAAGACGAGGTAGATGAAACGCTGATTAGACATTCAATTTCCGGTGATGTTTCCGTACTTTCTCACCGATCGGCACGCTGTTTGCTAAGGCCGCATCGCGGAAACCGCCTGCACGTACCACGTCGCCCGGATGGTGGCAAGCACCATCCGGGCTCCAGCACAGCGTGGGAGGCTGGCGCCCTACTCGATGATGTCGGCGACGACTCCGGCGCCCACGGTGCGGCCGCCCTCGCGGATGGCGAAGCGCAGCTGCGGCTCCATGG
>CAYVQL010000390.1:5656-9221 GCA_964454135.1 uncultured Enterobacterales bacterium | reverse complement strand
CCGGCGCGACCTCCTCCGTGGAGGTCAGGGTCAGCCAGGACGGCGCGGCGCTCTTCGCCAGGGCCGTGCGCATCAGCCTGGACCAGCAGCTGCTGGCCAGCGGGCGCACGAGCTGGCAGGGGCTCGCCTCGCTGCGGCTGCGCATCCCCAGTCAGCTCGAGCAGGGCTGGCACCTGCTGGTGGTGGAGGCGGCGGGTGAGCGCGCGGAGATCCCCTTGCTGCTGCGCAGCAGGGCCTCGCTGCTGCTGAGCGCGGACCGTGAGCGCGTTCTGTCGGATCAGCTGTTACGGCTGCAGGCACAGGTGACGGAGCGCGTACGGCGCGTGCCCATTCCCCAGCAGCCCTTTCGCTTCTGGCTGGAGAGGGAGGGGGAGCTGCTGGGAGAGGCGCGGGCCCTCGGCGATGATCTCGGCATGGCCACGGTGAGCCTGGTCGCGCCTCCCGAAGAGGGCCCATTGGTCGCTGTGGCGCAGGCTGGCGACGGGCAGGCGCGCCGCGATCTGTGGGTGGAGCGGTCCTCGGCCCTGGAACTGCGTCTGGTGCCTGCGGCCGGCTGGATGATGGCCGACGAGCCGCTGCGCGTGGACCTCGAGGCACGACATGCCGATGGGAGGCCGGTGGCGCGGGGCAGCGTGGAGCTGCTGGCGGCCAGCATCGGGCGCCACGGTGAGGCCTTGGCCTCTTCGCGCTACCCCAGCGGGTCCGGGTGGCAGGACAAGTGCCGCAGCCAGTCGGCGGGCAGTCCCAGCTTGAACCACTATGCGCGCCTGCGGCTGCGTCTGGACGGGGAGGGTCGCGGGGCCGTCATGGTGCCGCCGCCGCCCTACCCAGCGGAGATCGATGGGCTGCTGGAGGAGGGTGAAGACGAAGACCGCCGCCCCTGGGATCCCGAGCCCGAGCCCAGCGGCAGCTACCTGGCGCTGCGGGCCGAGCTGAGCGGTCCGGATGGGGAGCGGGAGACGGCGGAGCTGGCCCTGCCCCTGGCGGGCCAGCCCCTGCTGCTGGGGGCGCGCTGGCTGCATCCCCCGCTGGCCGGCGTGCCGAGCCGTCTGCTAGTGACCGCGCAGCAGCCCGATGGGACGCCGGCCGACGTCGTGGTGGCTCTGGAGACCTCGAAGGGAGGACGGACCGAGCTCGCGACAGGACCGGCAGGCGTCGTGGGCGCGGACCTGGTCTTCGAAGATGATGTCGAGCTGGAGCTCAGCGCCACGGTGCCGGGGGGACGGGCCTCGCTGGCCGTGGAGGAGCGCGTGATCTCCCGCGGGCGTGGTTGGCCGGACGACGGGCAGGCCTACGCGCTGGGGCTGGTGGCGCGGCGCTCGCTGCTACGCCCGGGCGAGCCCTTGGAGCTGGAGATCCGCAGCCCGCGGACCGGGCTCGGCGTCGAGGTGGTCCTGGTGGCGGGGGGCTCGCTCGCGGAGCGGCGGCAGGTCTCCTTGGCCGAGCAGGTGACCCCGGTGTCCTTCGCACTCCCGGCTGGCCAGCGCGGGCTGCTGACCGCTGGCGTGCGGTCCGCCAGGGGCTGGGCCCTGGGACATGCCCTGGCAGTGCCGGCGGGCCCGGAGGAGAAGAGCTTCGCCAGGCTGTCCCAGCAGGCGGCTGACGCGCTCTGGCAGGCCCCGGGGGCGGACGTCCCCTTGGATGGGCTGAGCGACGCCCAGCTGCAGGACGCCATGAGCTTCTGGCTGGCGGCCCTGGAGCAGGAGACGATCTGGCCCCTGACCACTCACTACCGTCCGCAGCCAGGTGCGGTCCCGGCGTGGGTGCAGCGCCTCTCGCTGGCAGTAGAAGGGGCACTGGGGATGTGCCCCCAGGGCTGCGCGGGGCGCCACCTGGGGCTGGGGGGGCCTGGCCTGGCCCTGCTGATCAGCTGCTTGTGGTTCGTGCAGCGCCGCCAGCGGCGCCGGCGCGCGGAGGTGGTGTTGCTGCTCTGTGCCGTGGCGGGGCTGCTGGCAGTCTGGTCGCTGCCATGGGCCCGGGGGCCGCGCACCGTCCCGCCGGCCCAGGTGGCGGAGGGCTGCCTCGGTCGTGCGCAGTGGAATGTGGAGGGCTGGCGCCGCTACCCCGGCTTGCCCTCGGGCGCCCTGGACCGCGCCATGCTCCCGGGCGGGAACGACCGCTTCCCCACGGACTTCGGTCCCCTGGTGTGGATCTCCCCTGACGCGCTGCACTTCAATGGGCTGCGGGTCCTGGATCTGGATGAATACGCCATCCCCCAAGAGGCGCGCAAGGGTCAGCTGATCTCGCCCCTGTACGAGGTGGCGCTTGCAGCAGCCGAGGATCGCAAGCAGCTCGGCGAGATGTGGGGCGGTGAGCGGCAGTTCAGGGGTCAGGTCACCATCGTGGCTCCGGGCGAGGCCGCCTTCGGCAGCGTACGCGCCGTGATGTACACGCTGGGGCAGGCGCAGTTCAGCGAGTTCTCCTTTGTCCTGCCCGATGAGATCATCCCGGTGACGCCCCAGGGCCCCGGGCCCACGCGCCATCCCCTGGCCTACGGTCTGCTGGCGATCTTGCTCGCCGTGACCCTGGTCGTCGGGCGCTGTCGCTGGCCCGGTTTCGTCGCCTGGCTGCTGCTGGCCGGCTACGGTGCGCTGCACGCGCTGCTGCGGCTGCATCCCTGGCCTGGGGAGATCTCGGCCGAGGCGAGCTTCCCCCTCGAGAATGCCTTGGTCGGCCTGCATTGGATCGTGCTGGCCGCGGTGGCCCTGGCCCTGGTCTGCCAGTGCCGGGCCAGCCGTAAGCCGCCCGCCACGCCCCTGGCGGTCATGGCCCTGGCCACCATGCTGCTGGCTGTGCCGCTGTCCCAGGACCTGCGGCTGTACCTCCGCCTGCCCGACCGCGGCACCTCGCAGGCTGCTCGAGGGGCACAGCGCATCCCGGGCTTTGGGCGGGAGGCCCTTCGTTGGTCGCAGCTGCGTCGAGACAGGCAGCGCTTCTTCGCCCCCGGTGAGCTGGCTGCGGTGCAGCCGGGCCTGGTGGGGGCGGGGAGCGGGGCCACGCCCGTCGATACCTGGGAGCGCCTGGGCGACCATCCCTTCCCGCTCTCCGTAGTTCCCCCGCCGCTGCGCTGGGCCGGATCCCGACGCAGCGGCCTGTCGGAGATGGGCATGCAGGGGCTGGCGTTGCCTGCGCTGCGCATGCTTCAGGTGCGCGGGAGCTGCCAGCGCGACGTGGCGCATCGAGCCTACGTCGACCTGCTGGATGCGCGCGGCTTGCCCGCGGTGGGGGCGCTGGACGAGGCCCTGACCGCCTGGGCTCGCCGGCTCGAGGAGAAGCGCGAGGAGGAGGAATGCCTGCGAGATCTGCGAGAGACCCAGCGTCGCGGCCTGCGAGATATCTTCTCCGAACCATGAGCTGCCCATGAACGGTCCGCCTCCCATTCCCTGCGGCCTCCAGAGCCTGCTACGCCTGGCCGCCCTCGATCCTTCCTTCCTGGACGAGCTCCTGCTGCGGCGCGCAGAGGCGGCCTCGGCAGCCGGCGGGGGGGGCGGGGCCCCCCCCCGCGGGCCGCGGGGCCCCCGGCCCCCCCCCCCCCCCCCCCCCCCCGCCCCCCCCCCCCCCCCCC
>CAYVQL010000390.1:0-5646 GCA_964454135.1 uncultured Enterobacterales bacterium | reverse complement strand
GCAGAGGCGGCCTCGGCAGCCGGCGTGGCGCTGAGCGCCACGGAGCGGGCCGTGCTGCAAGCGGTGCCCGCCGCCCAGCTGCGGGAGCTGGCTCGCCAGCTGCCTCCCCCGCCTGCCCCGCGGCGCGCCCAACTGCGCCGCACCGCCGCCACCGCCGTGGTGCTGCTGGGGGGCGCCGCCCTGGCGGGCTGCGGCCCCGGCTGCCAGCCCGACGCCGAGCAGGCCCCATCCAGCACCGCCCCGGCCGAGCCTCCTCCCCCGGCCCTGCCCGAGAGCGAGCTGGTGCATGAGAGCGAGGAGGTGAAGCAGGCGCAGGAAGACGCCCAGGAGGTCCCGCCACCCAGGATCCACAGCCTGCCCGCCATCGGCGGCGCCATGGCCGATGAACCCGAGGAGTGCGACTGAGGTGATGAGCTCGCTGCCAGCGGGGCTGCGGCCCGGATGCCAGCTGGGCGCGCTGGCGCTGCTTTGCGGCTGCGCCCCCTCCTCGAAGGAGGTGGCCACGTGGGTGGTGGCGGGGGAGCTGGCCGCGGTGGCGGACGCCGGCGTGGAGCCCTGGGCCGCTGCGGCTCGCCAGGAGCTGGAGCGCGACGCCTTGCGAGCGGTGGCGCGCGAGCGGCAGCGCAGCTGGACCCTGGCCGAGGCCGGCGCCGCGCTGGACGAGCAGCGCTGGCAGGGCGCCCTGGACGCCGCCTGCGACGGCTTCGTGCTGGCGCGGGTGTCGCAGATGGACGCCTCAGCTTTCCAAGATGTGGTCCAGGTCATCCTGGAGACCTGCCCCAACGCCACCTGCCGGGCGGAGGTGCATGCCCAGGTGGCGGATTCCCAGGACCGGGCCGGTTGGCTGGAGCACAGGGACCAGGCCTTGCGCCAGGCGGCGTTGGGGCGCTACCGGCCCGAGACGCTGCAGGCCTCGCTGGCGCGCTGCGAAGGGGTCGATAGCGCCATGGCCCGCGCCGCGCTCGAGCTCACCGCGGCCGAGTACCGGGTGGAGCCCGATCCGGTGCTGCTGGCAGGGGGGGCCCTGGGGCGCCTGGAGCTGCTCTGCGCCGATGAGCAGGTCTGCGCGCTGCTGGGTTGTGCGCCCCTATCCCTGGATGCCGCAGCTCCGGCCGATCTGGTCAGCGCTCTGGCCGCCGTGGATCGGGGCATCGGGCGGGCCATCGTGGCCGGCCTGCCAGAGGCCGTTGCCGCCTGCGAGGCGGTGGAAGGGGCCCTGTCCGCGTTGGACATCCACAGCAAGGCCATCTGGCCCGCGGCCATCGCCGGCTGGGAGGATCACCACGCCGGCGTGCGCGTGGGTGTGGGGCTACGCCTGGATTTGCGGGAGGATGGCAGCATCGTGGCCCGTGTACCGCCGCTGGGCTCGCCGGCCTTCGAGGCGGGCGTCCGCCAGGGGGACCGCCTGCTGCGCCTGGCCAGCCAGGAGCGGGAGGTCGTGGTGGCTGAGGTGGATCCCGAGCAGCGCTCGGCGCTCCTCAACGAGGTCTTGACCGGGCCTCCGGGCAGCGTGCTGCAGGCGGACCTGCTGCGGGGCGAGCAGACCCTGCACTTCGAGCTGGAGCGCCGCGCCGTGCCCCTGGAGCTGCTGACGGGTCTGGAGCGCGGCGAGGACAACGCCTGGCGTTGGTGGCTCGACGCCGAGGCGCGGCTGCTCTACCTGCGGCTGCCGAGCTTCAAGGAGCGCAGCGACGAGGAGCTGGACGCGCTGTTGGACGAGCTGGGCGAGGTGCGCGGAGTGCTGCTGGACCTGCGGAGCAACCGCGGCGGCGACATGGCGGCCGCCCTGCAGGTGGCTGACCGCTGGGTGGTCGATGGCCTGCTGATCGACATGCGGGGCCGCGGCGCGCTGCCACCGCCCGAGGACCCGGCCGTGACACCCTGGAACGCCGCCCTGTCGGGGCAGCGCCTGGAGGGCGTGCCCGTGGTGGTGCTGATGGACGGCCAGAGCGCCTCGGCCGCTGAGGTGGTGGCCGGGGCCCTGCAGGAGCGGGTGGGGGCCGTGGTGGTGGGTGAGCACAGCTGGGGCAAGGGCCTGGCCCAGGGGCTGCGCAGCCACCCCCTGGGCTTCGCGCTGGAGGTCACCAACGGCATGGTCACCCTGCCCTCGGGCCGCCCCCTGGATCGCAGCGGGGAGCCCTGGGGCGTGGCGCCCGATCACGCCCTGGCCCTTACCCCCATGGAGCAGCGCCAGCTGCAGGCCGACCAGGCGCGCGCGGCCTTCCTGCGCGTGCACGCCGACGGCACACCCGTGCAGTGGGAGCCGCCCGAAGAGCAGGCGCAGGTGGAGGTCGTGCCGGGAGATGCGCAGCTGGAGCGGGGGGTGTTGGTGCTCAGGGCGTTGGTGGTGTTGGGGAAGGGGGGCGATTGAGAGGGCCCGGACTCGTCCGCACGTCATCAGCCTGCCCCCAGGGCAACCGAGCTGGGGGGGCGACACCTATGGGTGTCACTATGGGACTATGGGTGTCAGGCACTAGGAACTAGGCTTTTTTCGGGATACTGGTTTCCATCTCCGATGGACGTTCCGGGCGGCCGCATTGATGATGGGGTGCCGAAAAGGCCATCCCAACCTATGTTGTAGCCCCTTCTTATAGGGGTCGGTGGGTTGTCTTGGGGTGTCAAGCACTAGGAACTAATAATTTAAAATTATTAGTTCCTAGTGCCTGACACCCTCTCCCCCTCTCCGGCTGTACTCGGCCCTTGTGGCTGCACGGCGGCCACGTCGGAGCTTGCGTGCGCTCGAGTCAGGGCTCCACAGTGACGGCGAAGATGGCCAGCGAGGTCTTCTCGGCCGTGCCGGTGTGCACGGTGCTGTCATCAAGCACCGTGATGTGGTCGATGGCCTCCGTCGAGTCCAGCTCGACCGTCAAGGCATCGATGTGCCGGCCGTAGGTCTTGTCCACATAGACCCTCACGGCGTTGGGATCGGACACGGAGTGCCAGGTGTGGTTCCAGTCGTCCATGTTGACGCCGTTCTCCAAGTCGATCAGCTGCTCCGAACCATCGGAGAACGTGATCGTGAATGTGGCTGCCACACCCGCGAACAAAGAGGGATCGGACCAACCGGAGGCCAACCCAGCGATGTATAGGCGGCTGCCACTCACGCCATCGCCCTCGATGGTGAAGGACTCCGGAAAGGAGTAGCTCGGTCGCCAGTCCTCACCGCCCTTGGTGGCGATCATGCTTTCGGATCCGTTCATGTCCGGATCGATGATCTCGAACGGTACGGCGCACCCATCGGCTACCGTCCATTGGTGGATCCCGGGCTCGACGTCGAAGCTCTCCGAGGGATTGTCCGTCCATGGGCCGTTGCTGTGGTCGGTGTTGACGGCACCTGTCAGGTCGAGATGCGAGAATACGGTTCCACACTCGGAGGAACCGGTGTCCGGATCCTGACAGGAGGTGACGTCCGCATCCTGGTCATCGCAATCGGTGCAGTCCTCCACGTAGCCCGAAGGCTGGGAGCAACGATGGTCTGTCATGGCGGCGTTCCCATAGCCGTCGCCGTCCGCATCCTGGCACCAGTCCGCGCCATCGCTCAGGCTGTCGTCCTGGCCATCCGTCAAGCCGTCGCAGTCGTCGTCGGTCTGGTTGCAGATCTCGGCTGCGTCGGGGTTGACCGCTGCGTCCCCGTCATCGCAGTCGGTGGCATCGGCGACGTAGCCGGCGGGCTGCGAGCACGCGGACATCGTGGCGGACGCATCGCCGTGACCATCGTCGTCGCTGTCCATGTACCAGGTGGTGGCGTCCAGCGCGTCTTCGTCCTGGCCATCGACCAGGCCATCGCAGTCGTCATCGATTCCGTTGCAGATCTCTTGCGCGTAGGGGTGGATGTCGGGATCCTGGTCGTCGCAGTCCGTGCCACCGGCCTGCTCAGCGTGGACGCCATCGCCGTCCGTGTCGGTCAAATCGGAGCCATTGCAGTCCTGATCGATGCCGTCGTATGGGATCTCCGGAGCGGGTTCGCAGTTCGAGAGGTCGGTCTCGCCGCCGTCCTCACCGCCCTCCACCGTGAACTTGCAGCCAGTGAAAGCGAGCAGGAGGAGCGCCTGGTGAATCGTTGTGCGAGGAGATGCCATGTCAGCACCCCGCCCCGGGGAACACCGTGGCGTCCCGGTCGTCGCAGTCCCAGCCCGCGGAGGGGTAGCTGGCGCTGTCGTAGGCGCCAGGCTGCCACCAGAGGGGGTAGCTGTCGCGGTCGAGGTCCCAGGAGCCGGCGCCGGCGCCGCCAAAGGCGCCCTGGTCGGCCGTGCTTCCGTCGGGATTCGAGTTGGCTGGATCCGCCGCGCCGATAGTGGGGGAGCTCGTGTCCAGGTGCAGGTCCCAGTCCGCGACCGCCGCTGGGGTGCTGTCCAGGAATAGCGGATCGGCGGACAGGTTGTAGTCGGCCGCCGTGGGCGTTGTCACGCCCTCATAGGCCGTGGGTGTGTTGGACCAGCACGCGGAGTGGGTCTGCGTGTAGCTGGGATTGGAGTATCCATAGACCGCTTCTCCGTGGGACGTGGCGCTGTTGTACGCCAGGATGGAGCCGACCGCTACGACGGCGCCGGAGAAGATCATGATCGCACCGCCGTTGTCGGCGGCCTCGTTGCCCACCAGGGTGGCCTGCTCCAGCTCGACGACGCCACCATAGATCATCAGCGCGCCCCCTTCGTGATCCGCGTAGTTGGCCTGCATCACGATGTTGGCCATCGTGGCGTCAGAGTTGAAGACGCTCAAGCCGCCGCCCTGGTGGTCGGCGTAGTTGTCCACCATCCAGATGCGCTCGAATCTGCCCGTCGACGAAGAGTGGAGCCCGACGGCGCCGCCTTTGTGGTCGGCGGTGTTGGACTGGAACAGAACCCCGTCGAGGTTCACGTCCGAGCTGTAGACGTAAACGCCCGCCCCTTCGTGGCCCGCCTCGTTGGCGTCGAACACGGCGCCGCTCATCTCGAGCGTGGCGCCGAACTCCACGCAGGCGCCCGCCCCGCTGTCCTCACTGAAGTTGCCGGAGAACTCCGAGTCTTCCACCAGCAGGTAACCGCCGTACTGGTAGAGCCCTCCGCCGTGGTGGGCTGTGATGTTGTTGGCGAAGGTGGAGCCGGACAGGGATGCCGAGCTGCCGTTCAGGTATATGCCTCCGCCCTTGTGTGCCGCCGAGTTGCTGCGAATCTGCAGGTCCGACATCGCGGGGGCGCCCCCAGCCACGTACAAGCCCCCGCCGTCATGCTCGGCCAGGTTGCTCCGGATGATGAGCGATTCCAGGACGGGCGAGGCGCTGTCCACGTACAGGCCGCCCCCCTCGTAGGCGATGCCTCCAGTGATGGTGAAGCCCTCGATGCGTGCGGTGCTGCCGCTGTTCGCCAGGCTCACGACTGGCCCGGAACCGTCGCCGTCGATGGTGGTCGTCTGCGCGCCGTCCACCCCCAACAGGTACAGGCCCTTGCTCCCCAGGTCGATCCGCCCCACGTAGGTCCCGGCGCTCACGCAGACGACGTCTCCAGTCGCGGCGGCGTCGATGGCGGCCTGGATCTCGGCGTGGTCGCCGGGCACCGCCCAGTCGCAGGTCACGGGTTCCCCGGTGTCCGACAGGCCGCCGCTGTCGAGGTCTGTGTCCTCGTTCGTGTCCAGGTCGTAGACGCACATCGGGTAGGCGACGCCCTGGTT
>CAYVQL010000389.1:0-9264 GCA_964454135.1 uncultured Enterobacterales bacterium | reverse complement strand
CAGAGAAAGAGGAGGCTGACGGAAGGACGCAGGGGAGCGTGCATGGAATACCTCAACTGGCGCGGAAACGAGGAAAGGAAGGAGACGGCCGCCTCAACGGCCCTCGCCCCCAGGAGTGCGCCACGCTGCGCGGCCTGATCGGTCCGGAATGTCAAAACAGGTTGCGATTGGCGGCTGGTCCCGCCCGTACAACGAGCTTCTGCGGTTTGAGGGGCCGCAGGGGCCTTCAGCGAGTGGTTTTGCATGTTCGAGCGGCCATGAGGCGTTAGGCCTTGCTCAATCCCGAGCGCCGTCGCGGGACCCCACAGGAGGTAGCAGACGTGACGACTATTGCAAGAGCGCTGGCGAGCCTGACCATGGCGGTCGCGCTGGCCTGTGGCTGCTCCCACACCGTCTTCTACAAGACCATGGACGGCGCCGACAAGCTGCAGCCGGTGCAGCGCGACTCCGCGGCCAGCGGCTCCATCACGGTGCACCTGGACGCACCCAGGGACCTCAGCTGCCTGATGCGCAAGCCCGAGGGAGAACGCCTGGCTCGCTCCACCCTCACCTGCCATGACAGCGACACCATCGCCACCGCCCGCGGCGTGCTGGACAACCAGGTCAAGAGCGACGAAGACGTCATCTGGGCCATGGTGTTCGAAGACTTCGCCGCGGTGCTGCGCAAGCGGCTCGAGGCCCACCTGGCAAGGCACTTCGAAGAGGTCAAGGTCACCACGCGCGACATCGCCGATGCGGACGCGGACGTGGAAGCCTCGCTGCTCTACCACACGAAATCCAGCCGCTTCTCACTGCGCAGCGCCACCATCCAGCTGCAGGTCAAGGACGACGAGCGCCTGGTTGCCGAGGGCGAGCACAACCAGTCCATGAGCTCGGGCGTGCTGGGCTGGTACATCCCGGTGGCGCTGCTGGTCCCCGTGGGCACCATCGCCGCCGTCTCCATCCTGCAGGGCGTGGACAAGAACCTGCACGCCTCCATCGTGGCCTCGGCCATCGACGAGGCCGCCTCACAGATGGCGGATCGCCTGGCCGACCGCGACAGCCTGCCCCCAAAAAAAAGAACCCCCAGCAAGCCCGTCGCAGTGGTCGCACCCGAGCCCGAGCCAGAGCCCGAGCCAGAACCAGAGCCCGTAGTGGCAGAGCCCGAGCCCGAGCCCAAGCCCGTAGTGGCCGAGCCCGAACCCGAGCCAGAGCCAGAGGTCCGCCGCCAGCGCGCACCCGAGCCCGAGCCCTCCCCCGAGGTGCTGGGCTCCGACCTCGACGCCAGCCAGACCGCCAGCCTGGACCAGGGCAGCGCCGGCAATCGCGGCTGGGTGACGGGCGCCATCGCAACCGGCGCCGCCGCGGCCGTGCTCTACACCACCTCCCACGCAGTGCGGCGGGGCTTCGAGAACAACCCCACCAAGGCGAAGATGAACATCACCAACGCCAGCTACGTGGGCTCGCTCGGCTTCGCCATCGCGGGCAGCAGCTTCGGCGTCGTCGCCATCGTCAAGGGGAGGAAGGACTGATGCCCGCGCGTCATCTCGTCATCCCCTTGCTCCTTTCGGGCTGCTATCCCTACATCTCCGGCGACTGGGAGGACTACGCCGCAGGCGGTGGCGCGCCCAATGCCGTGCAGATCCTGGGGCAGGCCTCCCAGAGCACCTATGTGGGCGGCTACTGGAGCGGTGGGGGAACCGAAGCCGAGCTCTGGTGGGGCTGGTATCCCGAAGCCGACAGCAACTCCGAGGCCATCGACATCCTGTCCTTCGCGCGGGTGGGCTGCGGCCAAGAGACGGATCCGCAATGGATCTACGAGCTCTTCGGCGATCCGGGGGCCAGCTCCGCGGTGGTGGCGGGCTTCGGCGGCAGTTGGACCCTGATGTGGAAGGGCTCCCAGAAGATCTTCCACACCACTGCCAACGAGCTGGGCTGGGGCACCTACTCCCTGGCCCCGCTCGAGACCGTCGCGGCGGGCACCATCGAGGTCGAGGACTTCATCAGCGTTCCCGCGATGGTCACGGTGACCGGGCCCGAGATGCGCGGAGGCGAAGTGGCCACGGTCACCACCTCGGATTTCGAGTTCAACTGGAGCGGCGCAGCGGCCGACGCCGACTACATCGGTGTCAACATCTGGCTCATCAACCAGGTGGGCAACGACTGGCAGTGGTTGGAGAACCGCATCTGCATCGTCGAGGCCTCGCAGGGGAGCATCTCCTTCGAGCCAGGCCAGTGGACCATGCGCGGCCAGGCTGACAGCGCGCTGATCAGCATCTACACCATCAACGAGTCGCACCAGCCCATCAAGGGACTGAGCACCTCCAGCCGCATGCTGGGCGTGACGGAAGAGATCGGGTTTGTGTATATGTAGGGAGGGGGACAGAGGAGCAGAGCATGGAGATTCCCCTCAGCGAAGAACAACGGCAGATCGTCGAACTGGTGGAGCGCTTCGCCCTGCAAGAGATCCGCCCCGCAGCCGAGCGCATCGACCGCGACGACGAGTTCCCCTGGGACATCTGGCGCAAGATGGGCGCGCTGGGCCTCTTCGGTATCGGCATCCCCGAGCGCTACGGCGGCGTGGGCCTGGACCTGCTGACCGCCGGCCTGGTGATCAGCCACATGGCGGACAGCCCGGGCCTGGCGCTGTCCTACGGCGCCCACCTCAACCTCTGCGCCCACAACATCCTGCGGGTCGGCAACGAGGAGCAGCGCCAGCGCTTCCTGCCCGGCCTGGCCAGTGGCGAGAAGGTCGGCGCCATGGCCCTGACCGAGCCCGGCGCGGGTTCCGACGCCACGGCCCTGAGCACCCGCGCCCTGCGCCATGGCGACGGCTACCTGCTCAACGGCAGCAAGACCTTCATCACCAACGCGCCGGTGGCGGACCTGGTGCTGCTCTACGCCAGCACTGAGCCCGCGGCCGGGCCCAGGGGCCTGAGCGCTTTCGTCATCGAGACCGACAGCCCCGGCTTCTCGGTATCCAAGCCGCTGCGCAAGATGGGCCACCACGGATCGCCCACGGGCGAAATCGCGCTGGAGGACTGCTTCGTGCCGGCCGAGAACCTGCTGGGCGTGGAGAACGCCGGCGTGGGCGTGATGATGGCCGGCCTGGACGTGGAGCGGGCCTTCTTCGCGGTGGGTGCCCTGGCCCTGGCGGACCGGGCCTTCGAGCTGGCCCTGGAGTACGCGCAGCAGCGGCAGCAGTTCGGCCGCCCCATCGCCCACTTCCAGCTCATCCAAGCCAAGCTGGCCGACATGTACGCGCGCCTGGAGGCGGCGCGCGGCCTGTCCTTCAGGGCCTTGGCCGCGGCCGAACAGGTGAAGCGGGGGGGCAAGGGCACGCCGATCCACAAGCTGGCCGCCGCGGCGCTGCTCTTCGCCGCTGAGACGGCAGAGGAAGTAGTGGATCACGCGCTGCAGATTCACGGTGGGTACGGCTATATGGAGGAGTATGAGATCTGTCGGCTGTACCGGGATGTGCGGCTGTACACCATCGGGGCGGGGACGTCCGAGGTGAGGAGGTTGGTGGTGGCCAGGGAGTTGTTGGGGATGTGAGAGGCGGCGCTCCACGAAATCGGGCGTGTCAGGCCGATAAGCGTTGACGCGCCCCTCTCTGTATGGCTTACTGCGTACAGCCAACCCCGAAGCCCGCCCGGGAGGGATCGATGCGATCTTCCGCAGCTTCCCTTGCGCTCATGCTGCTCGCAGCGGCCTGTCAGCAGCCTGAAAGCACGCCCGACAAAGGCGACCAAGCGGCGGACCGCGACGGCGACGGCTACCTCGACAGCGTGGACTGCGACGACCGCGATCCCGAGGTGACCACAGCCACGACCTGGTACGCCGACGAAGACGGGGACGGCTACGGGGATCCGCAGACCAGCACCACCGCTTGCCAGCGCCCCGCCGGCTACGTGGCGGACGCCACCGACTGCGACGACGCCTCGGCCGACATCCGCCCCGGCGTCAGCGAGCGCTGCGACGGCATCGACAACGACTGCGACGGCGCCATCGACGAAGAGGCCGCGGATCTCTCCACCTGGTACGCCGACGCCGACGGCGACGGCTACGGCAACCCCGACCAGGATCTGCGAGCCTGCGAGATGCCGGCCAACGCCGTGGACAACGCCGGCGACTGCGACGACGGCGAGCCGGCCGCCTGGTACGGCGCCGACGAGCGCTGCGACGGCATCGACAACAACTGCAACGGCGGCACCGACGAAAACGCCGTGGACGCCCTCACCTGGTATCAGGACGCCGACGGCGATGGGCAGGGCGGAACCACGACCGCGCAGAGCTGCGAGCAGCCCCGGGGCTACGTGGACAACGGCGACGACTGCGACGACGACGAGGCCGGGGCCTACGCCGGCGCGCGGGAGGTCTGCGACGGCATCGACAACGACTGCGATGGCACGACGGACGAAGACGCGCTGGACACGCCCGCCTGGTATCTGGACGCGGATGGCGACGGCTTTGGCGACCCCGCCACCGCCACCCTGGCCTGCGAATGGCCCTCCTCCGACCACGTGGGCAACGCCGACGACTGCGACGACGGCGAGCCGGCCGCCTACAGCGGCGCCGATGAGATCTGCGACGGCGTCGACAACGACTGCGACGGCGGCGTGGACATCGACGCCGTGGATGCGCTGACCTGGTACGAAGACGCCGACGGGGACGGCTACGGCGATGCAGGCCTCACCACCCTGGCCTGCAGCTGCCCCGAAGAGCTGGCGGACAACGGAGAGGACTGCGACGACGGCGACGCCGCCATCAACCCCGCGGCTACCGAGATCTGCAGCGACGACGTGGACGACGACTGCGACGGCATCCTGGCCTGCATCGGCAGCCTGTCGGAAGCCGACCTGGAGCTGATAGGCGAGGAAAGAGGCAATGCAGCCGCCTACGCGGTCTCCTCGGGCGGCGACGTGAACGCCGACGGCTTCGTCGATCTGCTGATCGGCGCTCCGGACAACGGCGCCAGAGGCGAAGACGACGGCGCGGCCTACCTGGTCCACGGCGCCGCCAGCTTCACCTCCAGCGCCGCGTTCGACCTGGCAGCGAGCGCCGCGGTGATGCGGGGAAGCTACGACAGCGGCGCCGGTGGCGCCCTGGCAGGCGTGGGCGACACGGACGGCGACGGCTACGACGATGTGCTCGTGGGCGCCAGCGGCGTCAACACAGGGGGCGTCAATACGGGGGCCGCCTACCTGCTGCGCGGGCCCCTCAGCGGCGAGATCGACCTGCGAAATGCCGATGTCGCCCTGTACGGAGAGAACACCAGCGACAGGGCCGGCTGTGCCGTGAGCGGCGCTGGCGACGTGGACGGCGATGGCCTGGCCGATCTGCTCGTGGGGGCCAGGAGCGTGGGCGCGACCGACGGGGCCGCCTACCTGGTCCTGGGGACTGTCAGCGGCGACCAGGTCCTGGTCGACGCATCCCTCGCCAAGTACACGGGTTCGAACGGGGAAGCATGCGGCTATTCGCTGGCCGGCGTCGGGGACGCGGACGGCGACGGTCTCGACGACCTGCTCGTAGGCGCACCGTACAACAGCGTCGCAGCCTCCTACGCGGGAGCTGCCTACCTGGTGCGGGGCGGGACCGTCGCCGGCAGCATGCTCTTCGCGGCGCAAGCCGAGCTCCTGGGCGAGCGCCTCAGCGACAGGGCCGGAGACGCGGTAGCCGGCGCCGGAGACGTGGACGGCGACGGCCGCCCCGATCTGCTCGTAGGCGCCTGCCTTGAAGACGCTGGGGGCTCCAGCGCTGGGGCCGCCTACCTGGTGTTGTCACCAGTGACGGGCAGCATCTCGCTGGCCGCGGCCGAAGCCAAGCTGATGGGCCACACCACCACCGACTACGCCGGAGACGAGGTGGCCGGCGCCGGAGACGTAGACGGCGATGGCTACGACGATCTGCTCGTGGGCGCCCCCTACGAGGACACGGCAGGCGACGGAGCCGGGGCCGCCTACCTGGTGTTCGGACCCGTCAGCGGCATGCTCGACCTGAGCGAGACCGACCTCATGTTCACAGGGGAAGTCAGCGGCGACAACGCGGGCGGCGCCGTGGCCGGCGCAGGCGATGTGAACGGCGATGGCTACGACGACCTGCTGGTGGGCGCCCCCGGCGCCGACAGTGGCATCGATGCAGGAGCCGCCTACCTGATCCTGGACACCAGCTTCGCGCAGTGAGGAGGGGAGATGGGGAGAGGGAATGAACACTCGCTGGCGCCAGGCCTGCGCAGCGGCCTGCTGCTGACGGCCCTGCTGCTGCTACCGGCCTGCACCCCGCAGAACACGCCGCCACCTGACGACAGCGGTCTGCTCTCCACCCGAGACTGGGACCAGGACGGCGTGACCGCCGCGGCGGACTGCAACGACAGGGACCCGGCGCAGGCCGGACCGCGCACCCGCTACGCCGACGCCGACGGCGACGGCTACGGCGATCCCCAAGCCGTCGACGTGGGCTGCGAGCAGCTGGAGGCCTACGTCAGCAACGACCAGGACTGCGACGACCTCGATGCCGAGACCCACCCAGGGGCCCTGGAGACCTGCGACGGCGAAGACGACGACTGCGACGACGAGACGGACGAGTACGACGAGCGGCGCGAACCCACAGGCTACATCGACATCGACGGCGATGACCACGGCGACCACCAGCAGCCGACCCTGGACTGCGACCTGCCCGACGGCTACATCGCCACCGGCGACGACTGCAACGACACCGACGCGCAGACCTACCCCGGCGCGGTCGAGCGCTGCGACGGCCTGGACAACGACTGCGATGGCCTGACGGACGAGCAGGCGGACGGGGATCAGGACGGCTACGTCGCCAGCGACTGCGGCGGGGCCGACTGCGACGACGAGGACGCCAGCGTCAGCCCGGGCGCCGAGGAGATCTGCAATGACGGCGTAGACAACGACTGCGACGGCACGCCGGGCGCCTGCGGCATCTCCGGGCCGTGCGACCTGGCCCTGGCCGAGGCCATCCTGGCCGGTGAGTCCGCCGACGATCACTCCGGCCACGCCGTGGCCGGAGCCGGCGACGTGGACATGGACGGCTTCGACGATCTCCTCATCGGCGCCTACCACGCCAACCTGGCGGGGGAGGACGCCGGAGCGGCCTACCTGGCCTACGGCCCCATCAGCGGCGACCGCAGCCTCTCCGGCGCTGCCATCCGGCTGCTGGGCGAGGCCGAGGGCGACCAGGCTGGCCACAGCGTGGCAGCCGCGGGCGACACCAACGGGAACAACTACGCCGACCTGTTGGTCGGCGCACCCTACAACGACGAAAGCGGCGACGACGCCGGAATGGCCTACCTGGTGCAGGGTCCCCTGAGCGCGGAGCTGGACCTGGCTCAAGCCGACGCCCGGCTGATGGGCGAGGCCCGCTCGGACAGGGCCGGCTGGTGCGTATCGGGCGCAGGAGACGTGGACGCCAATGGCTTCGACGACATCCTTGTGGGCGCCTATGGAGAAGACAGCGGCGAGGGGGAGGCGGGCGCCGTCTACCTGCTGCTCTCCCCCCTACGGGGACATCTTCGGTTGGACGAGGCCGACGCCAAGCTCATGGGCGAAGCTGCCAGCGACCATGCCGGGGCATCCATCGCCGCGGCGGGCGACACTGACGGCGACGGCTACGACGACATCCTGCTGGGAGCCACGGGCGACGACGACGGCGGCTCCGAAGCGGGGGCCGCCTACCTGGTGCTGGGTCCGGTCTCCGGCGAGCTGTCGCTGGAATCCGCGGACGCCAAGCTGCAGGGAGAATCCACCTCGGACTACACCGGCACAGTGGCTGGCGCAGGCGACCTGGACAGCGACGGCTACGACGACCTGCTGGTGGGCGCCCCCATGCAGGATGAGGGCGCCCGCGACGGAGGCCTGGTCTACATCGTGCACGGACCCCTGCTGGCCAGCCGCAGCCTGAGCGAAGCCGACGTCACGCTGGCGAGCAGGGAGTCATTTGCCTACGCGGGCTCAGCCCTGGCCGCACCCGGCGACGTGAACGGCGACGGCTGGCCGGACCTGCTGGTGGGCGCCTACGCCTCCGACGACATCAACGGAGCCGAGTCGGGCGCCGCCTACCTGCTCCTGGGCCCTTTGAGCGGCAACCTGTGCCTCGACGGCGCCCAGGCCAAGCTCCGCGGCGAGGCCAGGTCCGATTTCGCCGGCTGCGCCGTGGCGGGCGCGGGGGACACAGACGCGGACGGCAACCCGGATCTCCTTATTGGCGCCTACAGTAACGACAATGGAGGCCGCAACGCCGGCGCCAGCTATCTGCTGCTGGGCGGGGGTATGTGAGCATGGTCCGCCTCGCCTCGAAAGCGCTGAAAATGCTAATCAGTTCTTCCACTTCTCTGCTATCGCTCTTCCTCCTCGCCGCAGGCTGCCAGCAGCCTGAGAACACGCCCAACAACACCGACCTAGCTGCGGACCGTGACGGCGACGGCTACCTCGACAGCGTGGACTGCGACGACCGCGATCCCGAGGTGACCACAGCCACGACCTGGTACGCCGACGAAGACGGGGACGGCTACGGGGATCCGCAGACCAGCACCACCGCTTGCCAGCGCCCCGCCGGCTACGTGGCGGACGCCACCGACTGCGACGACGCCTCGGCCGACATCCGCCCCGGCGTCAGCGAGCGCTGCGACGGCATCGACAACGACTGCGACGGCGCCATCGACGAAGAGGCCGCGGATCTCTCCACCTGGTACGCCGACGCCGACGGCGACGGCTACGGCAACCCCGACCAGGATCTGCGAGCCTGCGAGATGCCGGCCAACGCCGTGGACAACGCCGGCGACTGCGACGACGGCGAGCCGGCCGCCTGGTACGGCGCCGACGAGCGCTGCGACGGCATCGACAACAACTGCAACGGCGGCACCGACGAAAACGCCGTGGACGCCCTCACCTGGTATCAGGACGCCGACGGCGATGGGCAGGGCGGAACCACGACCGCGCAGAGCTGCGAGCAGCCCCGGGGCTACGTGGACAACGGCGACGACTGCGACGACGACGAGGCCGGGGCCTACGCCGGCGCGCGGGAGGTCTGCGACGGCATCGACAACGACTGCGATGGCACGACGGACGAAGACGCGCTGGACACGCCCGCCTGGTATCTGGACGCGGATGGCGACGGCTTTGGCGACCCCGCCACCGCCACCCTGGCCTGCGAATGGCCCTCCTCCGACCACGTGGGCAACGCCGACGACTGCGACGACGGCGAGCCGGCCGCCTACAGCGGCGCCGATGAGATCTGCGACGGCGTCGACAACGACTGCGACGGCGG
>CAYVQL010000388.1:0-9313 GCA_964454135.1 uncultured Enterobacterales bacterium | reverse complement strand
AGTGCTCTGACGAGGCCGACAACGACCGCGACGGGCTCTTCGACTGCTCGGATCCTGACTGCTTCGGCTCGCCCCAGTGCGAAGAGGCCGACACCGACACCGACGCGGACGGGGATACCGACGCCGACACCGATGCGGATACCGACGCGGACGGGGACACCGACTCCGACGCGGACACCGATGCCGACAGCGACTCTGACGCGGATACCGACGCGGACACCGACTCAGACGCCGACGTGGACACGAGTGAGCCGATCCCCAACAGCTACTCGCTCCACTTCGATGGCGTGGACGACTACGCCCAGATCGCAGACGTGTCCGGCCTCGACGGCAGCGGGCTCACCTTGGAGGCGTGGATCTACTACGAGCAGACCAGCGACATCAACCAGACCATCATGGCGAGACGGGCCACTTCACCCAGCTACGAGGATGCATTCTCCCTTAGGGTGCGGACGGGCTCTGGAGACGGACTCGAATTCGGATTCTGCGACGGCGTCACCAACGACGGCGGGTACGGGATCGCCGGTGCGACGGCGGTGCCCGTGGGCGCGTGGGCCCATGCCGCAGCTACATACGACCGCTCAACGGGTGAGATGAAGCTGTACTTGAACGGAGCTCTGGACGGCAGCGGTACGGCTCCCTATGAGGCGGCCACGGGCTCGTTCCCGCTGTGGATCGCGGCGGATCCGAACCACGGAGCGAGCGGGCGCACCTTCGGCGGGTACGTCGATGAGACCAGGATCTGGGACTACGTCCGCTCTGAGTCCGAGATCGCCGCCGGCATGATGCAACCCCTAACGGGCAAAGAGTCCGGGCTGGTCGTGTACTGGAGCATGGAAGACGGCGCCGGCCAGGTGCTCACCGATCAGACCGGCAACGGCTGGGACGCGACCCTGGGGACGGGTACGGGATCGGACAGCTCGGATCCGACGTGGGAGCCCACGACTCCTTTCCCCTAGCCGTGAGTGCCAGCGTGGGCATGGATCGCCCGCGATCCGGGGCGCCAGCCGCGAGGGCTCATCTTCGCAGGGGCGCCCAGTTCCGCACGCAAATGGATCTCTCTGTCGTCTTGCGCGTAGGCCGTGCCAGAACCCTCCTGCGGCCTGCCGGCGGCTTACAGCGGCCTCCTGGTTGGCATCCTACGCCGCCCTCCTCCATTCTGCTGATGCCCCTCTGATGCCCACCTATCAAGCGCGGTTCCTATGGTAGACTCGCAGCGCCACACACGCCGCCGATACCCACGGGGCACCCACGCCAGGAGGTAGCAATGAAGAAGCTCGGAATCGTCCTCTTCTCCCTCATACCCATCGCACTTGCCTGCGCCGGTGCGTCCGACGACTCGAACGATGCGGGCGACGCCGGCTACGTCATCAAGAATCTCACGGTAGTCGAGACCGACCTCCACTACGTTGAGGTCGAGGGGAAGGTCGAACTCGTCGATGCATGGGGCGGAACCTACGCCGACGTCCGATTCTACTCCGACGAATACGAGACACTGATCGTCGAGGAGTCGGAGATGATCGGCAGCGACCTTGAGGATCCCGGGGATGTCCAGGAGTTCTCCATCGGCCACTATCAGGTCTGGGTCCTTCCGGCCTACGACGGTTACTCGACGGTCTGCGCAGAGTTTCGTGCGGACGACTCCAGCTTCGGGGATTGGACTGAGGTCGGGTGCATTTCTGGCAGCTAGCTGCATAGGGGTCCGATCAATCCCCGGAGCAATCCCCTATGGGCCTTGTCCTCCTGCAGAGCCGCTTCACGTTCTGGCCAGGACTCCACCCCCTCAACCCGTAACCCAGAATTGGGGTACAGCGAGGAGCCCCGGGCGTCCATGCCCGCCCTGTCCAGCAGCGCGCAGGCCGCGCGCACGCGCACGCCCACCGGGGCCGCAGCATCCCCCTGGATAGCCCGCAAGCATCCCACGGCCTCCAGGGCCCCCTCCTCCAGCATCTCCAGGATCGCGAACTTCCTCTCGGCCCGCCGCTGGCGCAGCTCTGCCGCGAAATCGGGCTCCTGTGTCCAGCGCCAGACCGTTGAGCGGTTAACGCCGATGGCGCCAGCGACCTGGGGCGGCGTGTTGCCGGCCAGGAGCAATTCCATCGCCCGCTCGCGCTGATCTACCTTCGCGGACGCCATGCCGCGCCCTCCATGTTGCGCTCGTGGTTGCGTGAGGTTGCATCCAGCACCCCGCACGCCCTGGGCTGCGAGGGCCGGGCCGCGGGAACAGCGCCGACCAGTGTTCCGCCGCAGACCATTGCTACTCCTCCTTGGGGGGCCCCCAAAGGGGCCGGGGCGTGCAGCCTCCCACAGGATGGCTGGCGCCGCTGCACCGGCCAGCCGCCATCCAGCGGTCAAAGGTGCTCTCATCCACGCCACCGGCGGTGCCGGCCAGCCAAAGACGCTTCCGCGACAGATCCGCGACACTTGTTCGACGCCTACGATCCCGTTCAGCACGACGTTCAGACACTATAGACACTTCTGCGGCGGAATTCCTCTGCCTACTAGGATCCCATACCTCTTTCGAGTATCTGAAGATCCCTGCAGACAAGTGTCTAAAGTGTCTATTGCCCGTCGTAGACGGGAAAAGAAGTGTCTCAGCATCCGTCTTCGAAGTGTCGAGCATCCGTCTACGCCCCCACCGTTCGCATGCCCCCATCCAGACCTTCACCGCTCACCTCTCCGGGATCCCTCCGGTCACGTATCGGGATCCCTCCAGCCCTCCCTGATAGCGTAGGTTCCTCCGTTGTCTGCGCTGGGTGACTCCCTCCACGGCGCAACCGCAGCTCCGCCTCTGGCGATTTGTGCAACCGAGGGGTGGATATGGGGCGATCCGGGGGTCCGCCGACGTTCCGGAGGCAGGTGTGGTTGCATCTGGGGTGTCGTCGAGGCCGTCACGGCGCATGCGTGACATCGTGCCGTCGGTTCGGGTACAGGTGAGCTGCGGCGCGGGGTGTTGGGGCCCCGCTCGGTGAGGGCCGATGGTGCGACGGCCCGCGGAGTCGCAGAGGATGCAGCCTGCCGCCCCGGGCGGGGGATTGCACAGCGCTTGGGAGGGGCTGTCCATGGACGTTGGTGGAGGAGCGGACGACCCGCCATCGACTCGCAGGAGCCGGTACTGGGCAAGGAAGTGGGCCCGGCAGGGGCGTTACTCCCTGCCGGGCCCGGGCTGTCCACGGCCGTTGGCGGCATCGCGGATTCGTCGTACTGATCAGGCGTCGGCTTCGTCGCCCCGCGGCAGACCTGCTGGGCGCTCTCGCTCCGGCGGAGCCTCCGGCCCTTCGGTCCTGTAGCTGCGTCCCCTGCGGATGTTGACGACGTGGGCGCGCTCCATGAGGCGGTCGACCAGGGAGGCGGTCAGGGCGGGATTGCCCAGGACCTTGCCCCACTGCTTGATGCTGAGGTTGGAACTCACCATGGTGGCCTTCTTCAGGTGCCTGGCCTCGATCAGGTCGAACATCAGGGTGGCGTGCTCCGAACGGACGGGCACGTGTCTCAGGTCATCGATGATCAACAAATCGAGGCGGGCGAGGCGCTTGATCAGTCGCTCGGTGGTGTCGTCGGCCAAGGAGGCGTACAGCTCGGCCAGCAGCCGGGGGGCGGTGAAGAAGCGGACCTTGTAGCCACGCTGCGCGGCCAGCAAGCCGTAGGCGATGGACAGGTGCGTCTTGCCCGTACCGGGCTTGCCCAGCAGCAGCACAGGGCGGCCCTGACGGATGAACTCGAGGTTCATCAGATCCTTGACCAGTTGGACGTTGAGATGCTTCTGAAAGGTCCAGTCGAAAGTATCGAACGTTCTGACCCAGGGGAACTTGGCGGCCTTCTGCCTGCGGTTGGCCGAGGCTTCGGCCTTGGCCAACGCCTCTTTCTCGACCAGGCCGGCGAGGAAGGCGACATAGCCCTGCTCGAGGGTGGCAGCCTGTTCGAGGGCTTCGTCCAGGTGTTGCAGCATGGCCTTCAGGCCGAGGCGCTCCAGGTTCCTACGCAGCTCGTCAAGCACGGTGGGCGGGATGTCCCTACTCTTCATCGTCATCCTCCTCGGCAAGGTCCGCCTGGTCGATCATCTCGTCGTAGTCGGACAGATCGCTGCCCTCGACCTCCATGCCCTCCAGCCAGCGACGCACGCGATCGGGCGGCAGAGGCACGTCCTGCCCGGCGGTGGCGCCGGCCCGCAGGGTCTTGCCCGCGATCACGCGGGCCACGGCCTCTGCGCCATAGTTTCCGAAGCGAGCGGCGTGGGCCATGGCCCCGGTCACGACCTCGGAGCCGTGCCGGTCCGCCAGGGTCAGGATGCGTTTCAGGTGGTAGCCGGCGCCTCGGCCGCGTTGGGTCTTCAAGCCCTGGTAGTAGTCCTCGGCGGCCGGTCCCAGCCTGAAGAAGGCCTGCTCGAGCAGCCTGGCGCTGGGTGTGCAGCGCCGGAACTCGGCCTCGTGCTCGGGCAGGACGATGCGCTGGTGGCGACCGGGGTGGATGTCGTGGGTGATGACGAGGCTGCCGTCGATGAGCACGTCGAAGCGCTCGGCGTACAGCCGGATGGTGGCGGCATGGCCCACGTACCGGGGCGGCACGCTGTATCCGTTGGTATCCACGGCCACGCAGTGGTCGGTGCGTACGGTCCGGTACAGCAGGCGATGCGCCTCCACGCGCGCCGAAGGCAGGGGATTCATGAACGGCCGCTCGCGTACGAGGCGATCGACGGGCCGTTCCCGCGTGGTGCCGTGGGTGCGGACGTTGGCGACGTTGTCGCACCACCAGGCCGCGTGTCGGTTCAGGTCGGCCAGGTCGTCGAAGCGGAACCGGCGTCGGCGCAGGCAGTTGTTCCATATGTAGTGGAAGTGACGCTCCACGGGGGCATGCTGGTTGGGGCAGCCTGGGTCGATGAGGTGGATCTTGAAATCGTAGCCCTTGGCATAGGCCTCGAAGCGGGGATTCAGCCACACCTTGTCCTTCGAAACGTGGCGCCCGACGGTGGTCATGTTGTCGTAGGACATCTTTGGCGGGACGGCATCCAGCTGCGTGAAGGCCTCGTCGTGCAGCGCGACCAGGGTCTCGAGCTTCTCGTTCTCGGCGAAGCGCAGGTACATCCAGCTCGAAAACGGCATCACGAAGGAGAAGGCGTGGACGAGCCGGCGCGTATCGCCGAAGTGCAGGTTGTAGGGCGACCAATCCACCTGTCCCTCGGCTCCGGGTGGGTGGTCCACAACCGTGGTGGGCCTATTCTTCGGCTTTGGCCGGAACCGGCGTACGTAGCGCTTGACCGTGGAGTAGCCGCCATCGTAGCCGAGCTCGCGGATCTCCTCATGCACCAGGATCGCGGTGAGCTGGTCCTCCAGGACCAAGCGCTTCACCACGGCTTTGTAGGGATCCAGCTTGCTCGGTCGCGGGGCTGGCCGCGCGATCAGCCGGGGGTGCCGCTCGCCGCGGAGCGCTCGGCGGATGGTGCCGATGGAATGCCCCAGGCGACGCCGGGTCTCCTTGATGCTTCCGCATTCCCGGTAGGTCTCCAGGATCCGCTTGCGACGACGTTCTCTCTCTTCGGGACTCATCCCTCTCCTCCTGCTTTGGCGGCCCAGGACGACACCTCGCGCAACATCGCGCGGCTGTCCTCCTCGGCCTGGGCTCGAGCTCGCACGATTTGGATGACACCTTCCGGGGGCAGCTCCCCCAGCCCGTCCTGCAAGCGGCGCATCAGCCGCAGGCACAGCCGGCGCAGGCTCACCAGCCCGCCCAGCAGCTCTTGCCCGGCGGCGCCCAGCCGCGGGTCCACAGGCGGACTTGGCTTCTGCTGGGCGCGACGGATCGCCTCCTGCGGATGGGCGAGCAGGAAGCCGCGGGCTTCGGGATCCGGAGCTCGCTGCCACAGCTCCGCCAGGGTGCCGGTGTCGCGGGAGCCCAGCCCCTCGCGTTGGGCCACCGCCCAAAGCTCATCCTGGTTGCGCACCGGCAACTGCGCCAACTTCCGAAGGGATCCCTCTCCCAGCAGACCCAGCGCCAGATCCTCCAGCAGGTGGGGGCTGACCTGCCGGGCCAACGACAGCCGCCGACAGACCCAGCTCTTGTGCCGCTCCAACAGGTCGCCGACCTCCACCTGGCTCAACCGGTCCGTCTCCACCAACTCCCGCACCAGCCGGCACTCCTCGATCAGCAGCAGCCCGCGCTCCCGGTTGCGCAGGTAGACCTGAGCCTTCATCTGCACCGGCGAGATGTCGACCACCTCCACCAGCAGCGACTCCAGGCCGAGACGCGTCGCCGCCAAGTGACGCACGAAGCCGTCCACGAGCATCAGCCGCCCCTCATGCTCCGCCGCAACCAGGGGGCTGAGCTGGCCCTTCGAGCGCAACGACTCCATCATCCGCCGCACCACGACCTCAGGCAGCTGACGCAACCGGCCCAGCGACAGGTCCAGCACGGCCGGTTCCTCACGGCGCAGCTCCATCAGCGGGCCCACGCGCAGGTCGCGTCAGTCGGGCGGGCCGGGCTGCGGGGCGCGAGGCGTTCGGGGACGCCGAGAGCCCGTGGCGCCACCGCGGCGACGAAGGAAGTCCCGACGGCCACCCGCGTGGCACTGGCAACCGCAGAAATCGCAGCGCACAGGAGGGGATGGCGCTCCGCCATCAAAGGCCTGCCGGTCCATGCCTGCTGGCGCGGGCCCGTCATCATCGGGATTTCCCGCTTCGATCGCCGATGGCTCGGGTGCCAGGGATGGCACTTCGCCGGCCGCCTGGCATCCCTCTTCCTCCAGGTCCGCCGGTGAGGATTCGTCATGGTCCGGGCCTCCCGCCTCGACTGCGGATGGCTCGGGTGCCACCGCCTCGAGGCTGGGCTCCATCTCGATCACGGCTGGAGGCATAGGTGGAGTGTGATGCGTCAGGTCGGCATCCCGGCGCTCCTCATACCTCTGCTGACGAGCGCCGTGATTCGCGCTTCCTTCGTCCGTTTTCTGATACTTCGCACCCGCTCGGCGCATCGAGTCCCGGCGCGCCGCTTTTGAACACCCCTCACCGCAGTAGCGGTGCCCGCGGTCGCAGCAGCGGCAGATGCGCACCTCCCGACCGCACCGCGCGCACGCGAAAATCCGGCTCTCTCTCAACTCCATCGCCGTCCTCAGCTCCGCAGGCTGGACGACCGCGAGGAGACAGGTGACGATCCCGTGGGGACCGTTTCTCATCGTCGTCGCGGCCCCCCAGGAGGCTCGGAGCTGCAACTCCGGGCCTCCACCTGTTCAGGGGACTGGTTCTGCTACCCCGGTGTCAACTGGGCGGCTGCTGGAATCGGAGACGCTCGACTACGCTGCGTCATGGCGGACCGAGGGGGATCCCACCGAGATGGACGAGGGGATCCGCTTGGCCGTGAGCGCGGGGGATCCCATTTCGGTGGCCGGTGAAGTCCAGACCCGACGCCACCAAAGGCAGAAGCCGCAGCCCCAGCCACCGGCGCCCCGATCCCCGCCGCTGCTGGAAGCCTAGCGCCTTCATCCGGGGAGTGAACTTGCGGTGGCTGAGCGCCATCTCCCCCACCATCTCGCACCACGCGCCGTATTCTTTGTAGAGCGCTCCGTTTTCGAACGAAGCGCCGTCAACCACCTCGCACCGCTCCCGCACGAACCGGGCGACGGTATCTTCGGCCTCCCGGTATTCCTGCGTCGCGTCGAGTACCGCGGAGGGCTCACGCAGCCCGCCCTGTCTCCACTGCCGGCAGCCCTCCGCAAGCCAGGCCAGTATCCCGGCGCCTTCGGCCTGGAGCTTCTTCAGCAGCTCCCGATCCTGCTCTTGGTCCGGGATCGCCACCTTGAAGGGAACCAGCCGCAGGCGCCGCCAGATCCCTTCGTCGGTCCCCTGGATGCGCGGCCTGTGGTTCGTCAACATCCAGGGCGTGAGCTGCGGCTGGAACTCGAAATACTCCCTGTGGAGGAACCGCGCGCTGATCGTGTCGCCGCCGGTCACCGACTTCACCAACGATTCATCGAGCGCCTGGCCCTCCCGCGTCTCCGCCATGGAGACGAACCGCGCGCCAGCAAGCGCGGCCAGATCGTTCGGGATGCTGTCGCCGCGCTTCGCCATGAACGTGCGCGGCGGCGTGTTCATCGCGTAGTCGCCCAGCGTCCGGCGGATCGTTTCCACCAGCGTCGATTTGCCGTTGGCCCCGGTCCCGTGGAGGATGAAGAAGACATGCTCCCGGATCTCGCCGATGAGGGAGTAGCCGAGAGCCCGCTGCATGAAGCCGATCAGCTCTTTGTCTCCGGCGAAGATCCGGCGCAGGAAGGCCTCGAAGCGAGGGCACCTCGCCGCGGGATCATAGGCCACCGGCGCCAGCTTCGTGAGCAGGTGCTTTCTGTCGTGAGGCAACAGCTTGCCGCTCTGCAGGTCGAGCGTGCCGTTTTCGCAGTTCAACAGCCAAGGGTGGGTATCGAACTCGTTCATCTCCACGGGGATCCCCGGCTCCGACTCTGCGCATGCCACCATGTTGCGGATCGCGGCCATGGACTCCGAGCGTCGCGCCCAGCTGCGGATCCTCTGCGCTTCGTCCTTCTCGGCATCGCTCGTCGCCCTAGCGAAGAGTGCCTGCGCCTCTTGCTCGACCATGACTGACACGTGCTTGGCGTAGCGCTGCACCTGCATAGTGGTGTCCGGCCTCCACCGGCGGCCATCCCACACCGCCCAGCCATCGCCTTGATACCCGCGGCTGTAACGGAGGTCGCTGCCAAAGGCGCGCAACATCCGGCGGGCATTGCCGAGATCCGTCAAGTGCTCGGGGGCCCGCTTCTTGGGCGGCTTGGCCCTACCGGCAGGGGGCGGCTTGGCCTTGGCAGCAGGGGGCGGCATGTCCTCTGCCACCGCTTCGGGATCCGGGGGAAGCTCCTCGCCCTCGCGGAGCATATCGTTCCAGTCCCGAGTCATGACTGCGCCACCTTCAGCCGCTTGCAGCGGCAGCGCGGGTAAAGCGACCGCTGGATCGCCAAGGCGTAGGCGTCACCGGCCCCGTTCGCATCGGTGCCGATCGTGACTGTGGTCCCGCTGGGGATTCGCTCGGCGAGGTCCGCTGCCCAGGATCCGCTCCACACCCCAAAGACGGCGGGCCGCTTCTCTGGCCAGCGCTTGATCGCCCACGTCAGGAAGTCCGGGCAGCCCTCCACCATCAGCACAGAGCCATTCCAAAGCGGATCGGGATCGCTGCGAAGCAAAGATAGGGCGACGGGATCCGCCAGCGTCAAGCCCTTCGCGCTCACACCGCGCGGCGCCCGCTCCTTCGGTCCATCGCCAGGATCACCGGGACACCGCAGGCGCAGGCTCCCCAGTTCCCCTCCGGCCTTCCATGC
>CAYVQL010000387.1:0-9469 GCA_964454135.1 uncultured Enterobacterales bacterium | reverse complement strand
GCCGTCCCGGTCCTGGGTCCAGGCGATGGCGTCGTAGGCGTCGTCCTCGTCCGTGCGGCCATCGCAGTCGTTGTCGATGCCGTCGCAGAGCTCCAGCATGTCGGGGTGCACGGCCGGGTCGTGGTCGTCGCAGTCGGAGCTGGCGGGGTGACCGTCGTGGTCGAGGTCCTGGTCGCTGGGGGACTCGATGGAGCAGCCCGAGAGGGCCAGGATGGCGATCAAGCTCGCCGAGCCGCGGATCCGCGGACAAGCACCGGGCGCGAGCGGCATCGGCGGAGCGGATCCTGGCAAACTGTCACCTCCAAGCTCCATTCTACCCCCGGATGAGGTCCATGTGGGCGCGATTCTCAAGGCGCCCGGGCCCGAGCGCCTGCCCCTGGCGGCAGCAGGCTCAACTGGCCCCGGGTCCCGTTCGTCTGGATTTCTGCGTGCGACTTCTCGCCGCGCCGCGCCGCCACCCGTGCCTCGATGTGCTGCGCGCCGAAGTCCTGCCGGGCCGCGTGCTGGTTGTGGCAGCGGCAGCGCAGCGTGAGGCCATCCGCCTGATGGAACTTGGTCCTTGCCCAGGGCTGCAGGTGGTGGAACTCCAAAAAGCGGGTCTCTTGGCAGCGCCGGCCCTGGGCGTCGACGAAGGTGCACTGCAGGCCGTCGCGCTGGGCGACCTGGCGCTTGATGTCGTTGGGGATGTGCCTGGAGGGGGCGGGGCCGGGGGATGTCGGTTCTGGCTCCCGGGCCTTCGGAGCATCCTTGGGCTGTGGCTTCGACAGGGCGGCGAAGCGCTCTTTCATGAGCCGCTCGTTCAGCAGCTGCAGACCCTGGCCCAGGATCCGGACCACGTCGCCGTCGGGCAGGCGGTGGCTCATCAGGTCCTGGGCGCGGCGCAGCTGCTCCACCCAGGCGGCGTCGGCGGTGAACTGCACCTTGTAGCGCTCGTCTCCCAGGGGGTCGACGCTGCTGCGGGCTCGCTCTCGGCTCTGCGTTTGGCTGGTGCGTGGCGTCGTCTGCGGTGTCGGCTCCGTGGGAGCGGAGGGCGCCGCTGCGCCTTGCTGCGTGTTCAGCGCCTGGTCGGCCTCCGGCGCTACTTGGGTTGGCCTGGTCGGTACGGCCTTCTGGGCGTTGGCCTGGCCGGCGGAACTTTGGGCCCCTTTGGACCGCGGCAGCTTGCGGATGCGCGTGGGCGCGTCGGGCTGGGGCGCGCGGTCGGCCAGCAGCTGCGCGATTTGGCGCTTGCTCTTGCCGCAGGCCGCTTGCAGCAGCTCTTCGCGGTTGTCCTGGGTGAGGTGGGGGGCCAGCAGGACGATGCCGGCCAGGTGCAGGCGGCCCTGGGCCAGCAGCTCGAGCAGGACGGGGTGGCGGCGGGCGGCGCGGGCGGCCTGGATTCGTTTGTAGGAGGCGGGTTCCGACAGGCCGAGGCGGGTGACGCAGTAGGTGAACATCGAGGAGCAGGCCGCAGCGGCGTAGAGCTTGCGGGCGTCCACCTCGCCCAGGTGCAGCAGCAGCTGCGCGGTGCTGCGGTTGACCTGGTGCAGCAGCTTCTTCAGCTGATCGAGCAGGTCTTCGTCGGAGAGATGGGTCAGGGGGCCGTTCATGGTGTGCGTCCTTCATTGAGGAATTAGATCCCTTAACATGCGGTTTTTCGGCCTCCTGTCGGGCGTCCGGGCGGGTCCTGGGGTGGTTGGGGGCTTTTGGGGGTGGGGCAGGGCCTGAGAAGGCCTCCAGTTGGCTGTGAGGGCCTGTGGCGGGCATGTCCGGACAGCCTCCCGGCCGCAGTCGGATGCGGGGCCTGAAAAACGTCAAATCGAAGTTACATCGTGTGACATTCGCGGCTGGGCCCATCGGTCCGCGACTGGCCCCGGGGCCTGTTCGTCCGGATCTGCGCACGGGACTTTGCGCCGCGCCGTACCGCCACCCGCGCCTCGATGTGGGCCGTGCCGAAGTCCTGGCGGGCTGCGTTCAGGTTGTGGCAGCGGCAGCGCAGCATGAGGCTGTCCGCCTGGTGGGTCCTGGTCCTGGCCCAGGGCTGCAGGTGGTGGAAGGGCGCTATTCCTCTCCGCCCTTGCGGAGCAACTCGTGGAGTTGCCCGGCCAACGCTGGCAGGTCGGTCTTGACGGTCTCCCACACTGTCTCGACCCGAACGCCGAAATACTCGTGGACCAGACGGTTTCGCATGCCCCTGATGGCTCGCCATGGGATCTCGGGATGCTGGGCTCTGACTTCCGGGGGGATGGCGTTTGCGGCTTCCCCGATCACGGAGATCCTGTAGAGCACGGCATCGAGCACGACCGTGGTCGCCGCAAAATCCTCCGCATCAAGGCCGGCCGTGTGGGCCTGCACCGTCTCGATGTCGTCCAATATGTCCTGGACGCGGAAATGCCATGTTCTAGGCGGCACGTTGGGCCTCGGACAGGATCCGTGCCCTTAGGGCTGGATGGAGCGCGTCGGGTTCGACGAGGTCGACCTTGCGACCAAGCAGTGTTTCCAGTTCGCCTTCGAGCAGCCCGAAGCGAATGAGCCCAATTGGTCGTTCGAACTCCACCAGGAGGTCGATGTCGCTTGAGGAATCCGCATCGCCACGGACGACGGAACCGAAGAGTGCGAGCGTCTCCACACCGTATTCCGCGCGCAGCCGAGGCAGGGCGGCTCCTACGAGCCGGAGAATCTCATCACGCGAATGCAGCCTGGATTCCATGGGTGGATCGTACTGCGACAATGCCGGATTCGCCAATGGATGCAGTCCTTGCATCCCTGCCACGACGGTCCCGCAAGCCGGCGAGGTTCTGCGGGGTCGCGTGCTGGCTGCGGCGTTGGTTGCGGAGCGTGGGGGCGTTTGCCTGATGGCAACTGGCCCCGGGGTTAATGTGCTATTCTCTATGTGTGCCTACAGCACGCCATCGTAGCAGATCGCGCGATGTGTTAAGTGCACATTTCGTGCACACACCCTGGAGGAGAGCATGGCGAACGCAAGCATCGAAGACGCAGGATCTGGCCGCTGGAGAGTCCGCTGGCGCGAGCGCTGGCAGGGTGACGACGAAGGGCGACGTGGGCGGTGGCGACAGAAGCAGCACACGGTCCACGGTACGGAGTCCGACGCTGAGAGGTATCGCGCCGACGTGATCGATGACCTGCGGCGGCAGGGCTACCACGACCCCGAGGAGCACGCCCCCAAGATCGCGCCGCCCGCGTCCCTCCTGGATGGCCTACTCGCCTTCGTCGATGCCCTGGAGCACCTGGACGAGGTCAACGCCACGACTGCGGCCACGCACCGGCTGCGGGTGGGCATTCTCGCCGAGGATCTCTACGCGGTCACCGAGCTGCCGGAAGATGAGCCGCTGCCGGTCACGGTCCTGGATAGGGACCTCTTCATCGCTCTGGCCTCGGCCCTGAAGAAGCGCGGGAAGACGGTCCCCGCTCGCGCTCTCGGCCTGCTGTGGAGGGCTTGGGGCTGGCTCGCCGCGGATCCCGCCGCCTGGCCTCGCGTTCCGCCCCGCCCGGCGACTCCCGTCGGCTTCGTGCCCAAGCGGAAGACCTACGGCCGGACCGACGCTCCCAAGATGCACCACGTGGATGCTTGCCTGCGCCACCTGCGCGACCGGGGCGCCAGCCGCGAAGTGCTGGTAGCTGTCATCTGCCAGCGCTTCACGGGGTTGAGGGTGGGGCAAGTCCTTGGGATGGAGAGAGCGGACCTCGACCTCGCGGCGGGCTCGCTCACCGTCAGATACGGCAAGAGCCGTTCCGAGAAGGAGGAAATGCGCACCGTCCCTCTCAGCCGTCACCTCCTCGCGGAGCCCTTGTTCCGCGAACAGCTCGACGCCGCGCCGCCGACCGGGCGGATCTTCAAGGTCAAGGTCAGGGCCGTCTGGGGCGCTGTGAAGAAGGCCTGGCAGGCGGCCACCGAGGCCAATGAAGTGCCCCTCAAAGTCTGGGCTCCGCCGAATCGCAAGAACGCGAGACCCGATCATGCATTCCGAGCAGCTTTCCAGGGCTACATGGGCGATGAGCGCGTGCCCAGGGATACCATCGATTTCCTGGTCGGCCACGGTGGAGGCTTGCGGGGGCGGCATTACGACCGGGACCACTCCGAGGACGCGCGTGACGCTGCCGATGAGCTGCCTCCGGTGAACTGGACCAGGCCGAAGAAGCAGGCCAAGCCGGACAACGTGATCCCCATCGACCGATCGCGCGAGCGGGCCGAGGGCGCCTCGTAGCCGCAGTCACACCTGGCCTCCTGCGCGGCTGGACAGCTCCTCTGTTGCGCCGCGCCCACGCCCGAGCCGAGGCGGCACTGCCTGGGATGGTCGCGACGGCGGTGTAGCCGGCGGACTTGCATGGCCACGGCGAACCTCTCGCCGCGACAGCGCGCCTTGGGGGCCTGGCGTTGGTCGTCCGGTGAGGGCTCCAGCAGAAGGCTCCGTCGCTGTTGCAGGGTGTCGGCCTGCTCGGCCAAGGCCACCGCCTTGCGGGCCCCCTTCAGCTCGGACTCCAACCTCTCCGGGCCGCGCCGCCTCCCTGCGGCCCATCTCCCGCACCAGGGCGTCTCCCAGGCCAGCTGCCGAGGCCGACTCGAAGAGCGCCTGCGCCACGGCTTCGCGATGGCCTGGCCGGTCAATGTCCGGTCGCATCGGCCTCACGCGGACCAGGGCGTCCCGGGCTCGGTGATTGTACCGCCCAGCGCGTGGTCGCTGGCCCCGCTGAACGCCAGGCCGGGCATCAGCGGACGGTCCTTGGCTGGGCCCTCCCCTTCGGCCCCGAGCTTCCGCTTCGTCGTCAACGCCTCCCGCGATCTCGATGGACGGGACGAAATCACAATTCCTAAAACGCTTTTTTCCCTATGCAACAGATGGTCTTCCAGCTACCATGGACTTGCGGGCGCGGATCGCCGCGTGCGGGAAGGGCTTGGGCGGGCTCGCTCGGCTCGGAGGAGAAGTACGGCGGAAACCGAGGAGGGATCATGATCGGGAGGGGCTGGAATGGGGCGGCGACGGGCGGGTAGACGGCGACGTCGGAGGAGAGCCCCCAGGCGCAGGAGCGCCGGGGCCGACCTGCGTAGGCGCTTCCGCGGAGCATTGGTGCAAGCCGCCGTGGAGGCCACGTCGCTGGTCGAGGGCGCCTACGGCGGCAGGTGGAGCGACCACGGCCCGGACGCGAGGGACGACCATGCCCTGCTCGCGGCCCTGGCCGAGAAGCGGGACCTCGGTCTCCGCGACGCCCGCATCGCCATCGAGGTGCACCTGGGCCTTCGCCAGCCGTCCCTGCCGGGGCTCCCCGCCACGGAGCGCGAGCTGGCGTATTTCCTGGGCCGCGCCTGGGCCGAGTGCGGTTCCTGCAAGGAGGCGGATCCGCAGCGCATGCTGGCGCGCCGCCTGATGGCACCCTGCGTCCTCGGAGGGCCGGCGGAGCGGCTGCGCAAGGCGCGGGAGATGGTGGGGCGGGGCGCGCGCCATCCGACCGTCACCTCCTTCCTGAACGGCGTCCGGGCCGGCTTCAAGGCCGACGGCCGCGGCAGGGTCGGCACCCGCACCGCCGCGGCGCGGCGACGCCTGATCCCCATGCTCAAGCCCCTCTTCGCAGAGTGCGCCCTGGGACCCGATGCGGCGACGGCGCTCAAGGACGCTCAGCTGGTGCGCCTCTCCGGCCTGGAGCTGGACGTGCTCGCGGAGCTGGGGCCGCTGCTGGCGGCGATGGAGGAGCCGCCCAGGAGCAGGGCGGCCCTCGTCAGGGCGGTGGCCGAGGCCCACGCCCGGCTGGAGCGCGGAGAGGAGGTCGCGGAGTGGAAGAAGGCCGCGGAGGGCGGGGCGTCGAAGAGGTCCGGGCCGGCCGAGCCGGATCCCGACGGAGCCATGAGGATGCTGGAGCGCGAGCTGCCCGTGATCTTCGAGGCCATCAACGGGCTGCTGCGGGCGCTGGACCTGCCATGGGAGGTCGGGCTCGTGCCGACGGGGGAGCGGCCGGAGCCGGAGCCTCCCGACGACGATGCGGGAGAGGCCGGGGGCGGCGGCGATGCGAAGCCCGAGGGGCAGGAGGAGCCGGACGGGCCCGCGGATGACGGGCCCGCGGATGAGGAGTCCGCGGAGCCGGACGATCCGGTGCCGCGCTCGCTGCATGCGGAGCCCGAACCCGAAAGCGCCGACGCGGACAGGCCCGCCCGGAGCGCGCCTCCGCGCGGGCACGGCCCCCTGGGACGGCTGCTCGGGAGGCTGCGGATAGCATCCGGGGAGCGGTTGCGCGAGGCGGGCCGGGGCCTGGACATGCTGACGCCCGCGCAGCGCAGGATCCTGCTCTTCCAGGTATGACGGCGGGCTCCGGATCGGGGCTCGCCGGCGGTCGGAACGGTGCGGAGACACGGGCGCCGGCGCCCTGGGAGGCCGGCGATGGGACCAGGCTCGTCCTGGTGCGCCCATGATGCCCTGATCCGCACGTCCGGCAGTCGGCTCGCCATGCCGGGATCTGGTGCGAGGACTGGGCGCCTGCGTGACGGGCATGCTCGCGGTCACGGTTGCCGCGGCGGTAGCCGCGCGACTGCCGCGGGGCGCGTCTCCCAGGCGGGAGACCGTCTCGGTCGAGACCCGACTGACGATCCAACCTCCCATACCAACGCGTCGAAGATCCTCCGGCCAGGATTCTTCGACCTCATCCCGTTTCTGGGATAGCGCCTCTCCAAGAGGACTTTCGAGACGCCGCGAGACGCGGCTCCCAGGCGATGGCCCAGCCAGGGCCGCGGCCGTCGTGCGCGCAGAGCGTGTCGAGGAGAGAGGGTGATCCCGTGACATGCGGAACGAGACAGGGAGGCGGAGCGATGAATCGCCGCGTACGCCTGCTCGACCAGACCGAACGCCGCCCTCGGCCAGCCGAGCGGCTCCATGGCATCGGCTGCGAGTCCACCGCGGACCTCTTCGACTACGCCCTCCGCAGACCGCCAGCGGAAATCAGAATCAAGGTCAAGATGCGATGGATCGTCTCGCGCGTCCGCATGAGCCACGGGCGCTTCCTGGATTCGCTGCGAACCTGCCACCGCCATCGCTGCGAGGCCCGGCCCCGGGGCATGGCAGCCGCGAGCAGGCCGACCCGCGCCCACCCCATCACGCTTCTTCGAGCCCCAGCCGCGCGCTCCGCGCGTCGCTGGCAGGCTCGGCACACGACTTCCACGATGCCCGAGCGGTCGTCGTTCGGGGGAAGAGCCACAACCTGAACCAGAAGGAAGGAGGCAACGAACATGAAAACGCTCACACTGTCGAAGCAGGGCGACGGCAATGGCAGCGCCAGGAACCGAGACGTCAAGGTCCTGCAGGTGGAGGCGCTCACCAGGCGAACGCTGGTGAGCGCGGGCGCCAGCTCGTACGACTACTGGACCATCGGCCCGGTGTTCGAGGGCCTGGGTCCGAAGCTGGACAAGGCCGTGGCGCACATCGTCTGCAACAACCGCTCTTCCGCCAACATCCTGTACCTCATCCGCATCCAGTACAGCTACAACGGCCTGGACTGGATCACGGGCGGCAACGTCCTCCCGGCCCAGAGCGCCGAGGGGTACACGGTGGGCGCCGACTACTCCACGCGCACCGACTTCGGCATCTTCACCCGCTTCCAGATCGGCGTGAGCGATGCGGGCGCCCAGGAGCAGGGCACCTTCAGCGTGACGCTTGCGCTGAAGCTCTGGACCTGAGGTCGACGAACGCTTCTCCGCGGGGAGGCGGCGGCAAAGTGCCGCCTCCCCGTTGGTGACGAAGCCGATGCCGACGGCTCGGCTCGCGAAGACGATTTCGCCGTGGCGGGCTCGGCCCTCACGGCAAGATGAGAATGGGAGCGCATCATGGCCGAAAGGGATCAGGAACACGGTGGCGGGCAGGACCGCTTCTACATGGTGAGCGAGCACGCCGCCCAGCGGTTCGACATGGCGGGAGCGGATGAGGACACCCGCTTCCGCGTCGGTGAGTCGCACTCCTTCAGGGAGGGAGAGGTGGTGAGAGCGGATGATCTTCCCTCGGTGCCGGGTAGACCGACCTATGAAGGTCTGGGCGTGACGGGAGATTTCGAGATCTCCAGCGTCTTCCTGGGCGTGCCGGACGTCAAAGTTGCGGCCCTGAATTCCGAGGATGAGCAGTTGCTGGCAGAGCTTGATGCTGTGCCAGCACCCCCCGCGAGTTCGGCCCTGGATGGTTCGTACCTCGCGTACCTGTACAAGATCACCTATCGCTACGACGGTGGGATCTACAGGACCTACATGCGCATCTACGCGCCCACCATGCTCGCCGCTGATTCCGCGGAGGTCGACGTGGTCTTGGCCGTGGATGGAGGCACGAAGGAGTCAGTATGCATCTCGGCGTCGCAGCAGAATGATGACATGTACGAGTTGATGGCCACTCTGGCATCAGGCGCTTCATACGATGACGAAGTGTTCCCTTCAGCGAGTCAGGGTACGGCGTTGCCGAAGTTCAGGTCTGGAGAGCCGATGTTCGCCATCGGATTCATCCAACCGGGAAGGGGACAGCAGGGCGATATCCAGGCCGACGGAGATCCGGCCATGCCGCCGACGCCCCTCAACATCACCGGGATGGACTATTGCGGCGAGATGACGGTCAAGGCCATGGATGCCGTGATGTGCCTCGCCACGACGATCATCGGTCAGATGTTAGAGCGTGCCGTGCCCAATCCTCGCAGCGCCTTGGAATATTCGCTTCGCTTGATGGTCTGCTCCCAGAGCAACGGCTTGACCGCGGCGTCGCACTGGATCGCCCAGACCGACTTCGCCGTGGCCGCGCTGGTGGACTGGGAAGGTCCATCCGCCGGCTCGGAGCAAGATCTCGTGGTGAGGGAGACCAATCCCCTTAGAGCCAGTTTCCAAAACGATAAACGTCTGGCGGCGACGTTGCCGGTCAACCCGAACTCCTATCCAGAGGCACTCAATTTCGCGGTCTGGGAGAATTACCTGGGCGACGGATGGGACGACTACTTCTTCCGCCCGCCACCCGAGATCCTGGATGAGATCGAAGGGCTCGGAGCCAATGACTTGCCCATCGCCGGAGGCACGAGTGCTTCCTACTCCCCGATGTGGTCGGACTGGTACGGCGATCCGAAGATGGATCTGACCGCCTTCGTCGATGAGATGAGGGAGTTCTGGGCTGACAGGGAGGCCGAGACGCTGTTGTCGAACCTCGGAGAATTCGTATACATCCGCATCCAAAGATGGGAAGACCACGCCCAGTCTGCCCACCTCTACAACCGGCATGCGGTCAGGGCGCTGAACGCCGCCTATGAGGGACCGGCTCAGGTGTACTACACGGACGACTCGTATTATCACGAAGTCATTCTGGATGGCGGCGAAAACGCTCCAGCCAAGATGGACGCACCATGGGTTAGAGAGGAAGACTGGTCGGATGAGGAATACAAGACGGTCGGCACCCTCGACTTGGTAAGAGACTACTGGCCTGAGTGGGGTGACGTGAGGTTTGAGTCCCCGGACTACTGGGCCGTCCAA
>CAYVQL010000386.1:0-9479 GCA_964454135.1 uncultured Enterobacterales bacterium | reverse complement strand
GTCGGCGTCCGAATACCAGTCGCTGGCGTCGGCGGACGAGTCCTCGTCCACGTCGCCGTCGCAGTCGTTGTCCACGCCGTCGCAGTACTCGGTGGCGGCGGGGTTGATGCTGGCGTCGCCGTCGTCGCAGTCGCTGTCGTCGGCCACGTAGCCGCTGGGGGCCGTGCAGGCGGTGCTGCTGGTATCGGGGTCGCCGTAGGAATCGCCGTCGGCGTCGGCGTACCAGGCCGTGCCGCCGTCCTCGTCCACGTCGCCGTCGCAGTCGTTGTCCAGCCCGTCGCAGGCCTCGGGCGCGCCGGGGTAGACGCTGGCGTCGCCGTCGTCGCAGTCCTCGTCGTTGCTGACGTAGCCGCTGGGCTCGTCGCAGGCCGTGGTCGTGCTGCTGACGTCGCCGTAGCCATCCCCGTCGCTGTCGGCATACCAGACGGACGCATCGAGGGCGCCGTCCTCGTCCACGTCGCCGTCGCAGTCGTTGTCGATGCCGTCGCAGTACTCGCTGGCGCCGGGGTTGGCGGTGGCGGTGCTGTCGTCGCAGTCCGTGTCGTCGGCCACGTAGCCGCTGGGCTGGTCGCAGGCCGTGGTCGTGCTGTCGGGGTCGCCGTAGGAGTCCCCGTCGGCGTCCGCGTACCAGACCGAGGTGCAGCCCTCGACGGTGAGCACGATCAGGTCGCTGGCGTAGAAGCCGTCGCTGTCGGTGACCGTGGCCGTGACGGTGTGCGTGCCCACGCTCAGACCGGAGTAGGCGAAGAGCGCGCTGCCCGAGGAGTCGGCCGCGTCGCTGTTGAACACGCCGTCGAGGTCCGACGCCCACTGCAGCTGCAGCTCCTCGGCGCTGTCCTGGCTGTCGTCCGCCAGGGCCTGGAAGGTGATGGGCGCCTGCTCCTCGAAGCTCTCGCCGCTGGTGGGCTGGGTGATGGAGATCTCTGGTGGCGAGCCCACGGTGTAGGTGATGTAGTCGCTGCAGGTGCCCCCCACCTCGTCTTCCACCGCCATGGTGATAGTGTGGGTGGCCACGGACAGGTCGGACCAGGTGAAGCTGACGTCTCCCGAGGTGCTGGGCTGGGAGCTGCCCAGCTCCCCGTCCTTGTCGCTGCTCCAAATCACGCTCAGCCAGTCGGCTGGCACGTCCACGTCGCTGGCTTGGCCCTGGAAGCTGACCGCCTCGCCCTCCTCCCCCACCGAGCCCGAGGCTGGCGCCGTGATGGCGCAGCCCGGGGCGCTGTTGGGCGGCCCCACCTCGATGATCACGCTGTCCGTGCCCGTCTTGCCGCTGCTGTCTTCGACGGTCAAGGTGATGGCGTGCTGGCCCTCCATCAAGGTCGTGAAGTCCAGCAGCTCGCCTTGGGAGTCGGGCTGGCCGTCCAGGTCCAGCGAGCCCTCGATGCTGCTCTCCCACCAGGCCAGCAGCTCCTCGGCGTCGTCATCGTCGTCCTGCACGAAGCCCTGGAAGGTGATCAGCTGGTCCGAGTAGTAGACGCCGTCCTCCACCGGCTGCTCGATGCTGGCCTCAGGCGCCGAGCCGGGCGTGAGCACCAGGGTGACGTGATCGCTGCCCGCCGCGCTCTCCGGATCGCGCACCTCCAGCGTGATCACGGCCACGTCTTCCAGCAGCTCGATCTCGCAGGTGGTGCCCCCCATGGCGTCGGGCACGGTGAAGGCGCAGATCTCGTCCGAGTCCCGATACCAGGCCGCCAGCAGCTCGGTCACGTCGTGGTTGGGATCGCTCACCGAGCCGCGCAGCTGGGCGAGCTGGCCCTCGGCCACGGCGTCGCCGTCGGTGTGGGAGGTGATGGTGGCCTCCGGGTTGGAGTTGACGCTCTTGATGGTGGCGTCGGAGCAGGCGGCGCAGGGCAGCGCCAGCAGGGCGAAAACTGCGCGTTTCGGCATGGCGGGTTCCTCGAATCACAGGAGGCGCGGACCGCTATGGTCCGTTCCAAGGAGACTACCACTTGCCGCGCCTGCCGGTAAAGGACGCAGCGCTTAGCTGTCTGCCGGGAAGAGACTATCCAGCCGTTGGGAGATTTCCCGCCGTAGCGAGAGCGCCTGGCGCATGCGGCCCGCCTCTTCGCGCAGCAGCGCAGCGACCCGCCCCGCGGCCTCTCCCTCTATGACCTCGCCCGGCACGGGCAGGGCTCGAGCGTCCCGAGGCGAGAGGTGGGCGGTCTGGCCACGCGCCATGGCTTGCAGGGCGCGGCGCGCCGGCCCAGAGCGCAAGAATGCCAGCAACCGGAAGGGGTCCGCCCGATCCGGGTTCGGCCGCACCAGCAGCAGCTCCCCCACATAGCTGACAGGCGCCGCGACGAAATCGGGCACGAGGTCGACGATGTCCGCTTTCCTGGCGATATACCGCACATGGTGCGCCGAAGAGGTCAGCAGGATGTCGCCGGGCTGTAGCAGCAGCTCCGCGGCGGCACGGCCGCGCTGCAACCTCTCGAGCCAGCCGGGCCCCACGTGGTTGCGCTCCCGCGGACTCCAGTCGATGCCATGGCCCGTCAGGTTGCCCACCTTCAGGATGAAGCCGCCGGGCTCGGTGTAGGCGCTGCGGGGCGGCGTCCGGCCAGTACGCATGACCGAGACCAGGTCTCCCAGGGGAATGGCGCGGGCTGCGGGGCGGCCAGTGCGCTTGCTGGCGGCGAAGCTGGCCAGCTCCTGGCCCGCCCGACAGCGCAACAGCCGGCCGCGCCCGGGACGCTCCCCCTGGAAGACCACCTGGCGCAGCTCGGCCGCCAGGGCGTCCAGGTCGCCGCCCTTCCTGGCCCGGCCCGTGCTGTCGAAGCCCACGTTTCGGCAGGTGGCGGCGTAGACCGCTCCTGCCGGCAGGGGGCCGGACTCAGAGGAGCCACCACGCCGCACGAAGAAGAGCAGCGAAGTGGCAGCCTGGGTCCCGGTGGCCGCGAAGGTCTCGGGGGGCAGCGCGAGCACGGCCAGCAGGCGCCCCTTGGCGTCCAGCGCCTGCCGGGCGGCGGCCAGGCCGCGGTTGGTGAGCACGCCATTGGGCAGCACTACTCCCAGCAAGCCGCCAGGACGCAGAAGATCCAGGCAGCGCTCCGCGAAGGCCACCTCGCTCCCCAGCTGGGCCGGGGTCCGCCCGCCCGCGGCGCCGGCCACGGAGAAGCCGGCGGCGGCCAGGGCCTGGCCGGGCAGGCGCGCCCCAAAGGGAGGATTGGTCATGATGAGGTCGAAGCTGCCCGGCCGGAACCAGTCCGGATGGTCCCCATCATCCAGGCGGGCCAGCGCATCGCCGCAGCTGCGCATGAAATCACGCCCGATGTGGGGGGCCAGGTTGAGCTCGGCCACCCGCAACATGCGTGGGCTCTTGTCCACGCCCCACAGCAGCGCCTTACGCAGCTCCCGGTCCCCAGCCTGCTCGCGCCAGCGGAAGACGGTGTGCAGCAGGAAGCTGCCGCTGCCGCAGGCCGGGTCCAGGATGCGCTGCCCCTGGCGCGGCGCCAGGATCCCCACCACGGCCCGCACCACCGGATCCGGGGTCAGGTAGATGCCCAGGCCCTTGCGCATGCGGGAGGCCAGGAAGACCCGCAGCGCCGCGGCCTCCAGGTCCACCGGCAAGGACGCGCCCTCCATGCCCAGCAGCGCATCCCCCAGCCGGCAGAGGGTGCCGCTGGAGAGCGCGAATGACTCCAGGCCCAGCAAGGGATCGCCCCGCGCCTGGCGGACGCGCAGGGCTGCCGCCAGCGCTCCGCGCAGACGCTGGGCATGGGCCTCGTCACCCTCGGCGACCAGCTCGCCACTGGTCAAGCGTAGCTGGCGACGCACCAGTAGGGTGGGGACGCCGAGCTGCGCGCGATGCTGGAGCAGGAAGAGCAGCTTCAGCAGCTCGTCCAGGGCCTCGCTGGGCTGCAAACCGTCGCCACTGCGCATCAGGTCGTGGGCGCGGCCGAAGAGCGCCCCCAGCTCGCAGCTGTCGGCAGGCGCGGCCGCCGCAGGCAGCAGCCCCGAGGGAACCGGCAGCTGGGCCAAGGGCCGCTGGGGCCCCAGCTCGCCGCCCCTCACCGCCCAGGCCAGCCCACCCCGCTCCCACAGGAACCAGCAGGGGCAGAGCTGCGGCAGCGCCCTCGCGGCCAAGCGCCGCGCCGCGGCCACGGTGCAGGAGCGCCGGTCCGTCAGGGCGTAGGGCGCCTCTTCTTCGGCCGGCGCATGCCAGGCCCCCAGGCCAGACCAGCCCGGCAGCTCGGCTACCAACCTGCCGCCGGGCAGCTGGAAGACCGGCCGATCCTGCGCAGGAGGGAGGGCTTGCCGTTGCTTCACACCCGGTCCATATCAGGCGGCTATGTTCTGCGCCGGAGGTGCGAGATGGCAAGTCCCAGCCTGCTCCTGCTGCTCCTGGCCCAGCCCCCCGCCGCGGCCACCGAGGGCTTCTACAAGGACCTCTTCATGGACAGCGGCTACTCGCTCACGCAGCGGGACGAGCTGCACGCGGCCGAGCAGCTGGGCCTGAGCTACGACGTGATGATCACCGAGGACTCCAGCGTCCAGAACCTGATCATGGTGGCCAGCGACGAGGACAGCAACGGCATCCTGCTCTACCCCGACGGTTCGCCGCGCTACCGCGTGATCTACACCAACGGCGGCAGCGCCACGACCCACGGCACCTCCCTGGGCGAGGAGGGCCGCCAGCGGGTGCGGGACTTCGTGGACGGCGGCGGCAGCTACACCGGCTCCTGCGCCGGCGCCTTCTTGTCCATGCTGCACTACGACCTGGACGACTACCTGGATAACGGCGCCTGGGACGCCTACTACCACCTCTGGCCCGGCGTGGGCGACTCCGCCTACACCGCCGCCGAGTACCACGACATCGTCTTCTACCAGACGGACCATCCCCTGGTAGCCATGTACCCCAGCCTGGCCGACGGGCTGGTGGAGGACGTCTACCACAACTACGGCTGCCGCTTCGATCCCGACCACTACGACAATCCCGTCGAGACCGAGTACATCGGCGTCAATCACGACCCCTCCACGCCGGCGCTGGACGGCTACTACAACATCATGGCCTACAAGGCCGACCAGGACACCGGCAGGGTGGTGGTCACCTGCTCCCACCCGGAGAGCTACGACTACGGCGAGCGGCTGGACCTGACCTCGGCCATCATCCAGTACGCCCTGGACGGCCAGGGGGAGCCCTGGCCAGAAAAGGGCGTGCTGGACAATGGCATCCCCCTGGAGATGACCCGCGACCAGGAGCTGCTGGGGGATCTGCAGTACCACTACTGGACCGTGGAGCTGCCCGAAGCCGTCGAGAGCGCCGAGTTCACGCTGGACGGGCTGACCTCCGACTGCGACCTCTATGCACGCCTGGGCAGCCGGCCCGATCGCCTGGCCTACGACGAAGCCGCCGTCACCGCAGGCCTGGCCGCCGAGCGTATCCAGCTGGACGCGCCCGAGCCGGGCACCTGGTATCTGGGGGCCTACGGCGCCCACGAGGAGCTGAACGGCTCCGAGTACGTCATCGCCGCCAGCTGGGTCGAGCTCATGGACACAGGGGATCCCGCGCCGGACGACACGGGCTACCAGGATGACCAGCAGGCGCCGGAGCATCGCGGCTGGCAGCAGGGCAACTGCGGCTGCGCCTCGGGCTCAGGCCCGGCGGGCTACCTGGCGCTGCTGCTGGGCGGCATGCTCCTGCGCAGGCGGCGACGCGCCTAGCTTCGGGCCCTACTCCTCCTCGGGACCCAGATCCTCCATCCAGCCCGTCAGCGAACCCTCGGCCCGGTAGTCGAGCCGCGTGCGCAGATCGTCGCCGCTCTGCTCCGAGGGGATGATGGAGAAGCCCACCAGGCGCAGCTCCCCGGCGTCGCTGCGCGAGGCCACGGCGGCGTTCCACAGGCCGAAGTCCCCCTCGGCCTCGCCTATGACGGCGTCCTTCATGGCCGGCCCCACCTCGTGGGCCCACTCGGGATGCTCGCTGTGGCTGCGCAGCACGGCGTAGCAGGGGAACTCGTCGCAGTTGACCTCCAGCAGCTCCAGGTCCTCGCGGCCGATCACCGCGGCGTCCAGGCTGGCCTGGAAGGCGCTGGGCTGCAGCGCCTGGTCCAGGTCCTCGGGCCAGGGCTGGCTGCTGCCCTCCACCGCGGCCAGCCGGCCACGCTGCACCGCGCCCTGGAACTCGAGCGCCTCCAGCTCCTGCTCCAGCTCGGCCACCCGCTCGCGCAGCGCCTCCGGGTCGTCCGCCGGCGCTGCGGCCGAGCGCCGCACCACGCGCCGCGGCGCCGCATGTTCGTCCCGGGGCTCCGGCGAGCTGCTCCAGCTCTCTCCCGCGGCCACCGCCGTCTCGCCATCGGCACCGCTCACCAGCGCCCGTCCCTCCAGCACCACCACGGTCACCGCCGCGCCCGCTGCCGCTGCCATCGCGTGTTTGAAGTCCATGTTCTCTACCTCCTGCCCCCCTACACGCTGAGAGGACCCAGAGGGTTCCACGGAAATCTTCGCCCGCCCCTGCACCCTGACCGGCAGGCCGCCCGCCATCACCAGGGCGCGGCCCTCCACCCACTGCTCGCCCTCGCTCAGCAGCAGCGCGGGCTCCGAGGCGGGCCAGAGCAGCAGCAGCAGCGTGGCGGCCAGGGCCAGCGCCGCGGCCAGGGGCAGCTGCCAGGCGCGCCGTCCGGGGCTGGGCGCCTCGGCAGCCAGAACGCGGGCATCCAGGCCCGGAGGAGGCGCCAGGTCGGGCAGGTCCGACAGCTGCTCAGGCAACGCGCGCAGCTGGGCCCAGGCCGCAGCCACCTCGGGCTCGTCCGCGATGCGCTGCCAGAGCGCGGCGGCCTCGGCGGGCGGCAGGTCGCCGTCCAGCAGGCGGGAGAGATCCTCGTACAGGCTCACTTCATGCCTCCCATCAGCTGGGCCAGCCGCGCGCGACCGCGGTGCAGGCGGGACTTGATGGTGCCCAGGGCCACCCCCTCTTCGGCGGCCAGGGTCGCCAGGGGAACGCCCTGCAGGTGGTGCGCCAGCACCACGTGCCGTTGGTCCGGCGGCAGCCGCAGCAGCGCGCGCTCCAGGGCCTGGCTGCGCTGCCGGCGCTCCACCTGCTCATCCGCGCCGCGACCGGGATCGCGGTACTCCTCCAGGGGCAGCACCTGCCCGGCCCGGCTGCGGCGCCGGTGGCGGTCAATCAGCGCCCGGCGGGCGATGGTGCCGATCCAGCTGCCCAGGTCCGCCGGACCCCGGGGATCGAAGCGCGGCAGGGCGCGGAAGACCTTCTCCCAGATCTGCTGGTAGCAGTCCTCGGGATCGGGAGCCAGGCGCGCGCAGAGCCCGTAGACCCGCGGTCCGTACAGGCCCAACAGGGTCTCCCAGGCCTGGGCGTCGCCGCGCTGGGCGCGACGCAGGACGGGCTGGATACGGGGAGCGGCTGCGGGCATCTGTCTTTCTTACACGATGAGCGCACGAAGAGGTTCCCCGATCAGGGATCAAAGGTCAGGTTAGGTTGTCGACACCCCTCCCCCCAAGCCTTCCCCCATGCAGCTCAATCCCCAACAGCAGGCCGCCGTGGACATCGGCGACGAGCACGTGCTGGTGCTGGCCGGCGCCGGCACGGGCAAGACCCGCACCATCATCGCCCGCGCCGCCAAGCTGCTGCGCGACGGCGTGGAGCCACGGCGCATCCTGCTGCTGACCTTCACCCGCCGCGCGGCGCGCGAGATGGTGCAGCGCCTGGTGCGCGACGTGGGCCCCATCAGCCGCGGCATCAACGCCGGCACCTTCCACCGCTTCTGCCTGCACACCATGCGCCGCATGGCCAGCTCCTTCGGCGTGCAGGACGCCACCGTGATCGATCGCGACGACCAGCTGCAGCTGATGCGGCTGGCGCGGGCCGAGTACCGCCGTAAGAAGGAGAAGTTCCCCACGGCCAGCCAGCTGATCTCGGCCGTCTCCTTCGCCCGCAACACCAATATGCCGCTCAAGGCCTACCTGGAGCGCTTCCAGGAACACGACCAGGACGTGCGCGAGCGCATGCTGGCCAGCGCCGCCAGCTACCGCAAGCGCAAGAAAGATAACCGCTACCTGGACTTCGACGACCTGCTGCAGCTGGTGGCCCTGCGCCTGCACCGCGATGCACGCCTACGCCGGCGCCTGCGCTCCTTCTACGACCACATCCTGGTGGACGAGATGCAGGACACCAATCCCCTGCAGTGGCTGATCCTGGACGGCCTGCGGGATCCGGCGCGCCTGTTCTGCGTGGGCGACGACGCCCAGAGCATCTACGCCTTCCGCGGCGCCGACTTCCGCAACGTGCACGCCTTCACCGAGCGCGTGCCCGGGGCCCGCGTGCTGCGCCTGGAGGAAAACTACCGCTCCACGCAGGAGATCCTGGACCTGTCCAACTGGCTGCTGGACCAGTCGCCCCTGGGCTACGGCAAGCGCCTGCGCGCCGCCCGCGGAGCGGGCCAGGCTCCTCGCTTGCTGGATTTCGAAGACGAGTATGGCGAAGCCGAATGGCTGACGGGCGACCTTATCGAGCGCCACGAGCAGGGGGAGCCCTGGCATAGCTGCACCGTCATCACCCGCACGGCCTACGCCGCCCGCCCCTTAGAAGCCGAGCTGACACGCAAGAAGATCCCCTATCGCTTCATCGGCGGCACCCAGCTCTTCCAGGCCGCCCACGTCAAAGACCTGCTCTGCCTGCTGCGCGCCGGCCTGAGCCACCGCGACGAGCTGGCCTGGATGCGCTACCTCACCATGTGGCGCGGCATCGGCGACGTGCGAGCCAGCCGCGCCATCGCCGGCATGCGCAAGCGCGCCAGCCTGGACCAAGCCCTGGGCTGGCTGCAGGCCAGCTGGAAGGGCGATCCCCAGGTGCCTGGCGCACCCCGCTTGGCCCAGGCCCAGCGCCACGCCCCGGCCGAGGCCGTGCGCCAGGCGGCGAAGCTGCTGGAACCGCTGCAGGTGGAGCGCTACCCCAACTGGCCGCAGCGGGCTCGCGACCTGAAGCTGCTGGCCTCGCTGGGCGAAGCCCATGCCAGCTTGGACGAGTTCCTCGAGGCCTACGCCCTGGACCCCATCTCCACCACCGAGGTGGCGCGCCTGGAAGAGGACGACGCCGTCAACCTGATCACCGTGCACAGCGCCAAGGGCACCGAGGCGCCGGTCTGCTACCTGATCCGCACCGAGCCGGGCATCTACCCCCATATTCGCAGTCTGGGGGATACGGACCAGGAAGAAGAGGAGCGCCGCGTGCTCTACGTGGCCATGACCCGCGCCCGCGACGAGCTGATCCTGACCCGCACCAACAGCAGAGGAGGCCGGCGCGTGTTCTGGGGCGGCACCCGCGCGCACCACGGCGCCGCCTACTTCCTGCAGGATTTGCCAGAAGAGCTGACGGATGCCGAGGCCATGCTGGACACCTGGGACATGGACGACGAGGTGATCGAACCCTGGCGTTGAGATGATAGTGCACGCGCTCGGAAGTCTCTACCCATCCCACCGACATCGCTGCGCGTGCACGACCGGCCGCAGCAGCGGCCGGGATG
>CAYVQL010000385.1:0-9506 GCA_964454135.1 uncultured Enterobacterales bacterium | reverse complement strand
AGCGGCTTGGCTGGACGAGTCGCCGGTGGGCAGATCCTGGGGCTGTTCGGCGCTCCGGTCCACGCCGCCCTGCCGGCAGGCGGCGAGAAGCAGCGCGATCCCGGCGGCCCTCATCGGGAAGAACCCTGCTTCATGGCCGGGCCGTTGCGTGGGGAGGGAGGGGGTTCTCATGTTGCTCGAAGCATAGCCTGGAATGCAGGATATCGCCATCGGCTCGAACCCTGGACGGGCCACTCGCGGGGCGGGCGCGGTTCGGCGTCGATGGCGTGATCAGTGGTGTCAGTTGGGAGCCAGTGACCTGTCGCTTCTGGGGTCTGGCTGCGGCCCATCCCCATCGGCGACGGGCGCATATCCCCAGCGCTCCGCCACGCCCGGGAGAGCGGCGGCCAGCCCGGCCTCGTCCAGGCCCCATGACGCCAGATCGTAGCGATGCTCGCTGCGGTGGGAGCCGTGGCGCGCCTGCACGCGCTCGAGCTGCTCGAGCAGGGCGGGGTTGGGGGGCAGGCGGGGCGGCTGGGAGCATGCCCAGCCCGGATGCCTGCCAGCCGGTCAGGGCTCGTAGGAGACCAGAGAGAAGGTTTCGGTCGCCAACAGACCGACCTCGTCGCAATACCAGAAGTTGAGGTCGGCCTCCCCCCAGAACTCCACGACCTTGAGCGCCAGCCAGGTCCCGGCTTCCACCGTCAGGTTCTCCTCGCTCTCGACGACACGCTCGACCTCCTCGTGGAACGTCGAGGTGGCTCCGCTGTCGTTCTCGACGCTGCCTTGCCAGACCATCGTCCACGCGTCCCCCACCTCCATCTCGTGGGGAACCTGCCTGTAGGGCTGATCATAGCTCTGCCGATACCAGGAGGAGCCCCCGGAATCGGTGTACTCCCAATAGACGGCCAGGTGCGAGTAGCCCCACTCGTCGCAGAGGAAGTCAGTACGGCTCTGGAACTCGATGCCTCCGTCGAGCGTACAGTCGTGGGTCTCGATCCCCTCTCCGGGGCCCTCGTCGAACCGCTCGACACTGTGCTCGCAGAACAGTCCGGCAGTGCCTGAATAGGTCCAGGCGGTGCCGACCCGGCTGAAGCCGATCGCGCTTGGGCAGCTCGTGATGTCTACGCCGGGATCCGTGTCGGTGTCTGTGTCCGTGTCGGCGTCTGTGTCGGCATCGGTGTCTGTGTCGGTGTCGCCTTCGATGGTCGGCGGTCGCCCCGTCTCGTCGCGCGCCTCACCGACGCAGGCGACGGAGAGACAGCCCAAGGGCAGGATGAGGACAGCAGTCGGCATGGAAGGGCTCATTCATCGAGACTACCACAGCTCCGGAGCCTGTCCGGGGCGGAGGGTCGGTCCGTGTGCGCCTCCAGGATCGGTAGCGCAGCGAGGTGTGGATGCTGGCCGTGGCCGAGAGAGCCCCTGGCGCTCGCGCAGGGCTAGGGCGACGGCCGCTGGGATCCGCTGATACCGATGCAGCGCACGACCACAAGGCCGTCGCCCCAGGCCACGCAGGCGCCGTAGCGGTCGGGGTGGGCGCCCACATTGGGGTTCTGGTACTTGCCACCGGAGACGCTGACCTGCTCCGGATCCAGCAGCTGGACCTCGCTGACGGCGCCCGCGGCGTCGATCACGAAGAACCAGGGGACGCGATCCCGGCCGGCGAAGGCCACGTACTTGTTGCCCGAGATGTCGACGTCGATGGTGGGGCCCGTGTTGTCTGCGTCGTCCACGCCTGCGACCTCGTCGTAGGCTACCACCTGCTCCTGGCTCCAGACGCCCTCGGTGCACCGGCGGTAGTGGATGCCCTCGCCGTGGCGCACGGTGTTCACCAGGTGCAGGGAGTCGTCCCGATGGTCGGCCGCGATCCAGGAGAAGTCGCTGGAGCCGTGCAGCTCCGTCGCCCCGCTCACGCCCGCCTGCAGGTCGTAGTTGACGTAGTACACAGAGCTGTCGCGCCAGCTGATGTGGATGAGGCCCTGGCTGTCCACGTCGATGCCACCGTTGTTGTCCTGGCCTACCTCCACCGGACCGGCCAGCAGAGCGCCGCTTTGCAGGGCGTACAGGTTCACCCGCGGACTCTGCTCGCGCGAGACTGTGGCGTAGACGCGATCCTGGCTGTCGATGGCCAGCCGTGGCTTGCGCCAGGCAGCGGCCAGCGTCTGGGTCTCGAAGCCTGCGCCCGTCCAGCGCCCATAAGTCAGGGCGCCCATCACCACATGGGGCTGCCCGCCGGAGTCCAGGACGAGCTGGGGATCGCCTCCGTCGCCGACGTAGTACTCGTCGCCGACGGTCTCCGGGTAGTCGACCCGGCGATACCAGGTGCCGCCGTCGCGCTGGTAGACCAGGTGCAGCTCCCCGCCGGAGCCTACGGTCAGGTCCGGATCCTCGCCGTCACAGATGACCAGCAGCGCTCCCAGCTGCATGGGATCGGGGGGCGGCACGGCTCCGCTGGTCCCCGAGTCGTCGGGGCTGTCCTGAACCGGAGGACTGTCGGGGCCGTCTGCGTGCTCGTCGAGGGGCTGGTTCTGGTGGGAGCAGCCGAGCGCCAGCGGGAGCACCACCTGGGCCAGCGCCCGCCGGAGTCCAGGGGCTCGGCGGAGGGGAACACGACCGCATCCCCTAATCCGGCGAGGGTGGAACCGTTCTGATCTACCCAGGATGAGCACATGAAAGTTGGGGTTGTGTGTGTGGGGTCATGTGTGGGGTCATGAGTGGGGTCACATGAGTGGGGTCAGGTTGATGTCATTACGATTTCTCCCGGAACCAACCTTGAAGGCCGTTTTTCGCGTCGTCGCCGATTGGGCGAGATGCGGTGGCCGGGGCGGGGGCGCAGGGCGGGTGCAGGGCGGGCGGCTCATGGTGCGGGGGCGCGTTCTCCTTTGGAGCCTCGCCGCCGCAGGTCCGGAATCGCGCCGCATTTGTGACTGGGCGAAATAGTCGCGCCTCTGACGTGTGTGGCATAGTTCGGTAAGGAAGGGGGAAAATGTGGAAAGGGTAATCGTATCAACCTGACCCCATCACATGGAAAGGGTAATCGTATCAACCTGACCCCATCAGGATGACCCATCAGGACCCGAATTGCGCAGGGGCGGTTCCCATTCTGATCGGCATGGCGGGTCAGGGATCGGATGATGACGATGGACGGGGATGGAGCTCGAGTTCGGCATCCCGATCACGGGCGGCGAGCCCCCGCGGAAGACGACGATCCGGCCGAAGATGATCAGGAGAGGTCGAACACCACCTGCGTCGTGAGCATGAGGTTCATGTAGTGGTTGGTGTGACCGGGTTCGTTGTAGACTTCGTTCCCGAGATGCATGGTCCAGGTGAGCCCCGGGACCAGGTCTACGGATCCCAGGGACAGGGCATAACCAGCACCCAGACATGGTCCAAGATTGAAGCGTCGGTAGTCGCTCCAATCGCTGCCGCCCAGAAGATCTTCATTCCCATTGGACCGCTCGATCTCTCCGCGCAGCGCGTAGCTCAGGGGAAGGCTGACGTGGATGGTAGCCCGGCCGAGCCTGGCGTTCAAGCCGATGGGGACGTGCAGGTAGAGGAACTTGTACGCTGCATCGAGTCGGATTTCGTAGCCGTTGGTGAGGGCAACGAGGTTCTCATCGATCATTGGATCATCCAGCGTCCGAAATCCCTTGTCCATCACACCTAAGCCAGCCATGAGGCCGACCTTCTCGTTCAGTCGGAGCTCATAGGATCCTCCCAGGCCCCAGGCGAAGCGCATGTGCCGCGCGAGCTCCACGCCGCCCACGGAGGTGGCGCCCCCCAGGTCGAGCGTGACGCCCAGGCTGCTTCCGGGCGGGTCGCGCTCGGGCCGCGCCGAATCCCCGCTCGCGCGTCGTGCCCCGCGGTTGGTTTCCGCCGCCGTTGAACGCCTCGGAGAGACGCCGAGCCTGGCCTCCTTCCTCAGGGCCATATCGGCCAGATCAGGTCCCTCCTCACTTCCGAAAGACAACACGACATCTTCCCCTCCGCCAATCAACTGCGGACGCTGCGTACGGTCGTTTACGACCAGGCGCAGCGCTCCTTGGGCGTAGCGTAGCGCCTCACCGACGGTCACCTCCTCGTCTTGGTCGTTGTCGGCCCAACCTCGCAGGGCCCCCAAGAGGAGGTAGGTGAAGGCTGGCCTGTCCGCGCCTGGCAGCGGACCTGCGAACTGATCGCTCTGCGCGGCGGTCAGGACGAGACTATTCCCAATAGCGTCGGAGGCGTAGGCTGGTATCAGGGGCTGCAGGCCGGGAACCAGCGCTGATCCATCCCGGTTGCTGCCGCTGAAACACGCGTCGAGGACCGCGACGGTTCTCTCCTGCCGCCCCCTCTCGAGACCCGTGAGCAACTCGACCCGAGACACCCCCCGAGCATACACGCTCGTCGCGGTCTGTTGCACATCCACCCCCAGCATCAGGCCATCCCGCCCATCAGAGGATGGCGCGCCATGTCCGATGAACACAAACCACAGCGTTCCGCCAGCCCCTACGATCTCGGACGCCTCTTTCGCAGCAGAGAAGATGCTCTCTCGCGTCGCTTCGGCGTCTCGCAAGAGGAGGACATTGGTCGGGGGGACTCCCCGCGAGTGCACCAGGAAAGAGAACCAGTCATCTGCATTCCGGGTGGCTCCGGGCACATCCTGGACGAAGGCATAGTCCTCGATGCCGACAACGATCGCCGCGTCGAGCCGACCCGCATCGCTCCGCTCGCCATCCCAGTCAAGCTCTGGCCAAGGTCCCGCCAAGGCGGATCCGGGGAGCGCGCAGAGCCAGACGAGGAAGAACAAGACGCTTGGAGTCCTCTGAAGAAGCTCGGCGAAAAATCTGTTGCACATCGTACCGGACGCCTCCCTTGACAGGTGGGATAATAGACCGCGAATTCTACCGGGCAAGGCAGACCAGGGACAACGGGGGACAGGAGAGATTGGCAAGGTGTCCGAAGCATAGTCACAAAGGTGGTATTTCGCCATCGGCTCCACGAATTTGGCGGCACCCCTCGGCGCAGGCGTGGCGACGCGGCCGGCGGGCTCTGTCTCGAGCTTGCCCTCATCCCTTCCTGCCCTCCGATGCGCGTCTGGAAGGCTCTCTTCGCGTCCAGCGCGCCCACTCCGCGTGTTTGGAGGCGCTCGAGCCGGACCGCGCCGGGATCCGGGTGACAGCTCCGCCATCGCCGCTGCTTCGGCCTGGCGGCGTAGTAGGAGTCGGTGGGCACGGGATCCATCTCATCGGCCAGCCACTCTGGGTAGGCGCCGACCAGCTCGCTCAAGGGGTGGACCTGCTTCATGGGCAGCTCACCCTGCTCCGAATCCGGATCGCCTGCCAGCAGCAGGAGGCCGCCCGGCGTGCTGGCGTGGCGCCCTGCCAGCAAGGCGCGGATGCGGCCATGGGGGCCGTGGTCCTGAGCGCTGCTGGGCTGGTCCCAATCCAGCTCGGTGGCCAGGGTGACCTCAGCTGGCTCTCGCCGGCCAGCCGGGCGGTGGTCAGCAGCACCAGCTCCTGCTGGGCGTCAGGGCAGGCAGCACGGGCGCGGGCACAGGCTCCCGCGAAAGCAGCATCGGGGCTGGCTTTGCGCGGCCAGCGAGCCGCGGAGGCACCCAGGAGGCCTGAAGCTTGCGCCCTCCGACGCTCATGAGCGGACCGCGATGCTCGCTGCGGCGGGAGCCGTGGCGCGCCTGCCCGCGCTCGAGTTGCTCGAGCAGGGCGGGGTTGGGGGACAGGCCCAGTTTGGCGAGCCCCGCTTGCAGGGTGAGGGCGGGTTCGGTGACAAGCTCCTCGAAGCGGACGACCACCAGTGCCCGCCGTCGAATTCCAGCTCGGCGGGGGTTGGATGCAGCGTAGGATCCCGTGCGGTCTGGGCGCCCTCGACAAAGTCGAAACCAGCGAGCCGAGGGAAAAGACGTCTCCTTGTTGGCATCAATCCCTTATGCTGATGGGTACGGCCCTAGCCCTTTCCGCGTCTCCGAACAAGAGCATAAACCGCTAACAAACTGATGAATTCCAAGAGAAGAACCCCGGTGGCGGGCGCTGCGCGCCCCAAGAGGCCCCTCCCCAGCGCCACTTCTCGACGCTCCAGAACCCCCTCCTTTATCAGCACCGCCGGCTTGCTCCTTTCGGTGAGCATGGCAGCAGGCATCGCCTCGCAGGCCTTGGGAAGCTCTGAGGGCGGCGTCGCCGCCTACGAGGTTCAGGCCGGCAGCGCCCAGCCCCTGCGCATGGTGCCCATCCCGGCCGGCAGCTTCCAGATGGGCAGCCTCGAAGACGAGGCTGGGCGTCTGAAAGACGAGGGCTTGCACGAGGTGAGGCTCTCGGCTTTCTGGCTCAGCGCCACCGAGGTGACCCAGGGCCAGTACAAGGCCGTGATGGGGGTGAACACCTCCTGCAAGAAGTACGATGGCTTTTCGCTACGGGGCGTTGACTTGCCCGTGCAATGCGTCACCTGGCCAGAGGCCGTGTCCTTTGCCAACGCCCTGAGCGTGCGCGAGGGATTGCGGCCAGCCTATACCATTTCCGGAGAAGGCGTGAGCTGGCAACGCGACGCCGATGGCTACCGTTTGCCAACCGAGGCCGAGTGGGAGTACGCGGCTCGGGCAGGAACGCGCGCGACCTGGCCCGGAGCGGAGCGTGAATCGCTGCTCTGCGCCGTGGCCAACATTGGGGATCGCGCGGCCAGAGCTGAGTTCGTCCACGCGACATGGGCGACTGCCAGCTGCGACGATGGCCACGCGGGTCTGGCCCCCGTGGGTAGCCTCGTACCCAATGCCTGGGGCCTTCACGATATGGTCGGCAATGTCTGGGAGTGGTGCTGGGATCGGTATGACGAGGCATACTACGCCTCCAGCGCCGATCGTGATCCGGCCGGCCCCGACGACGGCGCGGGGCGTGTGATACGTGGCGGCTCCTGGGACTACGAGCCCTCCTGGGCGCGGGTCGCCAACCGCAACTTCGCCAGCAAGCCGACCACCCGCAGGGGCAGCCTGGGCTTCCGCCTGGCCCGTTCCGCGCCCAACGAGCCTTGATCGGGGATTGGAGAGACTGTCCTGTACGACGAGCTGGGGAAAAGGCCCATCAGCGAATACTGCCTGTCCGACGGCCCCAGCAGCCAGAGCTGGTCGCCGACGATGGCGATGCGCTCCCACTCGGACTCCGGCGCGGGCAGGAGTGGGCGGATCAGGCCGTCGTCGTCGAGTGTGTAGAGGCGTCTGTCACGCCAACCCTTCAGCGCCAGCCGGTTCTCGCACCAGGCATGGGGATGGGGTGTGCGATCCAGGCGGACCGCGTCGGATCCGGGGCGCTCCCCTTGTTCCGAGACCATTGTCCCGTGGTGGATGCCGCCGATCCACACCCAGCGTTCCTCGTCCACGGGATACCAACGGACGGTGACCATCTTGTCGCCGTGCTTGCGGCCGTACATGGTCTCGCCCAGGATCGGCAGGTCCACGACTTGCCAGGCCTCGCCGTCCCAGCGTGCCACCTGCCCGGTCCAGTCGGCAGCGAAGATCCGGCCATCCACGTTCGCCACGCGTGCGATCCGGCTGCTCGGCGAGAAGGGCCCCGGGCCCTTGGAGCGCTGCACCCCCTGCGTCGAGAGCGTGACGGTCTCGGCGGCATGGCCCTCGTCATCCAGCGCGAGGAAGAGGTAGGTGTTGTCGGCGAGGCGCGTCTTGTACCAGGACGACGGCCAGTCGGTGGCCGTTCGAGCGTTCTTCCAGCGCTTGCCGGTCCACCTGACGCATCCGGGGACGGTCTCGCCCAAAGTCTGCGGGAGCCCCCGTCCGCCCCCGCACACGAGAACGCCCCTGCTCTGGGGCAGCACGATCGGCTGGTAGCGGATCGCCGGGAGGTCCGGCATGCGCTCCCAGGTGTCCGTGGACGGGCGGTAGCGCCACACCTCGGCGTTGCCGCGCACCGCGGGACAGCTGCGGCAGTCCGGCGTCTCTGCGCCCTCGCCTGGCTCTACCTCGTCGCCACCGCCGAGCAACCACAGGTCGCCTTGACCGTCCATCGCGGGGAGGGCGTACATGGACAGGTCTGGCTGGACCGAGGCCGGCCTCCAGGACGAGGCCCCCGGCTCGAGCCGCGCGGCCTCCCCCGTCGGGCTGCGTCCCTCGCGAGCGAGAGCCAGGACGGAGCCGTCCGACAGCGTGTAGATCCTGCCCAGTTCGGCGCCCTCGAAGGGTGCCGAGATCCACTCGTAGAGCTGTTCGCCGGGACGCCAGCGGAAGAACGCAGGCGGAGACTCATCGGCGGACCACCCCATCATCAGCCAGCGCTCGTCCGCATCGGTCGCGACACGGCGCACCTCGAACTCCGCTGGCACGATGCCATCGCCCCGACGACGCGTCGAGCCGGCGCAGCGGCCGCTCTCGGTGAGGTGCATGCCGGCCGCGCAGACGCCGGGCCAGGGCGCGTCCTGCGGGGGAGGGGAGGCGGCGTGGGCCAACCCGAGGATCAGGAGGAGCGCGGGCATGTCAGTCCTCCGGGATTTCGGGCGGAAGTGGGGGGGGGCGTGCGGGGTGGAGGACCCAGCACGAAGCGCGTCTCGACCTGTGTGCTTCGTTTGCTGTCGCCCTCGGCGGAGGTCATCCTGTTCCGCCCAGCAGCCCAACGCACGGTGTTGCTGGCGGCATCGAATGCCGCCCAGGAGCTCCCCCGCGCATAGCCGCCCAGCTCGACGTCGCGCGCCCCAGCCCCCGCGAGGTGGGCTTCGTACAGGTTGTGGACCAGCGCCAGGCGCTCGCCCCCGCGCTCGATCCAGCCGACGAACTGGTGTTCGCTGTCCAGAACGACCACGAGATGGCTTTCGGGTCCGGGCGGCCAAGTCGGGGTCTCGATCAGCTGGCGATGGCGCCAACCCTGGCCACGAGGCACCGGGCCTGGCGGCTGCGGCAGGCGGACGCGACTCGCCGTACCGAGGATCTGCTCGAGCACCTCGGTCCCTCGGCACGCCGTGGCGGACATGGCGAGCTGACCGTCGGGAGCCTCGGTCCAGCGCACAGGCGGGATCTCGAGCTGCCGCGCGAGCTGCTCGTCCGGCACACGCCCCCAGTCGGACTGGGCTTGCGCGTCGAGCAGCTTTGCGGTGGCGCTGCCTCGCAGCAGATCGCCGTCGACCTCGATCCCCAGCGCCAGGTCGACCTGTATCCACACCTCGAGGCCAGAGCTGGCCCGCATGGTCTGCTGGACCCTGTAGACCTTCCCGAAGTCCGCGGCAGCGCGGCCGACCTCCGGCGGCCTGTCATCCGCCAGCAGGGCGAACGGTGGCGGATCGGGTGGTGCTGCTGCGATCCGCGTCGTCCCGTAGTCCGGCTGCCGCGCGCGCATGCCCTCGATGTTCGCCCACAGCTCGGACGCGGCCGCTTCACGGGGCGAGGGGCCGGACGCGAAGGGATGGGTGACGGGGGATCCCCTGGCCTCGAGGTTCGCGACGCAGTCTGCCTCGCAGAACAGCGCGATATTCCAGCCGCTCTGCGCCATGACTCACATTCCTAACTTCTCCTGACCTCTCTCCGTATTTTTTTGAGCCCT
>CAYVQL010000384.1:0-9523 GCA_964454135.1 uncultured Enterobacterales bacterium | reverse complement strand
AAAACAGGCCGACTCATCGTTGCGGCCGAATGGCCGCAACGATGACCAAGGCCGCTGTGCGGCATCCCGAGCTCGTTCAGGGGTCCGTACAGCCAGCAGAAGGGGCTCGTCATCGACGAACAGGAAGCGCGTTCCGGAGCTCGCGATCGAATCTCCGAGCTAGCCCAACAAGCTCAGCACGCCCTGGTTGATGTTCTTCGCCTGGGCCAGCACCGAGACGCCAGCCTGCTGCAGGATCTGCTGCTTGGCCAGCTCCGCGGTCTCCCAGGCGAAGTCCGCGTCCCGGACGGAGCTCTCGGCGGACTCCAGGTTCTCCACGTAGGACTCCATGTTGGACAGGGCGGAGTCCAGGCGATTCTGCACCGCACCCAGCTGCGAGCGATAGCCGCTGACCGAGTCGATGGCCGTGTCGATGGCGTCGATGGCCGCCTGGGCCGTGGTGGCGGCGGACAGGTCCACCGAGGCGGTGTCCACCCCCAGGGTAGAGGCGCCCAGGTCGCTCAGCTCAATGGAGATGCGGTCGTTGCCGGTGTTCATGGTGCCCACCTGCACGTCCAGCGAGGTGGTCGTGCCGTCGGTCAGGGCCTGGCCGTTGAACTCGGTCACGCTGGCGATGCGGTCCACCTCGGCCGACAGCTCTTCGAACTCGTCCTGGATGTACGCCCGCTCGTCGTCGGCCAGGGTCTCGGATGAGCTCTGCACGGCCAGCTCGCGCATGCGGCTCAGGATGTCGCCCACCTCGTCCATGGCGCCCTCGGCCGTCTGGATGACGCTGATGCCGTCGTTGGTGTTTCGCATGGCCACGCGACCGGAGGCTGACTGCGCGCCGAGGCTCTCCGCCACTCCAAGACCAGCGGCATCGTCTGCCGCCTTGGAAATGCGCAATCCGCTGGAGATCCTGGAGTAGGTGGCTGATAGGGACCGTTGTGTGCGGTTCAGGCTGTTGATGGCATTCAAGGATGCCGTATTCGTATTGACTGTAAGGGCCATGGCTTCACTTCGGGGCTTAGGTTTCCAGAAAGCCTCTGCCGTTCTCCTGATCACCCCCTCGGATCACGCTTCGCCGTTTTCCCGCGCTTCACGAAGCTCTTACAAAGGGCCACTTTCCTGGGGCGCGCGAAGGGCCCCGCGGTGCCGGCCAGGCCGACAAGCGGCGCGCGAATACCAGCCTACAACCAGTGCCCCGGCCCAATGTAGTAGTTCCACTGGCTGTGGATCAGCTCCTGGCGCGCCCCGCCCTCGTCGTCGGTGAGCACCAGCCCGAAGTAGGGCGGGTCCGCAGCCGTGTCCACCTCGTGGAAGAGGATGCCGCGCTCCGAGACGCGCGCGATGTCCTGGTAGGCGGTGGGGTGCTCGGTCAGGTTGACGACGTCCTGGTCGAGCCCCGCGGTCGAGGCCGAGAACACATTCCAGCGGCCCGAGCCCGAGTTCTCCTCCACCGACAGCAGCACAGAGTAGGCGATGCGGTCCCCCTGGGGGTAGAAGTCCGGGTCCACGGGCAGGCCCAGGCAGTAGTAGTCCGCGTAGGACTCGCAGCCATCTTCGCCGCCCGACACCACCTGGCTGGCATTGCCGCCGTCGGCATCCATCAGCCAGAGCGCGCCCTGGGCCGCCACCCAGGCGTCCTGCCCCTTGGGGGGTTCCACCGAGACGAACTCGCCCATGGCGTAGGCGATGCGCGAGCCATCGTGGGACCAGGCCGGATCGTTCTCGATCAGGTCCGCGGTCTGGGTCAGGTTGACCATGTCTCCGCCGTCGGGATCGATGGTGTAGATGTCGGTGTTGAGCTCGCCCTGCAGGTTGGCCGCGAAGACGATGCGGTCGTCCACGGACCAGCCCGGCGCATTGACCGAGGCGAAACCGGTGACCTCCATGGTCGCGTCGCTGGCCAGATCGATCACCTGGATGCCGGTGCTGTCCAGGTAGTTGATCTTGCCGTCCCCGTTGGAGTCGCTGCAGCCGCGCATGGCCACCACGCCGCTGCCGTCCGGCGAGGCCTGGGCCCGGCTGTGGTGGCAGCTGGGCTGCTGGAAGTTGGAGCAGCTCAAGCGGTGGATCCGCCATCCGTCCAGGTCCATGGCGTAGATCTCGGTCGGGGCCTCCATTCCGTCCGGGTAGGGCGCCTCGGCGTAGATCCCCGCCGTGAAGAGCAGATCGGCGCCCGCCGGCATGTCCAGGAACTCGCGCTGGCCGTCGCAGGCGTCGACCACGGTGAACTCCCCTGGGGGCTCGCCGCTGTCCGCCGGTGGAGAGGTTCCGCTGTCCGCCGGCTCGGAGCAGGCCTGTAGGAGCGAGAGGGCCAAGAGCTTCCATGTCCTCATGAGTTCTCCAGGTGGCAGGGCTTCATTCCTTCGTCAGCTCGATGGACGCCAGCTCAATGTATACACTGCTCTCGGGGCCCGTGCCGTCGTAGAGAGCCACCAGCACCCGCCCTACAGAGCCTCCATCACCTCTCGAACCTGGGCCAGATCCTCATCCATGGGCCTGGCCTCCTCGGCCAGCGCCTGGGCATGCTCCCAGGCTTCCAGCGCGGCCGTCCAGGTGGCGCTGCCGGGCTCGGTCTTGTGGGCCTTCAGCGCCTCGGCGTACTTGTAGATGGCCGCTCCCTTGCGCAACAGGTCCGCGTCCTGGGCCAGCAGCTCCCCGAAGCTGGTGCGCAGCTGGGTCTCGTGGGTCTCGAAGCTGGTGGCGTGGCGCCAGGTGGCGGTCACCACCACCTCGGTCTCGCCCGTCACCAGCTCGGGCGCGCAGGTCTTGATGGTCTTGTGGAAGATCATGGCGTCGTTGGGCGCGATGTGCTGGGGATCCACCTCCTGGGGATCGCTGCTGATGGCCTCGCCCGAGAAGCGCAGCACCTCGAAGCCCGGGGGCAGGTCGAGCCGCACAGCCACATCGCGGGCTGCCACGGCCAGCGTGTTCACGAAGCGCTCGCGGAAGATCAGCCGCGCCTCATCCTCGTCGCCGATGAAGACCGAGGCGCCCTTGCCCTGGTCGGTCACCGTGTCCATCAGCTCGTCGTGGTAGGTGTTGGCGCTACCCACCCCCACGCCCACCATATAGATGCCCACCTCGTCGCCGCTGCCGGCGTGGCTGGAGATGATATCCAGGTCGGTCTGGCCGGTGTTGGCCCCGCCGTCGCTGACCAGCAGCACGCGGTTGATGCGCCCGGTGCCGTAGTTTTCGCTCGCCAGCTCATAGGCCTTGGCCAGGCCGGCGTTCAGGTTGGTGCTGCCGCTGGCTGCCAGCCCGTCGATGGCCGACAGCAGCGTGGCGTCGTCCGCACCGCTGACCTGGTGACTGTCCAGCACCACGTTGTTGCTGCTGTTCCAGGTCACCATGGAGACGACGTCCCCTTGCACCAGCTTGGAGGCGACGCCCAGGCAGCTCTCCTTCAGCATGGACAGGGGATGGCCCGACATGGAGCCCGAGGTGTCCAGCGAAAAGGTGATGTTCATAGGCGCGCGGTACGCGTTGGACAGCTGCGGGCTGCTGACCGCGATCTGCATCACGTAGGCCTCGGAATCCAAGCCATCGCCCTCCACCAGCTGCGCCGTGATGGCCAGCTCGTCGTCCTCGGCGGGCGGGTAGCCGAAGCTGTAGTAGTTCATGAACTCCCAGGTGCGCAGGGAGATGTTGTCCAGGCTGTCCCAGCCCCCCAGGATGGCCAGCCGTGCCTGCACCGGCGAAGACATGGAATTGGAGTCGTCCGGGGACATGAAGAGGGTGACGTCGGTCTGGTCGTCGCACTCCTCCTCGGCAGTGTCGGCCGTGTCAGCCTCTTCCTCGTCATCGGTGTCCTCATCCATGTCGGTGTCGCCATCACCGTCGGCGTCGGCGTCGGCGTCGGTGTCGCCGTCGGCATCGGCGTCGGTGTCCGTGTCGGCCTCGGCGGCGCCCGAGTCGGCGGTGTCTTTGCTGTCACAGCCCGCAGCCAGGCAGATCAGCAGGAATGAGAAGAGTGGACGGGTCATGGGGGTCTCCTTCGCGTCTCCGGACGGCGTGTCCGCTCCCGCAGTGTCCGCAAGAAACGTGCCATTACGCGCTTTCGCCGACCATGACGGACAGCTCTTGCCCCAGCGCGCCCCCCTGCCGTGACAAATCGTGACATTCATGTCAGGGGTGGCAGGGAAGTGGTGGCAGGGCGGAGCATGGTCGCGATCGAGCCAGAGTCTCAGCAAACCACCGGCGCCGCCCAGACCCGCGCAGGCACGCCCCGCCTCTTCAGCTGCAGGCAGACGTGGCGCACCGCGCCGGCCAGGTCGTGGAAGGGCCAGGCCTCCACCAGGCCGCGCACAAAGGGATGGATCTCCCGATCCTCCACACGCCAGCGGGTGGCCACCACGCCCGTGGCGCCGGCCCGCAGAAACGCGTCGGCCAGCGAACGCCCGGTTCCGCCGTTGGAGCAGGCCACGGCCGTGGCGCAGCCCGCCAGCAGCACCACGGGATCTCCGGGCAGACGGAGACGGGCCACCTCCAGCGGACACATCGGGCCGTCGGCGAAGAGCAGCTGGGGGATGCCGCGCTCCCTGCGCGCGTGCAGACCCAGGTGCAGCAGTCCCACCGGCCGCTCCAGGCGCAAGCATCTCCTGCGTACATCCATCCCTCGCAGCCAGGTGGTGGCCTCGTCGCGACCCACCTCGCGGCTGGCCCACGGCAGGTCGCCCTGGGCGTCGGCCAAGCTGACGATGGCCGGCTGCGGCGACGATGGGATGCGACGCGCAGGGCCGCGCAGGCCCGCCACGTCCCGCAGCAAGGGCAGGTCGTCGCGACTGTCGATGGCGATCTGAGCGATGGCCAGCATGGGGGCGTCGGTCAGCAAGCCGTCGGAGGCCACCCGCAGCTCACCTGGCGGAAGGCTCTCACCCTGGAAGAGCATGGCTCCCAGCACTCGGCAGGTGTCGGGCCTGCGTTCGGCGTGCAGCTCGTCCCTGGCTCGGGCAACCAGGCGGGCGAACTCCTCACGAGAGAGGGTCAGGCGATGTATGCCGCCACCCGCACCCGGGCTGTGCAGCAGCAGAGCATCGTGCGTGGCTGCCAGGGCCAGCAGGGGCAGGTCGGGATCGGCGGCGCTGCGGCTGTCCACAAAGCGCATGCGGAGGAGCTCCCTGGCCGGCTCGACGCAACCAGCCCGCCAGGCGCGCTCGGCCAGCATCAGCAGAGGGGGCGCGTCCCAGGTGGCCAATACGTCGCCGTCTTTGGCGGCGATGCGTGGCCGCAGCGCCTGTACGGTCATCGACCAATCGAGGGCCCGCCCATCCGCCTCTGCCACGGCGTGCCTGGTCAAGGCGTCGAACAGCGCGGCCTCGAGGGGCGCGTCCTGGGCCAGGTGCAGGATCTCGAGCTCGGCCTGCGCCTGGCTCCCTCGTCCGAGCCCGGCCAGGGCGACGCAGCGGTGGCAGCGCAGGACGTAGCGCGTGTCTTCGGGCAGGGCCTGCATGTCGATGCCGTCCAGCGTGGCCAGGAGCTGCTCGTGCCGCTCAGACGCGGATTCCATCCAGGCCCTGTTGATCGCGGTCCAGACGTCGGGTGGCCGTTCCGCCCGCTCGGCCTCCTCCACCCACCGCTCGGCACCGTGGAGGTCCATCGTATTGAAGGCGCAGGAGGCCAGGACACGGCAGACCCAGCTGGCCCAGGAAGGTTCCAGCCGGTGGCACTCCGCCAGCATTCGCAGCGAGCGTTCGGCGTCGGCCCGGTAGCCGCGACCCATCAGGGCCAGGGCCAGGCCCACCGTGGCCTTCACCACACCGGTCTCGTCATCAAAGGTGTAGGCCAGGGCCAGGGCGCGCCGGTAGAGAGAGCCCGCTTTCGCCGCGTCATCCGCGCGCCCGGCCTCGGACGCCTCCAAGAGCAGGTCGGTGACCTCGGGATGAGCATCCGGCATGGGATCCGGACGCAGGCGCAGGCTTGAGACGCGCAGGGGAGCTGGCACGCGCACCATGGCCATGTGGACCAGGTCCGAGTCGCCGCGGGGTTCCAGCTCGCCCGCCTGCTGGGCGTCAGCCAGCCACAGGTCCCAGTGCAGGGGCTCGAGTCGCTCCCGCGCGGCGATGGCGAAGAAGACGGTCTCGCACTCGATGGCACGGGCCAGGGCCAGCCCGACGCCCGGCCGATCCTCCCAGGCCTGGCCCAGCAGCATGGCCTGCTTGCTCTTTGGGATGACGAAGACCAACAGGTGCCGCGCCTCAGGGTGCCAGGCCCGCACACCGCGCTGAGTGCGGACCAGCTCCAGGGGGGAACCATCGTCCCGATACCGGCTTTCTTCGAAAGGAGCGGTGCCGTCCACGAGCGCGTCGGGGTGAGGAGGGCGGCGACGGCGGGCCCGCTCCTGCAGCGCCTGGATGCTGGGGGGACCGGTCCGGTCCAGGCGCCCTAGCAGCTTGGCCAAGTCCAGCAGCTGGCGATCCCAGACCTGCACGAGCTCATCGACTTCGCGGGCCGCCGCTTCGCCCGAGACCCTTTCCTCTCCTTCGTCTTTCCGGCCTTTCTTCATGATTTCCCCCTTTCCTCCTCGATGGCCCGGCAGGGCCCGCCATGGGCCCGCCGGTGGGCTCGGTTCGAACAACGCCCTCACTGTCCCTGTCCTCTTGGCGTCCACCCATTCGCACGCCTGGAGGAGGTGAGACCGCGTTCAACCAGAAAGGGCGGAAGTGGGCCAAAACCGTCGCTCGCTGACAGAATCTTTACAACTTTCTTCCAGAGGCACGCGCAGCCCGGATTCCAGCTCGGGTTCTTTTTCATCCGGGCGCTCACCCCAAGACGCGCGCTGGGCTGGGTTCAATCCAGGGGCTCTTCATCGATCAGCTCCCCTGCGACCTCGACCCGCCACTTGGTCCTGCGGCTCAGATCTTCGGACCAGTGCGCCTCGGACGCAAGCGTGATGACCGCTCGCATCGGCCCTCCCTCGAAGGAGTGCGCGTAGGTCCTGTAGTTGCGGGCGCCTTGCCTCTCCAACTCCTCGGGCAGGGCCTCCATCAGGTGTTTGCAGCACTCGTGCTGATCCTCGGGAAGCGTGACCGTGACCAGGCAGGGGTACTCCGAGCAGTCCAGGGCATCGATCACCGCCAGCTCTTTCCAGGCCGCGGAGAGTGCCACTTCCAGGGGCTGTCGGTCGAAGGCCTCCGGCACCTCCTCGGGCCACTCCCGCCAGGCGCCCTCGTAGACCCGCAGCTGGCCTCTCAAGAGCCGGGCTTCGAGCTGGCACGCTTCCAGCTCCGGATCCGGTTTCGCTGGTTCGGGTGGGGCTGGAGGTGCCAGCTCCTGTCGTGCGCTGCGCTCAGCCCGAGGCGCTTCAGGCGGGGCGACGGGCTGCGGCGCTTCGGTCGGCGGGTCGCGGTCGGGCCAGGCCAGGCCTGCCAAGAGGCCGACAGCTCCCGCCACGCTCGCGACCAGCAACTCGCGAGTCCGGATCACAGCGCAGCGGCCATCCAGGAGCCGCCCGCCAGTACGACCTGGCCAGACCATTCCTCAAATGCAGCCTCATATGGCTCTGACAGCAACAGATCGGGCCAACCGTCGCCGGTGAGATCCTGACCTCCGCAGAGCTCGTAGATGCCAGAGGCCCAGTGAGGGTGGGATGGCAGCACTGCGGCATGGGCCAGCTCGTTCACGAAGTGATGGCCCAGGCCTGGCGCTGACAGCAGGTAGACCACTTCACTGTTGCGGTGCCCTGGTCCCGACCGCACTGTTTGAAGCGCAAAATCCGCACGACCATCGGCGTCCGGATCTCCCAGGCCTTCCACACCGTATCCCAACCCCTCCTGTCCCCGCCCCTCAACGATGATGTCCGCATCGCCAAGATCCAGGGAAGCGCTCACCGGTCCCAGCACCACGTAGGCACGCCCCTGGTTGCCGCTCTGAGAAGCGCTGCTCCATTTCCAGGCCCCGATCAGGATGTCGTCGTAGCCATCTCCATCTACGTTGCCCGGTCCAACCAGCGCCTCGCCCGCTTGGTCGTAGTACTCTTCTCCCCCCAGGATGGTGACCGAGGTGAGCAGGTCTACGGTGCCTGAGATCGGCCCGTCGACCAGGTAGGCGCCGCCATGACCGGACTGCGCGCCGCTTCCGCCCACCAGCAGGTCACCTTGACCGTCGCCGTCGACGTCGCCAGCAGCGGCGACGGACTCGCAAGCGCTTGTGTTGCCCTCCTTCAAGATGAGGATCGCCGTGGCATCCGCCAAGGACCGCGTCCCCGTGAGCGGCTCGGACAGCTCCACGTAGTAGGCCCCGCACCAATCGTCGTTTCCCTGGATGCCAGAATCCGCGCCGACCAAGAGCGCAGAAGCCTGGCCCGTGCCTCGAGACACGGAGGCCAATGCGGCGCCCGCGCGGCCATCCACCGTGTCGCCCGTCAGGACGACGTCCGCCTCCTGAATGGAGACCTGGCCCCCTCGATCCTCCGTGTCCAGCAGAAACACCGCACCGCCGCCCTCCGCCTCGACGGAGGCATTGAGCGCCGACGCCGCCAGCCACTTGGTCTCACCCAGGTCCGCCCAAGCCAGATCCCAGCCGAAGAACCAGCCTTCTTCGGCGCCCGAGAGCTCCAGGTCGGCGGTCGTCGACCACCGTTGTTCCTCCAACTCGCCGTGGAAGAGGTAGACAGCTCCATCGGACGAGTTCCCTGGGGTCCGGAGAGCGGCCACGGCGAGGCTGGGACGGCCGTCTGTCCCCTGCGCCGCGCCAGCTACTGTCCACCCCATGTTCATCAGCCGGTCCATCCGACCACCGCCGCTGGGTGACCCGCGCCGGAGACGAGCCCGGGGCTCTCCGAAGCCGTGGAGCTATCCGAACTGTCGTGCACCGCCCCGCAGCCGAGTAGCGCCAGCAAAAAGCAGGGAACGCTCACGGGGAGGCCTCGGAGAGCGAGGGCAGCGTGCGCGCCAGCCTGAAGCCCACCTGAGCACTGCTCACGTCGGCATGGGCCACCCCGCGGCTGGCGCAGCGCAAGTTGCGCGGCGTGCCGGCCCAGGCGCCACCACGGTGCGTCCTCTTTGAAGCGCGCGTACGGTACTCATCATCTCCCAAGGGGTCATCCACATCGTGCCACATGAGTTCGCCGAAGGCCTCGGCGGTCCACTCGGAGATATTGCCCGCCATGTCGAACAGATCCCAGGCATTGGGCTCCAGCGCTCCCACGGGCGATGGTCCGCCGGAACTCGATCCGCAATACCATGCGAACGCGGCCAGGGACCTGCCGTCCGTCAGCTCCACGCCCCCCTCGCAACTGCGCCCGTCGGCCTCGCTGCGCAACCAGCCCCCTCCGGGAAAGGACGCCGTGGATCCGGCACGCGCCGCGTACTCCCACTCCGCCTCGGTGGGCAGCCGGTATCCGAGGCAGGCATTGTGCTCCTCCATCAAGCTGCACGGCCCAGCCCGGTGGCCTCGACAGTCATAGCAGGAATCGAGCCCGGCCCGCTCTGAGAGCGCGTTGGCCAGCATGGCGGCCTGGTGCCAGGTGACGCTGTTCACCGGACAGTCCGGGCAGCTCCCGAGTCCGTCGAGCCCTGGATCTCCATAGAGGGGGTAT
>CAYVQL010000383.1:6848-9594 GCA_964454135.1 uncultured Enterobacterales bacterium | reverse complement strand
GGCGGGGGGGTTTTTTGGGGGGGGTATTGGGGGGGGGGGGGGTTGGGGGGTGGGGGGGTTGGGGGAGGGGGTGTCCCCCTCCCCCTGCTATTTCAGGTTAGCGTCGCAGACATGAGGCTCATGGCTCCCTCGCTGCTCCTCTGCGCCTGCACGGCGGCTCAAGCTCCTTCCGCCAGCCGCGATCGCTACCTGCGGGCCCTGGCCTTGAGCGCCACGGACGGCGAGGCCGCCTGGACGATGTGCCGCGGCATCGCGGATCGGCAGCTGAGCGCCGACTGCGGCCTGGCCGCGCTGGAAGCGCTGGCCCGCGGCGACCAGCCCGCCAGTGCCGAGCTGCTCAGCCGCTGCCGTGAGCTGAAAGAAGGCTGGGCCTCCGAAGAATGCGCCTTCCAGGTGGGCGAGCTGCGCGACGAGCCCGCGGGCTGCGCGCAGGCCGGCCGCTTCGCCGACGACTGCCGGCTGCACCTGCTCTCCACGCGCCTGTCCAGCTGGCTGCCCCGCGACGCCCACCCCGCAGATGGGGCGCTGCACGAGCGGCTGCTGGCGGAGGCCCGGCGCGTGGGACTGGCGGCGGACGACATGCGCCCCTGGTCGGCCTGGTTCCGGTGGGTGCTGGGTCAGCAACGCCCCCTCGACCGCGGCAGCTGCCTGGCGCTGGAAGGCGAGCTGCGCCAGGCCTGCTGGAACACCGGCCGCGCCCTGTACCAGGACCGACTGAACCGGGCCCGGGACCAGGGCAGCTACCCCTGCCCCGCGGAGCAGAGCGGACAGCGGGCGCCCCTGCCCGCCGCGCTGCGGCACGGCGCCGACGCCGAGCTGGACCAGCTGCGCCTGGAGCGGGAGGCGGCGGACCTGTGCCCCCTGGCTGGGGGCGCACCATGAAGGCCCGGCTCCTGGCCGCGCTCTGCGGCGCCCTGGCCGCATCCTGCGCAGCGCGGGAGAGCGACGCCGATCTCTACCTGCAGGCCCAGGATCCGGCCCTGTCCACCAGCCAGGCCCTGGCGCTCTGCGGCGCGCTCTCCTCCGCCGACGACGCCGACGAGTGCCGAGCCGGCGCGGTGCGCGCCCGCAGCGACGCCACCCCGGAGCACTGCGCCGCCATCCTCAGCGAAGACTGGCGCAACGAGTGCCACTTCGCGCTGGCGGAGCTGCTGGCGACACGCGGCGAACGCTGGGACGCCCTGCACAGCTGCGGACTGGCGGGCCGCTTCATGAACGAGTGCCTCTACCACGTCTGGACCCGCGAGCTGCAGAACCTGGCCCTGTCCGGCGCAGCCCTGGCCTCGGCCCTGGACAAGGCCCGGGAGGTGGTCGCCTTCTACGCCCAGGTGGAGACCGCCGGCCCCCAGCAGGACGAGCGCGTGTGGAACGATTTCTGGTTCTTCTGGCACCTGCACCACAAGCCCGCGCAGCTGGAAATCTGTCAGGACCTGGAACCCGGCGATGCCGAGCGCTGCACGGCCGGCACCGTGGCCTTCGCAGCCCGCGCCACCTACGACACCCTGCGCTGCGAGCAGCAGGACTGCCGCCTGTTGGACCGCAGCTGCCGCGCCGGGGAGGTCCCCGACTTCGTGCTGGCGCCCCTCTTCACCGCGGATCCGACCTTGCTGGCTGCTGCCGATGCCAGCCTGCAGAGCCTCTGCGAAGACGGCAAGGACGCCCCACGCCCCTGGAACCCCATCTTCTCCCAGCGGAGGCCCCGTTGAGATCGCTGCTGACGCTCGTAGTGCTGCTCGCCGCCTGCGCGGGCCCGCCCTCCCAGCGCCTCACCTGGCGTGAGAGCTGGGAGCTGGTGGGCCTGGGTGACGATGGCACGCTCTTCACCGCCCGCGTGACCCGCGCCAACAGCGGTCTGCTGCGCGGTCAGGCTCACCTGCACGCGCAGGTGCTGCCCGTGCGTTCCTCGGCCGTGGCGCTGCGCCGCAGCGTCCCTCCCCAGGCCGTGGAGCTGAGCGAGGACGGCCAGAGCATGCGGCTGGCCTACAACCGGATGGAGCTAAGGGACAACACCTGGACGCTCAGCATCCGGGAGGGGCAACAGGCCATGGACGCCACCTGGCACCTCAGCCGGCAGGCGCCCGAGCTGGCTCCGGTCACCTTGGTGGAGGGCCAGCGGCAGTGGCTGCTGGGCGCCCCCATGCCCCTGGCGCAGCTCAGCGGCGCCTGGAGCGCCGGAGACCAGGGCGCCCTGGTCCGCGGCAGCGCGCTGTTGTTGCGCCAGAGCAGCGACACCTGGCCCAGCTCCCAGCGCGGTCGGCGCTCCTTCTACCTGCTGGCGGACGGCTACGCCCTGGCCGTGGAGCAGGTGGGCGCGGCCACCCTGGCCTGGTTGGCCACCGAGACCGGGATCGAGGTGGCGCGCACGGCCCGCTTCGTCCGCGATGGCCGCAAGCTGCGCATCAGTCTGGAGCCCGACCTGCCAGTCACGGTCACCATGCGCGGTGGAAAGAGCGAGACCAGCTTGCAGCCCTGGGGCCACCTGCTGGCCCTGGAGCGCACGGCCGTCCGGGCGGCCTTCGGCTGGCCGCAGCACAGCTGGAATCGCGGCCGAGCCGTGCTCACCAGGGAGGGCGTGGAGCTGCGCAGCCATGGACTGCTCGTCGAGCGCGGACCGCAGGCCGGCGACGAGCTCTGACCTTGGAAGATCGCCCTCCTCAGGGATGTCAGTCCCCCACCGGCCAGGGCGCCGCGGCCCGCCCGGGGGGTGAAGGGGAGGGCGGGGGGGCGGGGGGGGGGGGGGGGGGGG
>CAYVQL010000383.1:0-6838 GCA_964454135.1 uncultured Enterobacterales bacterium | reverse complement strand
GTCCCTGGATTAGTAATCCAGGGACGGCCTGGCGCCATTTCCGGTGGGGAACAACGCGGGGGAGGGGGAGCGCGGAGCGCGGGGTGGGGCGTACGCAGTGGAGGGGCACTCCCCTCCCCCAGCAATTTCTGGTTAGGATCCGTACGACCCGCTCCGCACTCCCCCGCGGGGCATCCCGCCCCCCTCCACATCGGGTTTCTCGCGATGCGCACCCTCCACGCAGGCCTCCTCCTCCTCCTGGCCGTCCCGCTCGGGATCCCGGCCGCCCACGCCAAAGACCTCCGCAAGCGCTTCGGCATGGGCTTCAACAACCAGTTCGGCGACGAGGCCGCCGGCTTTCCCTGCCTGTCCCTGCGCTACGGCTTCCCCACCGGCGACGAGGTCATCAACCTGCAGCTCGAGGCGCTGGCGGGCTTCCGGGCCGGTGGCGCGGATGGCGCCACCCAGGGCTTCTTCAGCGGCGGGCGCCTGCTCTACAGCGTGGTGGCCGAGGACAACCTCAACGTCTACCTGGCCGCCGGGGCGGGCTGGAAGGCGCTGCAGGACGGCAGCGGCCTGCTGCTGCACCCCGGGTTGGGGGTGCAGTTCTTCTTCTTCGGGCTGGAAAACCTCGGTTTCTCAGCCGAGTGGGGCGTGGCCATCGACCTGAGCTCCACCGCCGGAGTGGCCACCTACACCTCGGCCCCCGGGGTCGGGCTGCACTACTACTTCTGATTCGGAACCAGCGGGTGAACCATGCATCTGATTCTCGCCCTCGCCCTCGGCCTGCTCGCCTGCGCTGAGCTGGAACCTCCTGGCCCCCCCCCGTTCCTGCAGGAGCCAGCCGCAGAAGAAAAAGAAGAGGAGCGGCAGGCGCTCTGGACCATCTTCAGCGACCAGGGATCCATCTTCGTCAAGGCCGGCACCCAGCAGGAGCTGGCCCTCGGTTCGGCTATCACCCTGCTGGGCCCTCCCATCGCCCAGACCGACCACCGGCAGGTGGTGGGCTCCGCCCAGGTCACCGAGGTCTGGGAAGACCTGGCCGAGGTGGCGCTCCTGGACCTGTCCGAAGAGGTGACGGACGAGTCCCAGCTGGTGGCCCGCCTGCAGGAACCTGAGGACCAGGAGCTGCTGAAGAGCATTCCCAAGGCCGAGGGAGGCGCCGCCATCGGGACGCAGCCCAAGGCCGCGGTCAGCGCCGTGGCGGTTCCCGCCCCCAGCGCCGGCGGCGGCGCCAGCGCCAGCGCCAGTGCCAGTGCCAGCGCCCAGGTCTCGATCCCGGCGGATCTGCGCACGGGCACAGCCGCCGAGCGCATCGACGCCCTGCTGCGCTACGAGGACGATCCTGGCGCCTCGGCCGCCGTGGTCTGGGTGATGAAGAACGATGAGGACGCCAGCGTGCGCAAGAAGGCCTGGCGCGTGGTGCGCGCCCGCTGGAGGCGCGGGACCGGCTCCGACGCCACGCACCGGGCCGCCGCGATCTGGCTGGCCGCCCACGGCACCTCCGGCCTGCGGGTCGAGGCCCTCAACGCCATCGGCAAGCGCTGCAGCGACACCTCGCTCGTCTCGCCCTACCTGGCCGACGGCAGCTCGCGCATCCGCATCGAGGCCGGCGACGCCCTGGCGGACATGGGCCGCCTGACGAGCCAGCAGAGCAAGGCCCGCAGCCTGATCACAGCCCGCCTGGAGGTGGAGAGCGATCCCAAGGTGCGCGCCGAGCTGGCGGACGCCCTCGAGGCCCTATAGGGGCTCGCGGCGCCGCAGCAAGGCGAGCCCGCCCAGCAGCAGCCATCCCAGGGCACCGCCGGCGACCCGCCGCGCGCCGGAGGCGCAGCCGCAGCGCGGCTGTACGAGACCCTCGTCGCCGACCTGCAGCTCCACCAGCACCTCCGTTGGGCTGTTCACGGCCTGGTCCGAAGAGAAGACCAGGGTGGCCTGGTGGCTGCCCTGCGCCATCCCGCGACTGTCGGCCTCCAGCGTCAGCAGCTGCTCGCCCTCTTCGATGCTGCCCCCCTCGCTGCCCAGCGTCAGCCAGCTGGCGTCGGTCGCCACCGCCCAGGACAGGGGGCCGGCATGGCAGTTGGCCACGGCCAGCTCGCCGGCGTCGGCCTCCAGCTCCAGCGCACCGGGCGTGACGCAGAGCTCGGGGCTGGCCCAACGCCCCAGGGAGATGGGGATGGACAAGGGGTTGTTCGTGGCTCCGGGGGCGTGCAGCAGCAAGGTCTCCAGGACCTGCTCCCCCTCCGCCAGCTGGGCTGGATCCAGGGTGATGGTGAAGCTGTCGACGGTCTCGTCCACCTCCCCCTCGTCCTTGTCCAGCGAGATCCAGTCCAGGTCGTCCAGGTCGGCCTGGTCGAGATCGGCGCGCCAGAAGAAGCCGTCGTAGCCCGCGTTGCGCAGCTCGACGGTCACCTCCACGGGCTGGTCGTCGTAGCTGTCCTGCGCCAACTCCTCCAGGCTGGAGTCCACCGTGGCGAAGCCCACGCGCAGAGTGGGATCTCCCACCTGGATCAAGCCGTAGTACCAGTTGAGGCGTTGCTGCACATCGTAGGGGTGCACATCCTCCCACCAGGAGCGCAGCGCCTCGCCGAACTCCTCGTAGCGACCCAGGGGTCGGTAATAGCCCTCGCGCTCGAGCATGGAGCCCGTCTTGGTGCTGCCCAGGGCCAGCAGGCCCCAGCGGGTCTGGAAAGCGTAGGTGCCGGCCATGTACACGTAGTCGGCGAAGTTGGCGTTGGAGCAGGCGAAGAGATCGTAGAAGAGCGCGTCGGACTCGGTTGGCACCTCGTCCCAGTCCATCATGTCGTAGACGCCCTGGTAGACGAAGTAGTGCTGATCGGGGCTGGAGTGCACGAAGACGGCCACGTTGTCGTAGGCCTGGCTCAGCCGCGGGATGTAGTCGTTCTTGGAGGTGACGTTTGGCTCGCTCTCCATGGTGATCTCCGAGAAGCCTCCGGCTATCTCGGCCGCGTACTCCGCCGCCCAGTAGGACCAGTCGTCGTCCACGTAGACCAGCCCCTCGCCAGTGGGAACGATCTCTCCACGCCGGTAGGCGTGATTGCGGGAGAAGTAGCTGTTGATCAGCTCGGCCGGGTCCCCCATCTGGGGGGTGATCACCATGCGGCCGATCCAGATCTCGGGAGGCGTGTCCCCCTCGCCCTCGCTGTGGCGATCGGCAATGCCGTTTTCGTCGAAGTCCTCCCAGGCGCCGTCCAGGTCGGCCAGCTGCAGATCGCAGGGGAAGAGAGCGTAGCCATAGGCGCCGTAGTCGTTCTTCACCTCGAACCAGGCGATGGGCAGGTCGCCTATGAGGATGGCGCCCCGCAGATCATCCTCTTCGTAGAGCTCTTGCAGGTGGGCCTTGAGCTCCTCGGCGCTGCCCCCCGAGGATGACTCCAGCAGCACGCTGTGCCCGTCCAGCGCCAGGTCCTCCATGAAGACGTCCAGCGAGTCCGAGATATCCGCCAGCAGGGACTCGTCGACCAGCAACGCCACCAGGCCGCGCTCTTCCTGCGCCCGGGAGCCCGCCACGGGGTGCAGGCTGTCGACGTGCTCCAGCTGCAGGGGGCCCTCCGCGAAGCGCTCGCGTACGTCCTCGGGGCCCACCTGGTAGGGCGCCCCTTCCTGGGGCCAGCGGGTGAGGGGGATCTCTTCGAGCTCGTAGGCAGCGGCGGGACCCGCCGCGACCAGCAGCGATCCCAGCGTGGAACAGAGGAGCCGAAGCGCCCTGCGAGTCATGGATTCCTCCTGCGGCGACGCAGCCATCATGACCTCGAATGGAGCCAGGGTCTACGCCGCGGTTGACTCCGGACAGGGCAACTCACGAAAAAACCACATCCCTTCAGGGACGCGCGGCCTGCTCCTGCTCCAGCAGCTGCTCCAGCCGTAGGCGGATCGCATCCGAGGCGGGGTCCTCTGCCAGGGCGCGCCGCAGGCTGGCGATGGCTCCCTGCGGATCTCCCTCCCGCAGGTGCACCTCGGCCAGGTTGGCCAGGTAGGTGGCGCGCTTCTCTTCCTCGGCCAGCTCCACGGCCATGCGCGCGAAGACCAGCGCCTCCCTGTGGCCCGGATCGCGGGCCACATCGCTCGAGGCGTAGAGCCAGGCCAGGCCTGCCAGGGTCTCGGCGTGTTCCGGCTCCCAGCGCAGCGCCTCCTGCAGCGCCGCGGTGGCCAGGTCGGCGCGCCCCTTGGCCCGGTACAGGGCCGCCACGCCGCGCCAGGCCTGGGCGCCGCCCGGATCGTGCTGCAGCGCGCGCTCATACAGCGCCATGGCCAGCTCCGTAAGCCCCATGTCACGGTAGACATCGCCCAGGTTCGCGGCGGCCGCCGCGTAGGTGGGACGCAGGGCCAGGGCCTGCTCCAGGGCACCGATGGCGCTGGCATGGTCGCCACGCCGGTGCAGCACCACGCCCAGGTTGTTGTGCGCCTCGGCCAGCTCCGGGGCGCGGCGTGCCAGCCTGCGCAGCAAGCGTTCGGCCGCCTCCAGCTCGCCGGCCGCCAGGCAGGCCGTTCCCAGCAGCAGCGCCACCTGCTGATCTCCGGGGCGCAGCTCCAAGGCGCGCTCGAAAGGCTCAACGGCCTCGCCCGCGCGGTTCAGGCTCACCAGGGCCCGGCCCAGGGTGGCCCAGGCCTCGGCGCGCTGGGGGGCACGCTCCGCGGCCAGGCGCGCGTGGGGCAGGCCCTGCCTGGCACGCCCCAGCTCCACCAGCAGGGCCGCCAGGCGCACGCGGGCGTCCACGTCCTGCGGATCGGCGTCCACCGCGTTGCCGTACTCTTTCAGGGCCTGGGGGGCGCGCCCCATGCGGTCGTAGACCGCCGCCAGGTTGTAGTGGGCCACCGCCAGGGAGGGTTCGATGCGCAGCGCCGCGCGGTAGGAGGAGATGGCTTCCTCGTCCATGCCCAGGGCCTCGTAGGCCAGGCCCAGGTTGCTGTGGGCCTCGGCCAGGTCCGGGTAGATGGCCAGGGCCGAGCGGAACGAGGCGGCCGCCGCCTCGGGATTGCCCACGCGGTACAGGTCCAGCCCGCGCCCGTTGTGGAAGCTGGCGCGGTACTCCGCGCAGCCCGAGGCGGCCAGCAGGAGAGCTGCCAGCGCAACCCTCCGGCGGTCCATCAAGCGATCACTAGAGCCACTGGGCGGGATTCGTGATGTACTCGTCCACCGACAGCAGCGTGCCGTCGGGACCGATGTGCACCGTGGTGGGGATGCCCCAGTCCGTCTCGAACACCCAGGCCAGGCCATCGGGCAGGTAGTTCTCTTCGTAGGGCAGCGCCAGCACCGGCACGTTGACGATGCCGTAGGCGTTGGCCCACTGCTGCAGGTCGGACTGGCTCGCTTCCTGGTAGGAAGTGGTGTACAGGATGATCTGGATGGCCTGGAAACCCTGGTCGGCGTAGGTTTCTTGCGTATTCTGGACCTCACGGGCCTCGGAGACGCAGCTGGGTCAACCAGCGTAGCCGAAGGTGGCCATGACGTGGTGACCGCAGAAGGCGTACAGCGAGATGTCATCGCCGTGCTGGTCCATCATGGTGAAGTTGGGCACCACCTGGCCCTCGCTGTAGTAGTTCCACTCGTAGTTGGTGCCGCCGTAGTTGTAGACGCCGCTCTCTGACGGCTCCTCGCCCGGCAACATGCCGTCTTCGCAGTAGCCGAAGTTGTAGGGGCCTTGGTACAGGTTGTGGGAGTACTCCCAGAGCGGGTTGGTCTCCGCCTGCACCTCGTCGTAGTCGCTGACCGTGTCGCCGTCGCTGTCCGCCAGCGCGGGATCCGTGCCCAGGGCGGCTTCCTCGGCGTCGGTCAGGCCGTCGCCGTCGCTGTCCAGGTTCGGGTCCGTGTCGGCGTCCGAGTCGGCGTCCGTGTCGGCGTCGGCGTCGGCGTCGGCGTCGGCCTCGGCCGTGTCGCCGCTGGCGCCGCCGGACCGCAGCTGGTCGTCGGCAGCGTCATCGCAGGAAGCGAGCAGGGAGGACAGCAGGAGCAACTCCCAGGGAAGACGGAGCTTGCGCATGGATACCTCCGGCAGGCCCCCGCGGGGGGCCTGTGGATGGGAGCGCCCTCAGCGGCCCGCTAAAGCCACTGGGCGGGATTCGTGACGTACTCGTCCACCGACAGCAGCGTGCCGTCGGGACCGATGTGCACCGTGGTGGGGATGCCCATGTCGGTCTCAAACGCCCAGGCGAAGCCGTCGGGCATGTAGAGCTCTTCGTAGGGCAGCGCCAGCACCGGCACGTTCACGATGCCGTAGCTGTTCGCCCAGTCCTGCAGGTCCTCCACCGTGCACTCCTGATAGGAGGTGGTGTAGAGGATGATCTGCATGGCCTGGAAACCCTGGTCGGCGTAGGTTTCTTGCGTACTCTGGACCTCACGGGCCTCGGAAACGCAGCTGGGTCAACCAGCGTAGCCGAATGTGGCCATGACGTGGTGCCCGCAGAAGGCGTAGAGCGAGATCTCGTCTCCGTACTGGTCCATCATGGTGAAGTTGGGCACCACCTGGCCTTCGGCGTAGTAGTTCCAGTTGTAGGTGTGGCCGCCGTAGTTGTAGACGCCGGCCTCGGAGGGCTCTTCGCCCGGCAGCATGCCATTTTCGCAGAAGCCGAAGTTGTAGGGGCCCTGGTAGAGGTCGTGGGAGTACTCCCACAAGGGGTTGGTGCCGGCCAGCGTCTCGTCGTAGTCGCTGACCGTGTCGCCGTCCGTGTCGGCCAGCTCAGGATCGGTGCCCAGCGCGACCTCCTCGTCGTCGCTCAACCCGTCGCCGTCGCTGTCCGCCGGGGGCGTCGTCCCGGGACCGCTGTCTCCGGTGCCGTCGCCGTCACCGTCGCCGTCGCCGTCGGAATCGCAAGCGAGCAACAGGCCACCTGCCAAGAG
>CAYVQL010000382.1:0-9602 GCA_964454135.1 uncultured Enterobacterales bacterium | reverse complement strand
GCTCATCTTGGACGAGGGCTGGGCTGTCGCCCCACACCTTCCAGCGCCCGCAGCAGCGAGCCGCTCTCGGCCTCGCGCCGCGCCTGCATGGCCAGCCCGTGCCCGCCCCACCAGCGAGCCGCGGCGCGTTCCCAGTCCGCCTGGCTGCGCAGTGCTGCGGGGCAGCCGGGTTCATCGGAGGGCGGGGAACCCCCGAGCAGGATGTGGATGGGCCGCTCGGTGGTGGGTTCCAGGGCTCGCGCCAGCTCGGCCAACAAGGCCACCGGTGCGTCGGAGTGGCGGAGCTGCACGGCCAGGTCCGGATCGGCGGGCAGGCCCAGGCGCTGCAGCTCCCAGGGCAGTCCGTTGGCGAGGTCGGAGATCTCGGCGGCTGCGGCCAGGTGGCAGCCTTCTTCGGCTGCGACGAGGAACGGCCCCCAGGAGCCGGGGCCAGCGGCGCAGGCGGCGCGGCATTCGGCGACCAGATCCTGGCGCTGTGCAAAGGGCGTGCGGCAGTCCGCCAGGCAGGCGACGTCCGTCTCTTCGCTCGGGGCCGCTTCGAAGGCCGGGTAGACGGGCTCCCAGAACGCGTCGTCATCCCAGAAGCGGTCCGGCACCTCGGGCCGGCCGCCGTGCTCCTCCAGACGTCGGCGCGTGGTGTCGTCCGCCAGCAGCGCCTCTTCCAGCGCCCGGAGCTCGGGGCTGCGGGTGTCCGGTTCGGGCTTCTGCAGGTCGAACAGGGGGTAGAAGCTCAGCCAGCCCTGCACGGCGAAGCCTCTGTCCGTGCTGCGCAGGGCCATGCGCAGGGCCGGGGCCAGGGAGCGGACCGCATACTTGGCTTCCGCCGCCATCGGGCTGGGGAAGGGCTGCGTGGCGAAGGGTCCGTCCGAACCCAGGCGGTTCGCGGTGCCCAGCAGGTAGTGGTCGAACAGGGCCTGGTTGGCCGTGTAGAGCAGGGGATGCAGCTCGCTCATGCTGAGCTGGGGGTGCAGCTCCAGGTAGAGCTCGCCGTGGAATCTCGATTCGTCAGAGGGGCGCAGCGCCTTCAGATCCACGGCCTTTTCCAGCAGCCCGTCGTAGACGGTCGGGAGGAACGAGCCCTTTCGCTCTTCAACGGGGTAGGGCCAGGGGGCCAGCTCGACGCCGTCCAGCAGGATGGTGTCTCCATCGACGTGCAGGTGGGGCATGTCGGCGGCCACCAGGAGCTTGGCCATCTTTCCGCACCGCCCGCGGATGTCCGCCTCCGTTCCGGTGACGGCCCGGTCCCTCGGACGCTGCGCGCAGGCGAAGAAGTCGCGCTCTGCCCCTGCGAAGTCGCCAGAGACACTGGAGAGGTGGCCTCGCAACCACAGGGCGTGGGCGTTCTCGGGGTTCTCGCGTAGCACCCGCGTGATGGCCTCGGTCGCCCGCTCTCGTTCCATCTCCAGCTCTGGCCCCTCGCTCAGACAGGACGGCCGGGCGCGCTGCTGCCGACAGCGCTCGGCCCGCTGGATGGCAGGGAGCAGCAGGCGTTCCGCGTCGTCCAGCTCGGGAGCGCAGGTCAGACCGAGCAGCGCGAGGAGCGTCATCTCCCCACCCCCATCAACGCCCACCACCTGCCGCTGTAGAAATAGCTCATCAGCTGCACCGAGATCTGGAAGCAGCCCGGGCAGCTGCGTACGCCCTGGCGGGCCGCCACCGCGGCCGGGCTGCGCAGGATCGTGTCCAGATCCTGGCGCAGCAGGTCGCCCAGGGCCTGCGGCCGCAGGCCGCATGCGATGAGCTTGCCGTCGGGCCGCAGGTAGATCAGGCGCTTCAGCTCCTGGCAGGGGAAGCGCAGGTTGGGCCCCTCACAGGCCAGGCGCGCCAGCAGGGCGCGGTCGCCGCGCTGCAAGAAGGCGCCCAGCAGGCGGCCGTAGCCGGGGCGGCGGCCGGTCTCCAGGAAGCGGCGCAGGCCGTCGATGTCGCGCAGGGGCAGGCCCTCGGCGGCCAACTGCTCGGGGTGCAGGCGGAAGAGCACCGGCTGGATGGGGATGCCCGGGAAGAAGCCCACCCCGTGGCGACGGCAGAAGCGGCGCAGCCAGGGCAGATCGGGCAGGACCTCGTCGGTGACGTGCACGTTGACGCCCAGCTGAAAAGGGCGCTCCTCGCGCAAGGGGACCAGCAGCTCCAGGCAGCGCTCCAGCTGCGCGAAGGCTCCAGGCGCGCGCCTGGCGTCGTGCAGCCTATGACCGCCGTGCAGCGACAGGCGTAGGTGCAGGCCCGGCCAGGCCTCTTGGCTCAGCAGCTCGTGCACGCGCTCGGGCAACATTCCGGGGCTGTTGAGCTGGAAGATGCGCGGCCGCAGCTTTCGCCGCGCGAAGCGCATGATGGCCCCCAGGTCCTCGCGCAGGAAGGGTTCCCCGCCCAGCAGCTTGAGCACGTCCATGCCACGCAGCTGCTCCAGCACCCGCAGCATCTGGGGCGGCTCCAGCTCGGGCCAGCGCTCGGGCTGGCACATGGTGCAGGACGCGCAGCGCGGCGCGCAGCGGTGGGTGAGGTGGAAGTGGACGGCGCGCGGACGTTCTAGAGGCCAGCGCAAGAGACCATGCCGTGGTCGAACATGACGTAGTCGGCGCCATCGTCCGCAAAGCGCACTGCGCAGCTGGCCTGAGCCGGCAGGGCCGCGCCGCGCACCCAGACCAGATCCAGGCTGGTCTGGCTGATGCGGTGCGTGTAGGTCTCGGGCTCCCAGCGCTGCAGGCCCAGAGACGAGACCATGGCCTGCAGGGCCTGGGCGTCCTCGCCCTCGTAGAGCGCCGGATCCAGGTTGAAGTCACCGGCCATGGCGATGGAGGTCTCCCCAGGCAGGGCCTGCAGCACCTGCTCGATGGCCTGCAGCTGCTGCGCACGGCAGGTGAGATCGTCGGTCAGAACGCCGGCGTTGGCGTGTACCACCACTACTGCCAGAGGGCCGCTGGCGCTCTCGGCCAGCAGGTAGGCGATGCGGCCATCGTCGCCGCAGCTGGCCGGGTTGGACACCAGGAAGCTGGAGCAATCGCTGCCCTGGCAGGCCGCTTCCGTCCCGGCCGGCGCCTGCAGCTCCAGCAGCCCCTCCCGGAAGAGCAGGCAGTTGTCCGGGTAGCCGGCGGCGCAGGCCCAGGCGTACCCACTGGGCAGCACGCGCTCGGGCTGCGGGGCTTGGCCCGCGGCGCAGACGTAGGGCTCCTGGTTCACTTCGGCCGGGCGGCCCTCCTCTTCGCAGCCGGTCTGATCCCACATCTCCTGCAGGAAGACCAGGTCGGCCAGGTCGCTGGCCAGGGCCGCGGCCAGCTGCTGCTCGGACTCCAGCAGGCAGAGGTTGTTGTGATACCAGTCTGAGCAGTCCTGGCGCAGGGCCTCGTCGGGAGCGTCGGCCACGTAGGACAGCCAGGTGGTGGTGCCGGCGTTCTGGGTGCTCAGGCTGGTCAGGGCCGGGGGCGCGGCCGAGTCCGCGGGATCGTCGCAGCCGGCCAGGCCGGCCAGCCCCAGGACGGCGGCGAGACGGAGACCCATGGGGGGCTCACATCTCCATGCGGGCGCAGAAGAACAGGTACTGGCCCTGGAAGAGACCCGCCACCGGGGCGGTGCACTCGAAGTTGGGGCTGATGGGCTCCACCGGATCGCTCCAGGTCTGGCCGCCGTCGTCGCTCTGGCGCATGAAGACCGCCATGGGGCCGTTGGGGCTGTCCTGATACCAGATGCGCAGGGAGCCATCGGGCCAGTCCGTGATGTAGGGCACGCTGCCCGACCAGGCCGTCAGCTCCTCCACGCCCGAGGAACCCTCCAGGTCCCAGACCACCACCTCGCCCAGGCGGGTGGTGGCCAGCAGCCGCTGCCCGCCGTGCATCAGGGGCGAGGGATCGGCCAGCTCCTCGGCCGAGAGCGGGCACTCCGCCTCGCGGATGGTCTCGTCGTCCGTCACGTCGAAGACGCACATGTCGTGGGGGCCCTTCAGCTGGGCCGGGTCGCCGCCGAACTCGCAGGGGAAGCCCCACAGGCGGAACTCGGCGTCCCCGCCCAGCTCGAACTGGGGATCCACCAGCATGTCGTGGGTCTGCTCGGTCAGGGGCTCATCCAGCGGATCCACGTGCCAGGCGCGCAGGTTCCAGCTCTGGGTGTCGGTTGTGGTCAGGGCGTAGGCCGTATTCGTGCTGAGCGTGACCTCCAGGTTGCCCTCGGAGATGAAGCCCGTGATCGCCAGCGCCTGCTCGGTGGCGAAGAAGCCCAGGGTGGAGAACTCCCAGGCCAGGGGCGAGTCCGCGGCTTCCTGCCAGGTCTCGCCGTCTTCGGAGGTGTAGAAGAGCAGGGACCAGCCCGTGCCCGGGGTGGGGTCGTCGCCCAGGATGACCTCGGCGTCTTTTGCGTTGCGCATCATCCACCAGTCCGGATCGTTCCAGTCCAGGGGCGGATCGCTGTCCTGGGTGTCCTGCGTGTCCTGCGTGTCCTGCGTGTCCTGGGTGTCCGAGGTGTCGGCGCTGTCGGGCGTGTCAGTGGTGTCTTGGGTGTCCGTGTCGCCGCTGTCGTCGTGGGTGCAGGCCAGGCAGAGCAGCAGCGCGAGGAGCGGCGTGGTGCGAAGGGCGGACTTCATCATCGCCTCGTTGGGGCGTGTGAGAGCCCATGGTAGCACCCTCACCGCCCGATCACCCCCACCGGCAGATCCTCGTAGCCCGTGACGTGCTGCGGACCGGGGGGCGCCACGCCGGGGATCTCCCAGACGCGATCGGGCTCGAAGTCCCACGAGGGGATGGTCTCGGGGGGCTGGCCAGTCAGGAACGTGGCCCGGTTGGGGTCCTTGCCCCCAGGCGGCCAGCCGATCAGCAGGTAGGGCCCCTCCTGGGTCAGCAGCTCGGCGCCGGGCATGGCCAGGCCCCAGGCTTCCACTCGCTCGTTGTCCTCGTGCACGATCAAATGGGTGGCGGCGGCCAGGCCCTTCTCGGGCACCTTGTCCAGCAGGCTCTCGCCGAAGGTGTAGGAGCGTGGCCGCGCCGAGACCGTCAAGGAGGCCACCACGGGCACGGCGGGCACGGCGTCGGCGGGGGGGGGGGGGGCCCCCCGCCCCCGCCGCGGGGGCGGGGCGGGGGGGCCGGGGGCGGGGGGGGGGGCCCGGGGGGGGGGGTTTGTGGGTCTGGGTGGCCTCCGGGGGTTGGGGGGGGTGGGGGGGGGGGGGTTGGGGGGGGGCCCGCGCCCAGGCCGGGTGCCAGTAGGCGGGGGCCCGGGGCAGGGGGCTGAGCACCAGGTTGAAGTAGCGGGCCCAGGCCAGCTCCCAGCGCAGCACGTAGGCGGCGCAGAGCGCGGCCAGCAGCCAGGGCAGGCCGCGGCGCAACCAGGGCCAGCGCAGGCGGGGATGCCCGGCCCAGCGCAGCAGGCGGCCCAGGCCCAGGATGGTGGCGGCCAGGAAGAAGGGCAGGATGGGCGCCATGTGGTGGGCGTGGCCGCTCCAGGCCCGATCCACACCGTGACCGATGGGCACGGTCAGGTGCATCAGCAGCAGGCCGGCGCCTGGCAGCAGGGTGTGGGGCGAGAGCAGGCCTGCCAGGCCCAGCGGGGCCCAGCACAGGGCGTAGAAGTCGCCCAGCCAGGCGCGGCCGAAGAGCACCACCTTCTGCTGCGGATCCAGGAACTTGCCCAGCGAGGCTGCCAGGGGCATGTCGTGGGCGCCCTCGGCCACCGGGAAGAACAGGGCCAGTGCGCCGCCCCAGGCCAGCACCACGCCGGCGGTGATCAGCAGGTTGCGACCCCAGCGGTGCCAAGGGCGCGGCCAGCTCAGGTCGAGGCTGACCACGGCGCAGGCCAGCACGGCCGGCAGGGCCTCTTCTCGCGGCAGGCAGCCGGCCAGGGCGCCCAGGGCCACCAGCCAGGGACGCCGGGCTCGCATGGCCCACAGGGTGAAGAGCAGGCAGGGCAGGGCGAAGACCAGGTCCTGGTAGTCCTGCAGGGCCAGCGCCATCACCGCCGGGGAGAGCAGGTAGAGGGCCCCGCCCAGCAGCAGGCCCAGGTAGTGGCGCAGAGCCAGGCGCCCCAGGGCCGCGGCAGGCACCACGCCCAGGGTGACGGCCGTTATCTGGATGCCCGAGAGCCACAAGGGCCCGCTGGAGAGCTTGTAGAACAGCCCTGAGAGCACCAGCGTGGCCGCCCGGTGCCCGGACCACATCCAGTTGTCGTCGTAGCCACGGTGGATGGTCTGGAAGAACTCTCCGCTGCGGGAGAAGTTGTAGAGCAGCTGCTCCTGCACGGCGAAGGCGTAGGGCTCGATGGTGCGTAGGGCCGCGATGCGGCCCCAGGAGGTGGAGATGGCCGTGCTCCAGAACCAGAGTGCGAGACCCGCCAGGCCCGCCAAGGCCGCGGCCAGCGCCAGGCGCTGCGCCAGCTGCTGGCGCGGGGTGGGGGCGGCGGTCGGGTCTGCGCGCGTCATCCAGGCTGGCGCAGCTTGGACTGGCAGAGGGCGATCACCCGATCGATCAGCGGATCGTAGATGGTGTCGTGCTGCTGCCCCTCGTAGAACTTGGACTTGTAGGGCACGATCTCGCGGATGTTGTTCTCCACGCCCTTGACCTGCTGCGAGGTGATGGTCTTGAGCACGACGTCGAAGTGCAGGCCCATCTGGCCGTTGGCGGCGTCCAGGGCGTCGAACAGGGGCCCGAGTGCGCTGGCCTGGTAGGGGGTCATGCGCAGCTGGGGATCGTCGTCCATGAAGACGATGCCGGTGGCGATGTCCTGGGGGGTGATCAGCAGCTCACCGCCGGCGCGCGGGTAGTCGGAGACCTGCTGGCCCTCGTCGGCCCGCTGCGCGCAGAGGGCGCCCACCGTGGGCAGGGCGCCGGGCTCCAGCGCCGAACCCAGCTTTCGGGCCAGCTTCTCTTGCGCCTCGCGCTGGCTCTTGGCCGTCTCGATGCTGCGCTTGTTGTCGAAGATGTAGCGCTCCTGGGCCGGCGTCAGGACTGCGCGCATATCGTCCTTGCTCTGCATGACCCGCTTCCAGACCTGGCCCATCTCGTCCAGGGCCGGCAGCAGCGCGGCGCACTGGCGGTCGTTGGCGGTCAGCTCGGGGTGATGGTCCTCGAAGTAGAGCAGTCCGCCGAGCACCTTGGGGAAGCTCAAGGGGTAGGGGCTGTAGGGGCTGCCTTCGCCCAGGTCGCCCGCCGGGGGTCCACCCTGGCCGTGGGCCGGTCGCGGCGGCGGGGGGCGCTTCGGATCTGGTTGCGTGGAAGAGGAGGGCTGCGCCGCGGCTGCGTGTTCCGTGGCCGGGGCTGGCTCGGAGATGGGCTCCTGGACCGAACAGCCCAGCAGCGACAGGCCGAGGATGGCGGGGCGGACGCCTGGCAGCGGGGTTCTCCTGGTGTTCATCGAGGGCTCTCTGCATGCTAACAGTCCTCGACGAGAGCAGGAAGCGGCACGATGGACCGGTTTCCCTCGGAGCAAGCCAGCCACCCGCGGCCGTGCTCGGCGGGGCCGTCCATGTTAGACGCCTTTCTTCCTGTTGTTTCAGAGGGTTGACCGGGCTTGTCCGTCGTCTATCGAACCTGGCTCATGAGGTGGGCGCTGGCCCTGGCCTCCGCCCTGGCGGCGCTGTTGCTGGTGGAGCTGGGCTTCCGCATCGCGGGCTACGGCAGCCCCGTGTCCTCGGAAGACCTGCTGATGAGCTGGGAGCCGGAGTGCCCGCTGCGGCGCGATGCGGATCCGGGGCTCAAGACCAGCCTGGAGCCCAACTTTCGGGGCGCGCAGGTCTACCGCCGCGTGGCGGACGGCGTGCAGGTGCACGTCGCGCAGGTACGGACGTCGAGCTTGGGACTGCGCGGACCCGAGCTGCAGTCCCAGGCGCCCGCCGGAACCCTGCGCGTGCTGGGCCTGGGGGACTCGGTCGGCTTCGGACAGGGCGTTTCAGAGGAGCAGACCATGCTGGCGGTCATGGCCCGGGTGCTGTCCGCCAGGCGGCCCGTGCAGGCCGTCAACGCGGCGGTCCCGGGCTGGAACCTGGCCCAGCAGACGCGCTGGCTGCAGCTGCACGGGGCCGAGCTGCACCCGGACCTGGTGCTGCAGCTCTTCTACATCAACGACTTCGCGGAGGCGCCGCCCGATCCCGACGAGCCCACCGTGGAGAAGCTGGCGCCCCCCTGGGCCCGGCGCGAAGCCGGCCTGCGCCGTTTCAGCCACCTCTACAACCAGTATTGCCGCGTACGGGAGCGCGAGAAACTGGCAGCCGAGCTGCTGCAGCCGCCCCCCGAGCAGGGGCGCGGCTGGAACTACCTGGATGAGCTGCGGCAGGGCCTGGATGCCGAGCGGGCGCGTGAGGGCTTCGACGCCCTGCAGCGGGCCTGCCAGGGGCTGGGTGTGCCCTGCGTGGTAGCCGTGCTGCCCTGCTTCGTGCCCGCGCCTGGCGACGACGGGCAGGACATCCTGGACATCGCGGCCCAGGGCGCGACCAGTGCCGGCTTGCGCACGCTGCGCCTGGAGCGCAGCCTGGACGGGCTGGAGGTCTACCGGCGCTACGTGCTGCCGGGCGACAATCACCCCGGCCCAGCGGCCCATCAAGAGCTGGGCGAGGCGCTGGCCGCTCTGCTGGAGGGCAAGCTCGAGCCCTGAACGGCCCGCTGTCCCGCCTTGTCCTGGGTTTTGCTCCGGGGGGCGGCCTGCAGTATTCTGGCTCATTCATCGTACCGAACGCGACTGAAGCCGTCGTCCAGGGAAGGCGCCTGTGAGAAGAAGCAAGAGAAGCAAGAAGAAGATCCTGATCGTCCTCGCCCTGCTCCTCCTGCCAGCGGGGCTGGCCGGGCTGCTGGTCTGGCTGGGCCGCTCGCCGCGTCCCGTGGTGGCCGAGCGCCCCTCATCGCAGCGGGTGCACGAGCACGCCTTCCAGCCCCTCTTCGTCGCGCGCCTCGATTTTCCCCTGGCCAGCGACGGCGAGTGGCTCGCCATCGAGGATCTCAACGGCGATGGGCTCTCCGACCTGCTGATACCCACCAACTCGGGCCGCACCCTGGATCTGCTGGTGCGCAAGCCCGGGGGCGCGTTCCACCCCGCACGCCATATCGAGCTGGGGGGACTGCCCGTGGCCGTGGCGGTGGGGCGCTTCGACGCCGATGCCCAGCCGGATCTGGCGGTGACTGACATGCAGGACGGCACCCTGGCCGTCTACCTGGGCCAGGAAGACGGCTCCTACCAGGCGGGCCAGCGTTTTCAGGTCTTCACCGAGACCCGCTCGGCCGACGACAACCAGCTGAGCACCTTCCAGGGAACCCGCACCTTCTACGACCTCGACACCGTGCATGCCGTGGACCTGGACCAGGACGGCTGCCTGGACCTGGTGATGACGCGGGCGGTCTTTCCCTGGATGCGGCCCAGGCCCACCGGCCAGACCCTGGCCGTGTGCATGGGTTCCTGCGACGGTCGCTTCTCTGCCCCCGTGGAGCACGCCACGGGCGGCGATCCGGTGGCCGTGGCCATCGGGCAGCTCGACGGAGACGGAGTCCCGGACATGGCCGTGGCCAACTACGTGGGGGGCGATGTGGTCGTCATGCACGGCACGGGCGATGGCGGCCTGCGCATGGGAGCGCGCAGCAAGCTGGGGGGGAATATCGCCGATGTCGAGCTGGCCGACTTCGACGGGGACGGGGCGCTGGATCTGG
>CAYVQL010000381.1:0-9648 GCA_964454135.1 uncultured Enterobacterales bacterium | reverse complement strand
CGAGGGCCTGGCCTACAGCACCTGGTACCAGGACGCCGACGGCGACGGCTACGGCGAGGCCAGCACCAGCACCTCGGACTGCAGCCAGCCCAGCGGCTACGCAGCCACCGACGACGACTGCGACGACGGCGAGGCCAGCGTCAATCCTGGGGCCACCGAGCTCTGCAACGGCGTGGACGACGACTGCGACGGGGACACGGACGAAGACGACGCCAGCGACGCCACCACCTGGTACCTGGACGCCGACGGCGACGGCTATGGCCTGGACGCCACGACATCCCAGGCCTGCGATCAGCCCAGCGGCTATGCCGCCGACAGCGGCGACTGCGACGACGGCGAGGCCAACACCTACCCAGACGCCAGCGAGCTCTGCGACAGCGCCGACAACGACTGCGACGGAGACATCGACGAGGATCTGACCGACTCCACATGGTACCTGGACGCGGACGGCGACGGCTACGGCGACGCGGCCAGCACCACGGTCGATTGCGGCCAGCCCAGCGGCTACGTCGCCGGTGGCTCCGACACCGACTGCGACGACGGCGACGGCGCCATCAACCCCGGCGCCAGCGAGACCTGCGACGGGGCGGACAACGACTGCGACGGGGACACGGACGAAGACGACGCCAGCGACGCCACCACCTGGTACGCCGACGTCGACGGTGATGGCTACGGCGACGCCTCGGCCAGCACCCTGAGCGCCTGCGACCAGCCCACCGGCTACGTGGCCGACGCCAGCGACTGCGACGACGGCGACGCTTCGACCAATCCGGCCGCCAGCGACGTCTGCGGCGATCTGGTGGACAACGACTGCAACGACAGCATCGACGACGGCTGCGGCACCGTCACCGAGCACTGCGGCACCATCTCCACCAGCGAGACCTGGTCCTCCACCACCATGCACTACGTCACCTGCGACGTCTACGTGCAGGGCAGCGCCTACCCCACCCTGACCATCGACGACGGCGTGCTGGTGCAGTTCGCCTCGGGTGCCGGCCTGCACGTGGGATACTCCAGCTACGGCGACATCCAGGCCATAGGGAGCTCCACGGGCATCCTCTTCACCTCGGACCAGAGCTCGCCGGCCGCCGGCGACTGGGACGGCCTGTGGGTGGGCAGCTACGACCAGGGCAGCGTCTTCGAGGGCCTGACCGTGGAGTACGGCGGCGGCAACGGCTACGGCGGCGCCATCATCGGCACCTCCTCGCCCCAGTTCAGCGACAGCCTGTTCCAGTACAATGAAAACGCCGGCATCTACGGCAGCAGCACGGCCACGCCCTACTTCTCCTCCTGCGAGATCTCCAACAACGAGGGCTCGGGCTACTACGCGCCCACCGGCGGCCTGGGCAGCTCGGGCGGCAACAGCTTCAGCGACAACACGGTCACCGACAACGACGGCTACCCCGTGGTGATCCTGGCCGAGTACGTGGAGGAGCTGGACGACTCCACCAGCTACGCCGGCAACGCCGAGGACTACGTGGTGCTCTACGGCGACTACCTCGCCCGTGACACCACCGTACACGCCCTGGACGTGCCCTACCAGGTGGCGGGCGACATCTACATCCAGGGCTCGGCCTACCCCGAGGTCACCATCGAGGACGGTGCCGAGTTCTACTTCGACTTCGGCACGGCCCTGTACGTGGGCTACTCCAGCTACGGCACGCTCTTCGTGGAGGGCACCGGCGCCGGCGTGTACATGAGCGCCAACGACGCCGCGCCCCAGGCCGGCGACTGGGACGGCCTCTTCCTGGGCTACTACGACCAGGGCTCGGAGCTGGAGGGCCTGTGGCTGGAGTACGGCGGCGGCAACGGCTACGGCGGCGTCTACCTGTACTACAGCGAGCCCGAGATCGCGGACTGCGTGGTCAGCGGCGCCCTCAACCATGGCCTCTACGGCAGCTCGGCCTTCCCGGACATCTCGGATTCCTCCTTCACCGACAACGAAGACGACGGCGTCTACCTCAACACGGCCTCGGGTCTGAGCACCTCGGGCACGCCCTCCTTCAGCGGCAACACCCTGACCGGCAATGGCGGCTACGCCCTGTCCGTGCCCGCCGACTACCTGGGCGAGGTGGCCGACGACAACAGCATCTCGGGCAACGACGAGGACTACGTGCGCGTGCTGGCCGACACGGTCACCCGCGACGCGGACTGGCGTGCCCTGGACGTGCCCTACTGGGTGGACAGCGACATCTACATCCAGGGCTCGGCCCAGCCCGAGGTGACCATCGAAGACGGCGCCAGCTTCTACATGGACTCGGGGGCCTACCTGTTGGTGGGCTCCGGCAGCTATGGCGGCCTGACCGTCGAGGGTGGCAGCAGCGGCGTGCTGATGACCTCGGCCCAAGACAGCCCGGCCGCAGGCGACTGGGATGGCCTGTACTTCGGCTACTACACGGTGGAGGCCCACACCGACATCGAGGGCCTTACCCTGCAGTACGGCGGCGGCAACGGCTACGGCGGCATCTACATCTACTACGCCACCGTGGGCTTCGAGGACTGCGTCATCGAGCAGAACAACGACGCCGGCATCTACGTCAGCAACGGCGTGGCCGAGATCTCGGGCAGCACCATCCAGGACAACACCGGCAGCGGCGTGGAGGTGGCCAGCACCGGCGCGCTCTACGAGAGCGGCGGCCCACAATTCACGGACAACGTGGTGACCGGCAACGGCGAGTACCCGGTGGTGGCCCCGGCCGACTCCATCGGCCAGCTGGACGCCTCCTCCAGCTACGCGGGCAATGGCGTCGACCTGGTGGTGATCGAGGGTGACACCGTGGCCAACCACGCCACCTGGCAGCTGCTGGACGCCGACTACCTGGCGGACGGCGACATCTACGTGCAAAACGGCACCTACCAGCCCGTGCTGGAGATCGAGGACGGCGTGACCCTCTTCTTCGAAGAAGGGACGAGCCTGTACGTGGGCTACTCCACCTACGGCAGCCTGTCGGTGCCCGGCACCAGCGCAAGCGGTGTCACCTTCACCTCGGCCGAGACCAGCCCGGCCGCAGGGGACTGGAACGGCCTGTGGTTCGGCACCTACTGCGACGACTCGCTGACGGTGCTGGAGAACATCACCGTGGAGTACGCTGGCGACAACGGCTACGGCAACCTGTTCTGGTACGGCTGCTACGGCTCCATCAGCGACTCGCTGGTGCAGCACTCCTCCACCTGGGGCATCTACCGATCCTCTGGCACCACGCCGACCATCACGGATGTGACTTACTCGGACTGCGCGTCGGGGGATCTGTATTGAGGACCCACTGGGGAGCCTGCCGTCAGGCCCCCAACCAGCTCTCCATGACGGCCGGGTAGTCCAGCAGCGCATCCTGGAATTCGCGCGGGGCCAGGCGCAGTCGACGAACCAGGAGGTGTCCCATCAGCCGCTCGCTCTCGGGCAGTCGTCTCCCCGTCACCGTCCACTCTTGGTAGACCATGTCCGCCAGGCGCAGCATGGCTGCCGTGGCGGCCAGCTTCTTTGGCGGCCGGGCATCGTGGTGGTGCAGCACCAGATCCGCCAGCACGGCTGGCAGGCGCCAGCGCCGGATGATGTTGGCCCCCAGGCGGGCGTGCATCAAGTGAAAGATGTCCTTGGCCACATCCTCGAACACGACCCGCCCCGGGTACTCCCGCTTGATCACCTTGTCGAGGTGCTGTGCCAGCACGGGCTTGCCCACATCGTGCAGCAGTCCCATGGTGAAGGCCTGGTCCCTGTCCTTGCCCTTGAGCTCCCCCAGGAGGGAGCAGGCCACCCCCGCGCCCAGCGCTGCGCGCCAGAGCTTCTCCATCAGCTTGCGGCGGGGGCCGCGGAACACGGTCTGGCGCATGGCAGCCGCCAGCACCACGTTCCTGGTCTGCTTCAACCCCAGCCGCATCACGGCCTCGGGCAAGCGGGTGACACGGCGGTTGCCATGACGCGGCGCGTAGACAGCCGCATTCGCCGCCTTCAGAACGGCCCCCGAGAGGAACTGGTCTCGCTGGACCAGGTGGCCGATCTTCCTGATCGAGACGGTGGGATCCTGTGCCGTAGCCAGGATCTCGGCAGCCAGGCCGGGAAGCCGCGGCGGCTCGAAGCGATCCTCCGCCACAGCCTGCCAGACGCTGAGACGCACCTCGCGGGCGAGGTCCTGGGTGTTCACCCGCCCATGCTGTCGTTCTTCCAACTCTTGGTTCAGAGCCTCCAGCTCTTCCTCATCGATCACGTACAGCCCTGTCGTGAAGGCCGTTCCCTTGGGGCGTTCGCTGCGTATGGCCATATCTTCCTTACCTTACCTTCCCATCGACCGGAGAGATGTCGATCTGCAACTCAGCAGCGTGGCGGCCGCAAAAGTCAACCCTCGGGTACGCCGCCGGGGGCTCCCGGATCAGGCCCGGAGAGGTTGACGGTCCCCTAGTGCCTGCCGCCCGAGACGAGAGGCCCGAATCCGCGAAATCTCCCGCGAACCTGGGCAACAGACACTCCAACGCTCCTGGGCAAGCGTCATTTCGAGCAGCTGCGCCCAGCCGCTCCCTGAGCGAAGGATCCACGACGTGTGGCAGCGACGACCCTTACGACCCGTACGTGGTGACCGGGACCGCTCCCAGCTCCAACGCCGTCCCTCTCAGCAGGCAAATTCGCTTCATAGGCCTCGATCCGGCCCTGACCCGCGGCGCGCCTTCGCTCAGCGCTCCAGCGCCCGCTCCCAGGCCCACCTGGCTGTCAGGCACTACGAAAATCGCTTGCCCCTTCAGGAGTGCTGTTCTATCGTTATAGAACAGTGAAATGAGAATCCAGCTCTCCACCACCAGCGGCATCCCCCTCTACCTGCAGATCGTGGAGGGCATGCTGGAGCTGCTGGCATCGGGGGCGCTGCCCGCTGGCAGCCAGGTGCCCTCCTCGCGCGCCTTCGCCGCCGAGCTGCGGGTGAACTACCACACGGTCAACCGGGCCTACCAGCAGCTGGAGCGGGCCGGCTTCCTGGCGCGCCAGCGGGGCGAGCCCTACCGCGTGCCTGTGGGAGCACCGGCCCAGGCCGCTCAGCAGCTCCTAAGCCAGGACATGGAACAGCTCTGCGCCCGCGCGCGCAAGCTGGGTCTGGACGAGCAGGCCCTGCTGGACCAGCTGCGGGCCACCTACCGGCGCACGGGCGCCGCAGAGGAGTCGGCATGAACGCCATCGAGGCGCAGGGGCTGGGCGTGGGCGAGGTGCTGCGGCAGGTGGCTTTTGAGCTGCCGGCCGGCGACTGCCTGGGGGTGGTGGGAATCAATGGCGCCGGCAAGAGCACATTGCTGGCCCTGCTGGCCGGCGTGCTGCTGCAGGATCGGGGATCCATCACCGGCACGGCGGGCGCCGCCTACCTGCCCGAGGGCTGCCCGCTGGACCCGGGCATCAAGGTCAAGCACTGGCTGGGGCTGGCGCGCAGCCTGCCAGGCTGGGAACTGGAGATCGGCCAGCAGCTGCAAGCCGACTTCGAGCTGCCCCTGGGCAAGCCCGTCCAGCGCCTCAGCCAGGGCCAGCGCGTACGCCTGGGCCTGGTGCTGACTCTGGGGCGCAAAGCGCCGGTCTACCTGCTGGACGACCCCTTCCTGGGCCTGGATCCGGTGGGGCGCCGCCTGGCGGAGAAGTGGATTGCCCATCGCGGCGCCGAGTCCACCACCGTGCTGGCGGCCCAGGACAGCGCGGCCGTGGAGCGGCTCTGCACCCACCTGCTGCTGCTGGATCGCGGGCGCATGCGCCTCTGCGCGCCATTGGAGGAGATCCAGCGGCGTTTCCGCTTGATCCAGGTGCTGGGCGGGGCCGACGCGGCCGGCGCCCTGGGCGACAAGATCCTGAGCCGCCAGCAACGGGGCGAGCTGCTGGAGCTGCTGCTGGACGATCCCCAGGAGCAGGCCGAGGCGCTGCTGGCGGCAGCTGGAGCCCAGCCCAGCCCCCTGCCCCTGCCCCTGGACGAGCTGCTGACGGCGCTGGTGCAGGCGGAAAGGGCGGCGTCCTCGTGAGCCCCTGGCTGACGGCCCGCCTGGCGGCCTGGCGCGAGCTGCGGGCGCGCTGGCCGCTGCTCCTGCTGGGGCCCGGCTTCTGGGCGTTGGGCCAGACCATCCCGGTGCGCAGCCGCCCGGGTTGGGACTTGTTTCTGCTGGCGCTGCTGCTGCCTGGCCTGTCCCTGCTGCTGGCAGGTCGCGGCAGCGCGGCCAGCGACCGCTGGTGGCGCGGCCTGGGAGGGCCGGCCTGGGCGCGGCTGCTGGGCCAGCTCGGCGCGCAGCTTCCGCCGCTGGTCTTCACGGCAGGCATGGCCTGGATGCGCCTGGCCACGGACGGGGGCGGGCTGAACGTGGGCCGTGGCGTATTGGGCAGCGCCGTTCCCAACCACGTCTTGATCCTGGCGCTACCCGCCCTGTACTTCGTCGGCCTGGCGGCCCGCGGCCTGCGGGCAGGCTTTCCCTTGCTGGCGGGGCCGATGCTCGCGGCCTTGATGCTGGCCGCCAGCATGCTGGCGAACGACTGGCTGCGCTTGCTGCCCACCTGGCTGGGCCTGTCCATGCGGCTGGGCTTGCTGGCTCTCTTCGGCCTGTTCTTCGCACTGCGCTGGGAAGCGCGGCTGGGCCCCTGGGGGGCGGCGGTGCGGCGCAGCGGGCGCTGGTCATGGGCCCTGGCGGCCCTGGCCTTCCTGCTCATCAGCACCGCCGTGGAGGGTGCGCTGCGCAGCCCCCACCTGCACAGCGTGCGCGACGTCGAGATCAGCCGCGATGGAAGCGCGGTGCTGCGGCTGACCCGCCAGCGCGATCCCCTCTTCGCCCGAGGGGGACGTGCCTGGCTCTGGCGCATAGGCGGGGAGCGCCTTCTTCCGCAGAAAGGCGTCAACAAAGCTGAACTCGGACCCCAGGGCGCGGTCCTGCTGGCCGTCGCCCGGCCCACGCTCTCGGGCACAATGCACGATTTCGTGCTCCTGGACGCGCAAGGCCGCGAGGCCCGCTGCGAGGGCTTTACGCACACAGACCCCGCTCAGCTCGGGCGGACGCCCTTCCTCGCCCAGTGGAGCCCGACCGGAACCGTGGCGGCTTTCCTGCCCAGAGAGTGGTTGTCCTTCGGCGAAGGCACCCGACGCTTCTTCCTGCTCGACGCGGACAAGGGTTGCCAACCCCAGGACCCCGAAGTGCGCGACATCCTCTGGCTGGATGACGCCATGCTGGTTCAGCGCGATGAGGGCTACACGCTGGACGGCCGAGCGCTGAACGGCCTGCCCGAGGGCGCTATCCTGCACGCGCTGGACGGCAGCAGGCTCGCAACCCTCAAGCTCCAGGACAGCGAGAGCGACGAAGCCCAGGGCAAGCGTGTCGCCATCTACCGCATCTACGAGCTGCGGGGCTCCCAGGCCTCGCTGCTGGTGAGCTTCAACAGCCGAGAAGGAACCTACACCGAAGACGGGTACTGCCTGCGAAGCCCCACGCTCCGGGATTCCTACCGCTGCCAGACCTGGGACGGACAGACCCTCGACGTCTCCAAGGGCCGCAGGGAGTGGATCCGCAGCCTCTCCCCCCTGCTGATCGAGGATCTGGACAGCGACCACGTGACCGGTCCCCAGGATCGGCGCTGGCAGCTCCCCCGCTTCACCGTGACGCGCTTCGCCCCACTCGACCCCGACACGCTGCGCTCCGTCACCGCCCAGGCCGTCATCGACCTGCACGCCGACGGCAGTCGCACCGTCCGACCCCTGCGCGGCTGGAGCCTGCCATGGGAGCGCTGACCGCCGCCCGCCTGGCCGCCTGGCGCGAGCTGCGCGCCCGCTGGCCCCTGCTGCTGGCCGGCCCTGCGCTCTGGGCCTTCGGCGCCGCCGTGCCCGACTACTACCGCGCGGGCTGGGACGCCTTCCTGCTGGTGCTGCTGCTGCCCGTGCTCTGCGGGCTGCTGGCCGTGCGCGGCGGCGCGGCGGCAGACAACTGGTGGCGCGGGCTGGGCGGCCCGGGCTGGGCGCGGCTGGCCGGCACGGCGGCCGTGCAGCTGCCGCCCCTGGTCTTCACCGCGGGCATGGCTCAGCTGCGGCTGGTGTTGGCGGGGAGCAGCATCATGGGGGGCGAGCTGTCCGACTACGTGATCCACTTCGTCCTGGTCGCGGTCTACGCCGTGGGCCTGGCCAGCCGCAGCCTCTGCGCCGGGCTGCCCACCCTGGCGGGATTCCTGGGCGCGAGCCTGGCCCTGGCTGCCGGCCTGGTCGCCAGCTCCTGGCTGCGCTTGCTGCCCTACGAGCTGGGGCTGGCCCTGCGCCTGGGCCTGCTGGCGCTGGGCGGACTGGCGCTGGCCGCGGTCTGGGAAGGGCGCCTGGGCCCCTGGGGCGCAGCCGTGCGGCGCCACGGCCGCTGGGCGGGCCCCCTGGCCCTGCTGGTCTTTGCGCTGCTGTGCGTCGGCGGCGAGGCCGCGTTGCGCATTCCCCACCGCGGCTCCATCTACAGCGGCGACATCATCCTGGCCGAAGATGGATCGCGGGTGCTGCGCATCACGTCCCGGGGGCGTGCATGGCTCTGGCAGGACGGCCGTGATCGCCTGTTGGCCGATCGCTTCGTATGCGTTGGGTATCTGGGACCGTGGGGATCCCTGGCCCTGAAGCTCACCCGGGGAGGACGCGATGGGCCCTTCGCCCTGCTCTTGCGAGACGCGCGGGGTCGCAGCCAGGAATGTTCGTTCCCCACGACCTCCGAACCCCGCTGGCGTCCGGACGGATTGGCCCTGTCGGTCCGCGGCTGGAATGGGCGCACCTATCTCCTCGACCTCGACCAGGGCTGCCAGCTCCAGACTTCCGACATACGCGGCATTCGTTGGCTGGGCCCCCGCCAGCTGGTCACCAAGACGGACGGCCTCTACCTCGACGGCAAATACCTGGAAGACGTGCCCTGGCCCAGCCGCGTGCGGGCTGTCAGCTCTACCCACCTCGTCACGCAGCGCTACCAGGAGCGGGCGCCGCCGCGCCGGGGCTACCAGAACCTGGAGAAGACGCTCTTCGCGATCAGGGAAGACGGGGTGGAGCGCGTGACGGAGCTGGAGGACTGGTACGTGACAGCCACCCCGGAGCGCATCTGCACCCACGCCAGAAGCTCCAAGATCCGCCCCTGGCGCTGCTGGGACCAGGACGGCGAAACCGTCCATCACCCGCCCGAGGGCTACTACTGGCGGAGCGCCCCGGACCTGGCCTGGCGCCCAGATCCCCAGGGCGTCCAATTCACGGACACCGTTGGCCGCTACTGGATCCGGCCAGACGAGTACATCGACTTCACCCGCCTCGACCCCGACCGCCTACGCGTGCTCGCCGAAGACGCGGTCATCGACCTGCACGCCGACGGCAGCCGGACGGAGCACAGGCTCCGGAGCTGGTAGATCATCGGAGGTGTCTGGCACTAGGAATTGATATTTTCTCAAATATCAATTCCTAGTGCCAGACACCTCGATAGACACCTCGTTCCCCTCGTTTTCGCCCGATTCTCGACCGTTCTCTGCGGGAGCTCCTCCTACTCGGCTACCGCAGCGCCTCCCGTCGCTCCCGACGGAAAACACCGTGGTATGTCGCCACCCTTCGCACTGGAGTTTCTCCACAAAAACCGACTCCTCAAGCGTGAAGGACACCATACTCCCCAGCAACAAGCACACTCAATACGTAATTAACGGCTACATTTCACTTAGAG
>CAYVQL010000380.1:0-9668 GCA_964454135.1 uncultured Enterobacterales bacterium | reverse complement strand
GCGGGGGGATATGGGGTGGGTTCTTCTTCACGTGGGGCAGGGCGTTTTCGTTGAAGGAACCATCGTTCGGCATGACGAGGGATGGCGGTGGGGGTCAACGCTCCATCCGGCAAACTCCGATGCCGTGATCCCTCGCCCCGAGAACGGCCGAAATAGAGACATCCAGACTCGGCCACAGGCGCCGCCTTGGGCACCGGGTGACGGCATCCGCAAGGCCGGACGCCAGGGGGTGCGGGTGCGGGTGCGGGTGCGGGTGGACGTGGATCCTGCTCGGCGGCGAGTCTTTAGGGTGCACAGGTGTCGCCGCCCAAATACGCAGGTGGAATGCGGTGCCATGGAGGAAAGCATGGATGCACTACCAGTATTCCTGAGCTATGCAGAGGCCGATGGCGAGACAGCAGAGAAACTCGCTCATATTCTCGAGAAGAGGCTGGACATCGAGGTCTTCCGCGCCAGGAGCAGGATCTCGGGGGGCAAGGACTGGTTTGCCGCCATCGACAGGGAGTTGCGAGGGTGCCGTTGTGCGGTGGTTCTGGCCACTCCCAAATCTATGGGGAGCGACTGGGTCAGGCTTGAGGTCGCCCTTCTTCGTGCCCTTCACAAGACCGTCATTGCATATCTCGTAGGCATGACCACGGAAGGACTTCCCCTGGATCAGGGGGGGTTCCTCGTGCGGAAAGAAGGCGAAATCGAACGGCTGCTCGAGGACCTAGCCAAGGAGCTCTGCGTCTGGGAAGAACTGGCGACGAGGAAGCTGACAGGGGCTCCCGCCCTGCCTGATGGAGTCCGCATCCCGCATCTGGATCTTCTCGGGGAGCAGGATGCTTGCTTCGATCCTCGACGCACGTTGATAGTGTACACCTGCCGGGGGAAGAAGGGCTGTCCAGATCCCGATGATTCTGTGCGCCTCCACACGCCGATCGACGAGCTACGCACGGTGGCCAACCTGCTACACGCTGCCCTGGAACGGATGCAACAGAAGAAGTTCCCAAGGAAGGTATTCTGTTCTCGCACGGCGTTGGGATGGCTTCCTCCGGCGGAACCTGGGCTGTCCGCTGACACGTCCACTGAGAAGGATCCGTTCGAACAGGACTGGCTCGTCGTGGGATGCAACGACTTCTCTGTCCAGCTCTTCGGATACATGAACGCCTATCTCCCGTGGCGGGACGTCTCCAGTACTCGAACCGACGTGAAGGCGGAGTGCGAGGGGAAGTTCGTGTCCAAGGGCTCCGCGGTGCTCACGGAGATGCCCAATCCCTTCAACCTCCAACGAAGGATCATCCTCCTCTGGGGCTGCCACCAAGAGGGGCAGAATGCCCTTGAAACATGGTTCTGGAGACCAGACTCTGAGAAACTCCTCCAGGAGCTGGGGCAACCTTGGCGAGAGGGGCGGCCCCGCAGAGGCCTCCAGATTGTAGTCTCCGCTCCCATGAAGAGGGGGGGGCCAGATTATCCCTCCACGCACGTCGTCAAAGAAGGGGCGATGAACCATTGGGAAGAGCCTCTGGGCTCGCCGGTTCTCGCTGAGGAAGGGGCCTATTCCACCCACCCGAGCGTCCGTGAGCCTGGACATCTGGTCGACGTCTCCCTGCTGCTGCCTCTCCCGGAGGCCTCACAGGCCCAGCTTCGCTCCGATGTCACCAAGTTGCTCCCGTCGGAGGAGACCGACTGTTGGGAGGAGAGCGAGGTGGGGCTGCACGTCACCCTAGTCGAACTCCTGGTACAAGACCTCCTCGGACCACCCACCGAGAGTGAACTCGAACCATTCATCAGAACCACGCAGCGTCTTGCCACGAATCTTTATGCCAACGTCGGCCAGTTTCCCCCGGCCCGGCTCCGAATCCGTCAAATGGAGGTCATGGGAAACTCCCTCTCGTGTCTCGCTGACTTCATTGATGAGCACGGCCGTGTGATTCCCTGGCTAGCACGAGCCCTCGATCTATGTGGGAGTGCGAAACGGGCCTTGCCCGATGAAGACGAGAAGAGGCTCTGGTCCCGCCCGCGCGCGTCCTTTCCCCTGCACATGACCCTCTTCCGATTCGGCGTGCAGACGAAAAAGGCAAGGCGCGCCGTCATCGGCGCCGCCATCCAGGAGGCCCGCAGAAGGACCTTCATGGTGATGCCCGCCGAGCGTCTCTGTCTGTGCTTGGCCACGCGGCGGCCCTACGGAGGAATCGTGGAACGAAGATACATCGACCTGGAGGATCCTCGATGATGTCGCGACCGAACTGGCCCCCTCGGTGGCCCGAGGTCCATGAGGACGACCTAGAGGCGGTCATGATCTGCCTGCGGTCCCGAGCATGGTCGCGAGGAGCTGCCGTGGAGGAGTTTGAGAGGGCCTTCTCTGGATTTCTTGGCGCTAGGCATGCCGTCGCCGTGGCGAACGGCACCCTGGGGCTGGTGCTGGCCCTCCGGAGCTTCGACATTGGCCCGGGCGACGAGGTCATCGTCCCCGATCTCACGTGGCCGTCCACTGCCCTCGCCGTCCTGGAATGCGGAGCGAGGCCTGTCCTGATCGACGTGGATCCCCGAAGCTACTGCATGGACGTGCGGAACCTAGAGGCTCGACTCGGCCCCCGAACGAGGGCGGTGATCCCAGTCCATCTCTACTCGTCCGCGGTAGATATGGAGCGCCTGCTGGCCATCTGCCGGCCTCGGGGAATCGTGGTCATCGAGGATGCCGCCCAGTGCCACGGAGCGGCGTGGGGAGAACGGAGACTGGGTACGCTGGGAGACGCTGGAGTCTTCAGTTTCCATGAGAAGAAACTGCTTCCAGGTGGCGAGGGTGGGTGCGTCGTGACCGACGACGACAAGACGTGGACGAGACTCCACGAACTCCGAGACCACGGCCTCCGCGCACCGGCGTATGGCAGGTCGGAGAGTCCTCTCACGGGAACGAACGCTCGCATGCCGGCGGTGATCGCCTCGCTGCTCCTCGCCCGTTTGGCTCGACTTCCATGCCTTCTTGAGCAGGAAGCCCATGCTGCCGCGTTCTTGACGGAGGCTCTCAAGGACTTGGAGGAGTTCCGTCCCCAGATGCGGCTTGCGTCCATCACCTTGCAGACCCACTACTCCTCCTGCTGGAGGCTGGTCGGCCTCGATCGGGCTTCCTTCCGTCGATATGCCCTTGCGGAGACCGGCATTTGCTGGTCTGTGCCATATCCCCCCCTGTCCCTTGACTTTGAGGGCTTCTGCGCCGGCCACCCCATGGGAAGGCAGCTTCTTCCGATACTCGAAGCTCCACTGCCCATTTCCGTCTTGGCCCATACTCACGAAGGCCTTCGCTTCCACCACAGCGTACTGCTGGCCTCGGAATCCCAAATAGCCAGGTTTGCCGATGGTATTCGAAAAGTCGTCCAGAGCCTTTCCTCAAGGCGCTCCGCCAGGAGACGATAGAGCGGCGAGAGTGGCCGCTGCCATCGCAACCTCGTGGCTAGGTTCCCAGCCGGTTTTTTCGGCGAGAAGGGAGAGTCTCACTGCAACCCCCATCGCGTCGAGGCGGCTCTGCACCTTTTGCTTGAGGCTAGAACCCAACGAGCCTTGAGACATTCCGCCGGTGATGAGCGTCTCGTTCATGGGGTAGTGAGTCCATAGGTCCACGATAGCACTGGCCATCCAGCCTGCATACCGTTCCAAGCATCGGTGGGCTCGTTCCTTCGACGCTTCGTCCTTGCTGCGCAGCAAGTGGTCCAGCAAGGCCCCTGCTCCCGAGGGTTCCGGTGCCTCGGCGAACTCGTCTTCGAATGCCCGAAGGATGCCATAGCTGCCGGAATAGCGTTGAAAAACGCCCGGCACTCCCGTTGCATGGTGCCTGGGAGCGCCGTCGGCCAAATCCACTATGATCCGGCTGACCAGGTTCACGCCCTCTCCATACCGCCCATCGGATCCGAGGTGGAAGCCGCCGGTGCTCGTTCCCAAAATCAAAACATAGGTGTTCGAGAAGGTGCCCAACTCTCCAAGACAACGCCCCAAGACCTCACTGTCTCCATAGAAGTGCACGGGGCATCCGGCCGCTTCAGCAAGCCGTTGCGGTACACTGGCCAACTGCGCCGCTTCTTCAGCATGGTCCCAGGGTGCCAGATCGGCTGCCTGTGTGAGCGGGCGTCCATGGAGGGCATCTCCGAACCACCCGACGCCTACGGAATACAGTTCCTCTCCCTGGCCCGAGAGAAGGCGTCGCTGCCTTGATATCAGTTCCTCGATCTCTCCAAAAAAAACCAGCGGGCCCTGCGAGAGTGCAATCCGTGGCGTGGGCCTCCCGGAGAGACTCGCGTTACCATCTTCTTTGCGTAGAGCAATCTTGATGTTGCTGTTTCCGATGTCAATGCCCAGGCAACATGTTTCGGCGGCTTTGCGGCTCAGCCGTGGCCTACGAGCCGCAATCTGAGTGGGCGTTCTTGGCAGGCCCATTACCAAGGCTTCGTCGCTACTAGGAGAGCGCTTCCAGATCGCTTCCACGCACTGTTGGTTGACCTTCCACACACGTTCGATCACTTGCTGGGCGTAGGGTGTGGCCTCAGCGAGGTGGACTCTGCGCGCTCCGTGGGTCATTACCAGGTTGTTCAGGACAGCGGCGATGTAGCACACCCAGGTTTCTGGCTTGAGGGGGGATGGCTTGCTACACCCCCACTCCAGATCACCCCCGTCCCTCACGAGCCTGATCAAAGTCCTGGTGCGTAGGGGCGCCCCGAGTCGGCCATCGGCAGCCCCCGCCCCCAAGGCCAGATGCCAAGTCGCTACGTCGTGACGGGATCCTGCGACGAAGCCCCTCATGTGAACCTACCAGCGAGGATCTCCAGCACCTCTTCATGTACGAGGCCATTGGTAGCCACTACCGAACTGCTGTGCGGATCGATGGGCAGCCCGTCCATGTCAGTGACCCTCCCGCCGGCCTCCTCCACGATGACGGAGACGGCAGCGATGTCCCAGATGCTGGTCTTTGCATCGAGCATGATGTCTACCCTGCCCTGGGCCAGCAGATGGTAGCCCCAGAAGTCACCAAATCCCCTGTTCGCCCATGCTTTCGAACAAAGGCTCAGCAGCCCTTCGAGCCTGCCCAGCTGTGAGAAGTACCGGATGTTCCCATGGCAAAGGTAGCATCGGTTCAGGTGGCCGATGGAGCTCACTTGAAGCCGCGTGTCGCCGAGGAAGGCCCCCTCACCTCGAAGGGCGATGATGTTCTCCTGGAGCCCCGGCGCGCAAGACACGCCGAGAACGGGCACTCCAGTACGGAAGAGGGCCAACTGGGTGGAGAAGTGGGGTAGGCCTCGGATGAGGTTCTTGGTCCCGTCCACGGGATCGACGTACCAGACATACTCGGCGCCTGCCTTGCCCTGGGTTCCCCCCTCTTCTCCGACCACAGCGTGGTCGGGGTAGGCCTCCAAGATGAGGCTCTTGAGCAGCGCCTCGATCTCGCGGTCGATTCTCGTCACCGGTGTGCGGTCATCCTTGTCCGCATACCTGTCCACGCCGGAGGAGTGAAAGAACGCTGCCACGGCTTCCATGGCTTGTCCGGCGAATGCGCGCAGGGTGTGTGGATCCATGAGAGGAATATAGGGCCTCCGGCTCCGGCCCACCATATCCGTACGGTCGTTGCGAACCGAACCCACGCAGCCCAGGCCACCGGCAGCCTACGGGGTGTGGAATCCAGAGGGTCTGGCGGGAAACGTCCAGATAGTCTAGCGGGAAATCGAGGAGTGGGTTGAGGGGAGCCTCTCGTCAAGCTTGCGCCGTGATGCCGAAGTCGACTGCGACGGATTGGGCAGCGGCAGCTCCCTCTCCCGGGTGGAAAAGGCTCCTCGCGGCTACCAAGACTGCGGTTAGATCCACCCGGGTTCCGCTCAGCATCACTCGAACTCCTCGTCGAGCTCCGATCCGATATCCAGCCAAGCTGGGTCCAGTGCTTGGGGGGGCGCGGAGGGGGCCTCGATCCTTGTCCCGACCTCTGGGACATCGGTCAGAGCCTGGCCGGTCAAGGCGGCATACAGTTTACGGTACTCGGAGGGGAGATCGAAGCGCCGAAAGGGGCGTAGGATCAGTGGCACTGAGGACTCGGTCTCGCCATCGAAAACTACCGGGATCAGCCTGTGGTTGCGCGATTGGGACTCGTACAGCACCTGCTGGAGCATCAGCCCCTCCCAGGTGACGCCTCGCCCCGTGCCAGGATCTTCGTTCCCTTCGAAGCGACGCGTGTAGGTCTCCGTGCATACGACGATGATGTGGCGAGCGGACTTGACCATGCGGGTCATCCACATGGGCCAGCCCTCCGGAGGGCCTGCTGCGGGGACATACTGGTCGATCCGGACGTCGACCCCGTGGTGTCGCAGCTTGTCGGCGAGGTGCTTGACCTTGGCCGCGTGCGATGGGGAGTCGTGGCTGTAGCTGATCAAGACGATATCGGACATGGAGTCCTCAACGGTTTTGGGTGCCTTGCGGGGATCCTCTTCGTCCAGATGTTTCGGTCGGGGGCTCCGCGATGGCGCCTCGGAACCCTGTTGTGGTTCTTCCCGCCCTGTCAGCCGCTCCCGGTGCCCTGCGAAGCCCCGGTAGCCCATGATGAGGACCGCCCACATCGCGCCGACCAGAGGAACGGCAGGATGAAACTCCACGTCCAGACGGAAAGAAAGCAACGCCAGCAGAAAGACGGCGAAGGCGCCCGCCAGCGCTGGCATGGGCCACCAGGGGATGTCGATCTGCCGGTGACCCGGCAATCGCAGGAATCCTCCAGGTCGGGCATGTCGCCACAGGATCAAGCCGGGCACCAGCGCTACCAGGACGGCGATCACGCCCGACAGCAGGTCGGCCCAAGGGCCGCCGCCTCTTAGAGCCGCGTTGCTGTCCAGTTGGTTGAAGGCGTGCAGATGCATGAAGACGCCGTAGGTACTGTACTCTCCATCTTTGGCGACGGGCAGCCCTCCCGTGCGGAAGGGTACTTCATAGGCGTCTCCGCCACCCCAGTCCCCGATCACGCCGACAAAGACTACCTTGTCCTGGACGACATCGCGTAGGTCCTCGATGCTCACGTCGTGGTCGAGCACCCAATGGTAGTCGCGGATTTCCGGGGCCTTTTCCATAAAGCGCAGGGTCATGGTGTCGACTGCCGGGAGCCCGGTCGGCTTCGCGACATGCCCCGCGAGGACCTCGGCGGGATGCCCGTAGCGCGCGAGGGACAGGGCCTGCATCGCCAGACCCGGGATCCACTCTCCGTCGAGCTCCTCGACGAGCGCGATCCTCGTCACGTAGCTCCAGTAGGGATCGACGAGACCGCCGAAGCTGCCCGCCTGAGCTCCACTCTCAGCGTAGAGCGGTCCCAGGGGCAGTTGCTCGTCCACGCCGAGGACTACGTGCACGGATTCGCGTAGGTGCTCGCCCTCCGGTCCCAGCCCCCGTGTGACGCGTCGGATGGCCGAGAGAAGCTCCGCAGTGGCTTCATCCAGTTGCGCCTCGTGGCCCGCACCGCTGGAGAACTCGATATCGAAGGCCACTACCGACGCCCCGGCCAGCGCCAGCCGGTCCAGCAGCCTGCCATGCAGGCAGCGCCAGCTGCGGGCGTCCTCCTGGAAGCTCTTGACCGCGCAGCCATCGTGCTGGTCGCCGAGCGGAGGCAGGTCGTCGGGAGAGAGCGTCACGACCACAGCACCTGCCCCGCCCCCATCGAGCAAGGGAATGACGAACGCCAAGGCCCGGCGCCGCGCCAACCAGGTGCCCAGGGGCAATCCCAGGACCGTCACCAGGACGAGGAGGAGAGACAGTGCGATGCGTCGACGTATCACAGCTCGTCCTCGATCCCCCGCAACCACGCGCGCGCCTGGTCCAGCTCCGGCACTGCGACCGCGGTTTTCCGGCCAGCTACGGACACCTTGGAGCCCTGGTAGCGCTCGACGTACGCCTCCACCGCGCGATCCGCCTCGGAGTCCTCGGAATGGAGGTATTCCTCTACGAGGTTCCATTCCTTGCTCGCCAGAGATAGCAGCTCGGTTTCCCTCTTCGCCAGCAGCTTTTTGCCGCGCAGCGCCCTCACTGGCTTCGGCAAGATGCGAGAGATCGCGTCGGCCTCCGCCGGTCCCTGCTGGCGATGGCAGTCGACCACGATCCCGGTGGCCGAAAGCGCCAGCTCGGGAGCCGAGCACGTCCGCGGCGCCATGCCAACACCCCCGCTCTTGGTCCTGCCCAGGATCATATTCCCTCTGCTACCGTACGATCCAGGGTTTTGGCTCATGTTCCGCTCGGATCCAAGATATGCCAGTGCCGCGAAGGCATAGAACTGCGCTTCCTGGGAAGACACGCGATCATCCATGTCGATGTCCGCGTCGCCACGCAAGCCCGCCAAGACGACGCTCGAATAGGCGGAACCTCTCCCGCCTGGAAGCCGAACCAGAGGCTGATCCACCGCGGCAGCGGTGAGGACTTGACCCTTGCTCAGGCCCCAGTCCGGAGTAGCCGTCATGGGCTGCAGACCTTCCGCTATTGGTTCGTTGGCGGCATCCAGCCCGGTGAAGCTGGTATCCAGAAGCGCGATGGTCTCGGTGCCTCCCAACTCCTCCAAGCGTTGGAGAAGGGATTTCACCGGGAGGGAGGCCTGTTCGAGCGCATCCGGCTTGGCATGGGAGCAGACCAGCAGGCCGTCGGTCCCATCGGCACTCGGTGCGCCATGTCCTGAATAGACGAACCAGAGCTTGCCTCCGGGAAGGACTTCCCCGGAAGCCCGGTCTATGGCCTGGAGGATCCCATCTGGCGAGGCCTCTTCACCCGAGAGCATGGCCACGTATCCCAACCGCCTTTCATCTTGCAGGTAGCGGGCCCACTCCCTCGCATCCCTCTCGACCTCCGGGATGCCTGGCAGCGACTCATAGTCTGCGATCGCGACGACCACCGCCGCATCGCGCCACGACTCATCCTCCGAGGGGGAGCTCTGGACGAGCACCGTCGCGGGGATCGCGCCGCAGTCGCAGTCCTCACCGGACGGACAACCACTCCTGCAGGCCTGCTGCCAAGAGCTGGCGAGCGCGATCTCCGTGCTGGTCAGCTGCGCATCGCCCCGGGCCACGTTGCCGGCGGCCAAGGCGCGGATCCACGCTTCGCCCCCGGACTGACCCGAGATCTCCACCGCCCCTTGCACCACCATGATCTCCCAGCGTTGGCCGTCTTTGGAAACATCCAGCTGCAGCTTCGTACCCTTCACGCCGAAGCTGACCCGCCGTTCCCCGATCCAACAACGAAAATAGTCAGCGACCACATGGAAGCTGGCGCGGCCCCAACGGAGCGAGCAGACGGTCTCGTCGCCCTCGTCCGGGTGCAAGCGCGGCAATCGGAGCCTGGTCGAGTCGGTCGTGCCCGTCGTCAACGTGAGCGGAGAGACGCCTCCCCCAACGATCTCTACGCGCATCTTGTGTCGCCGCAGCTCGATCTCCTCCCCCTCGCATAGGATCATGCCGCGTTCCAGTGGCACGGCCCGGTTTCCTCGGCGGACCACGGCTCGGTCCGTACCTGCTCGGTCCTTGCCCGATATCCAGATCTTGCGGACCTCGTAGCCTTCCTCGCACTGAGCGTGGGCCGGACAGATGCCACAGAGCAACAGCAGGATCATGGCAAGCATCCGCATGGTCATCCTCCTGGCTCGCGACGGCCACCCTAGGGGCGAGATCTTGCGTCTACAGCCTCTTTCCAGC
>CAYVQL010000379.1:0-9697 GCA_964454135.1 uncultured Enterobacterales bacterium | reverse complement strand
CGGTGGCAGGTCGAAGCGGCGGCCGCCGAGCAGCTGCCAGCGCCGCGGGTGTGGCTGCACGAGTGGCCCCGGACCACCCTCGATCCGGACGCGCTCCAGCAGATCACGCGCTTCCTGGAAGGGGGCGGGCTCGTTCACGTGGAGGATGGTGAGGTCCCCGATTTCCACCGCCTGCGGACCGGGCGCGAGGTGGGCTCCCGAGAGGCGCTCGAGCTCGTGCAGCTGATCGAGCCCCGCCTGGTCCTCTGCGGTCACATGCACCTGCCCCTGCGAGCGCAGATCGCCTCTCCCTGCGACCCCATCCCCATGCGGGCCTTGGCCAAGATCGACGCTGGGCTGGAGGCCGTGGCTTTGTTCCGGCGGACTGCGGAGGGGGGGGTTCGGGAGATTGGGGGTTGAGGGGGCGGCTCCCTGTCCCTCACCCCATCACCGCCCCCAGCGCCCGGTCAGGACAGACACGGTACAGATCCCAGAACTCGATGGCCAAGCGCGCAGCCTGGCGCGTGTTTTCGATGTCGCCGCGCCGGAAAGCCCGTGCCAGGCAGGACTTGATGACCCGCCGGTGGGCTTCGGGGGGCCGGAGCTGGGGATAGGCCTGGCGGCAGAGCACCAGGATGCGGTCCGTCAGCCGGGACAGCTCGGCCAGGGGGATGGGTTCCAGCTCGAGCAGGCGCCGCTGGTCGGCCACGATGCCGGCCAGCACATCCTGGATGGCGGGGTGGGGCGTGAAGGCGCAGACCACAGCCAGGGGCTGGTCGGGCCGGAAGCGCTCGGGCAGGGCGCGGTGCACGCGCTGGCCCCCGCGGTAGGTGTCGCGGGGATCGAAGGCCAGATCTTCCGGGTTCAGGCTGGCGCAGGCCAGGTAGCGCAGCACGTTGGTGGCCCACTCGCGGGCCACCTTGCGCAGCCGCTCCAGGTACTCGGCCTCGTCGACCAGCACCAGAAGGCCGCGATAGCCCGCTTCCCTGGCCCAGACCGCGATGCCGCCCAGCAGGTAGGCCATGATCTGACCGAAGCTGCGGTAGTCGGGCAGGGCCAGCAGCTTGTAGCCGTGCCAACGGTGGTAGCGCAGCTGGCTGTCCAGCCTCTTCTGGGCCTGGGGCAGCTGGCCCTGCACGTAGGCCACCATGTCCTGGGCCAGCTCCTCGTCGCCGAACTTCTGGGACCAGGCCGCTGGCGTGAGGTAGCGGTGGGCCAGGCGGCCGCCGGGCCGGTGGTGGGCCGGGCGCTCGGCCAGCGCCTCCAGCAAAGGCTGCAAGCCCTGACGGTTGCTGTCGGGGTAGCGCAGGCCGCGAGCCAGGGCGCGGTAGAGGCGCAGGGGATGGGAAGGGGGCACCTCCACAGGGTCGAAGCTGGCGCGTGCCACCAGGCAGTTGGCGCGCAGGGCCAGGTTCTCGGCCACCTCGATCAGGTGGGTCTTGCCCGTACCGTAGCCCCCTGAGAGCATCAGCAGACCACGATCCTGTTGCAGCAGGGCGCGGATGGCGTCGATCTCGGCGTCGCGGGCCACGGTCAAGGAGTCGAGGCCGGCGGTGGGGACCACGCCCAGGCGCAGGGCCTCCAGGGCCTGGCGCAGGTCGGCGGGCGGGGCCTCGAAATCGATGGCGGGCAGGGCGCGCCTGGCCGGCGGCTCGAGCTGGCTGGCGAAGACGCGGCGGGGCAGGCCGGGTTTGGCGTAGAAGCCCACCAGGTAGGCCTGACCCCCGTCGAGCACGGCCCGTACGCGACCCCGCCCCCAGAGGGGGTGGGCGATCTCCTGGCCCACCCTGGCCATCAGAAGGGCAGCTCGGTTTGCATGGCCACAGGGGCGTGCTGGCCCAGGCGGTCCTCCAGCAGGGCGTAGAGGAAGAGCTGGCCCACGATGCGATCGGCAGCGGGCAGCAAGCCGTCTTCTGCGGAGGATTCGTCTTCGCCCGGTAGGTCCCAGGCCTGCGGGTCGGGCAGGTGCAGCACGCCCAGCTCCCGGTCAAGCACCTGTCGCGGATCGCAGAGCCGGTCCCGCGCCTCGCGCAACAGGCGCGCCCGCTGCGGATCGGACTCGGGGGGCGCGGCCAGCAGGCGCTGGCGGTAGGCGGCCCGCACCTCGTCGTGGGGAACAGAGCCATCGCGAGGCTGCAGCCCCAGGCTCTGCCAGGGGTCGGGAACGGGCCGGCCGTGCCGGTCCACGTGCAAAGGCGGCAGGCAGCGCTGTTTCCGACAAGGACCCAGCAGAGCTGCCGGAACCGCCACCTTTGGCTGGAGGATGCCGCGCAGCTGTTCGGCCACCTCCCCCAAGGGGCCCTGCGGGTCGAACAAGACATCGTCGAGCTCATCCTGCCAGGGCTCGCGCTCGCGGCGGTCGAGTTCCAAGATGGCCTCCAGAGGCGAGCGCTCCGGGACGGGCTCCTGGGCCTGCTGCTTGCGCTGCTCGCGCTTGGAGCGGGCGCGCTGCCGGCGCTGCTGCTGCCGCTTCTGGCGCCGCTGCTGCTTGGCCTGCTTCTTCTTCTTGCTCTTCTTCCTGGCCACGAGAGGCTCCTTCAGTCCAGGTCGCGCTCGAGATCCCTGACGAGCTGGCGCACGCCGCGTCCCAGCCTGGTGCCGGGATCGGTACGGTGTTCGATCCGCTGCAGGATCGACCAGGATCGCTCCCCCTCGCCCTCTCGCAGCAGCTTCAGGCCTTCCACGACCTCCCAGACCACGTGGGTTCCCAGCCGCCCCCGGAAGCGTTGGCGCAGACGCACCAGGCCCTCCAGGTAGAGATCATCCTGGTAGGCGAAGGGATCCGCCAGGGCACCGACACCGGGCCGGTCCGGACGTTGCAGAAAGCTCAGCAGGGCGTCGGGCCAGGCGCCCAGCTTGCCTTCGACGCCCAGAGCCTGGCCCAGCCCCAGCAGAAAAGTCAGCAGCGTCAGGACCGCACGCCGCCCCTGATCGCCATCGCTAGGCCTGCGCAGCCGCCGGGTGAGCAGGCGCCAGCAGCGTCCCGCAGCCTGCACATCGTCCGCCAGCAGCTGGCCGACCAGCAGCTCGGCGCCGCGCGGCCCGAGCTGCGGCCCCGAGCTCGGCAGATCGCGCTCGGCCTGCGGCAGGGACGCCACCAGGGCGGGACGCAGCATCTCCCCCCATTTCCGGCCCAGCCCGGCACCCCACTGGCGCCGCACCGCAACCAGCACCGCTACCAAGGCTCCGCAGGGAGCCTGCCCCTGGGCCAGGTGCGGGGCTTTGGCTGCCAGGCAGCGGCGCGACGCCTTCTCGGAGCGACGGGGTGTGACCTGCACGATCTTCTGCAGCAGGCGCAGGGCGGGCTCGGCCTGCAGCGGCAGCAGCTGCTGGAAGACCTGGCGCGCCGCGCCCAGCTCGCCGCGCTCCACGTACAGCCGGCCCATCAGGCGCAGGCGTCGCGCAGCGTCCAGGTGTCGCAGGGCGTGCTCGCATTCACTCGGCGGCAGGATGGTAGCCAGGGCCTCCAACCAGCGCAGCTGCTCCTTTTCGTCGTCGCTCTGGGAGATGACGCAGAGCGCCGCTTCGCAGATCCGCAGCGGCCCCACCTCATCTGGGTCGGCCTCCAGCAGCTCCCGGGCTATCTCCAGGCGCTCCTGTCCGGACCAGCTGCGGGCCTTCTTCCAGAGCTCCAGCAGCAGGCCGGCGTGGGGCTCGTCCGGCTCCCGCAGGCGTTCTAGCGAGATCTCGAGCTGAATCGTCATCTGGGCCAGCTCCCCCAGCCCCAACCTGGAGGCGATCTCTCGGACGTGGCCTGCCAGCAGGCGGGCGCCGGAGGACGAACCAGACCGCACCTCCCGCGGCAGGCGCTGCAGCATGCGGCGCAGCCAGCGCCGCTGCTGGGCCTGGTCCAGCTGCCTGAAGACCCCCTTGCAGGAAGCCAGCAGCGCCGGGTCCAGGGTGTCGGCCTCCAGGCAGCGGGCCAGCAGCGACTCCTGCGAGGCCACGGCCAGATCTGGCCAGTCGCTGCGGGGGAAGCTGCGCTCCGAGGGGGAGACGGGACGGCGTCCGGCACCCCGAGCGTGGGGGTCGTTCTGCACGTAGCGGGCCGCCAGCCAGAGCTCGAAAGCACGGGGCCAGTCCGCGTAGGTCTTCCTCTGTCCGCTCGGGGTGCGCAGGCCGGGCCCCTTCTGAGCGTCTACCGCGACGGCCAGCAACGGGCGTTCCTTGGCGGTTCTGGCGAGCGCAGGGGCGGGGAGGGACTTGGGGGCTCGGCCGCTGCGCCAGGCGGCCAGCTGCCGCAGCAGGTCCAGGTAGGGAAAGCCCACATCCAGGCCGGTCCCGGCCTTCTTGGCCTCACGGCGCACGCGCGTTGGATCGAGCTGCTCCGCGGGTGCCAGCAAGACCTCCAGCACGGCCGCCAGCGCCCCATCCCCTGCCTCGCGGGCCTGCGCGGCCATGCGCACCAGGTCGCTGCGGCGCCCGCGGTGCAGGACATCCATGACCAGCAGCAGGCGCCCTTGCTCGGGGGGCAGGCCACGCAGAACCTTGCGGGTCCTGGCCGCGTGGCCGATGGCCGGCTCTGCCTTCTTCCAGGCCTTGAAAGGGGCGGGGCGGGAACGAGCCATCAGAGGTAGATGCCCAGGTCGAAGAGCTCGTCGCCCAGGGTTTCGTAGCAGTCGACGGCATCGTCGAGGCGCCCCTGCTCCAACGCCTTGATCCCCTGGGTCGCCAGGGCCAGCAGATCCTTGGCCTTGGCCTCGTCCCCCTCGCGCAGCTTGCGCCTCTGGCGGCGCACACTCTCGAAGAACGCCCCCAGCTCGCCGCTGTCCGGGGCGTCCTCGGACAGGTCCGGGCCGGCCAAAGGCTCGGCCAGCGAGCTCTGCTGGGCCTGGGCGGGGTGGAAGGGATCGGGGTCGCTGCCGTCGCCGGGGATGAGGCCGTCTCGCTCGAAGCCGGCCACGACCTCCTTGCGCAGCTCGGCCGCCTCTTCGCCGTCGGCGGCCAGTCGCACGGCCTCCTCGCGGCCCGAGAGCACGTCGACCACGCGGATGCGGACCATGCCATCCAGATCGTGACTCAGCTCCACGTCGATGGGGCGGCAATGATCGCCCTTCGGAGCGGGGGGCAGCTTCTCCAGGCGCACCTTGCCCAGGGCGCTGTTGGCCAGAGGGTTGGGGTGGGCGCCCTGGAAGATGGGGACCTCCAGCTTCTTCTGCTTGGCGTGCATGGTGAAGAAGCGCTCGGTGTGGCGCGATGGCAAGGGTGTGTTGCGGGGCGTGATGACCTGACAGACGAAGTGGCGCGGGCCGAACTGCCGATCGTCCGCCACGGCCCCTGCGGAGAGCGAAAACGGCGCCACATCCACCAGAATTCCGTCCACTCGGCTGCCGCCCACGATGGCGGCCTGGATGGCCGCGCCCAGCACCACGGCCTTGTCGGGCGGGATGGCGGCGCTGCCCTCCAACCCGAAACGCTGGCGCAGGCGCTGCCAGACCCGCGGGATGCGGGTGGAGCCGCCCACCAGCAGCAGCTCGTCCACCTCGCCAGCCTGACAGCCGCCGTCGTCCAGCACGCGCTGCACGCTGTCCAGGGTGCGATCCAGCAGCGGGTCGATCAGCTCCTCGAAGTCGGCGCGCTCCACGGACATGTCCAGGTGCTGGGGCTCGCCGTCGATCTCCAGCAGGAAGGGGACGCGCAGGCGGCAGCGGGTGGTGGCGGACAGCTCCAGCTTGGCCTGTTCCGCGGCCAGCAGCAGGCGGGTGCGGGCGGGCACAGAGCCCTCGATGGCCCGCCGCAGGGCCGGACGCTCCTGGCCGATGCGCTGCAGCAGCCGGTCCATCAGGGCGCGGTCGAAGTCGTCGCCGCCCAGCCGGGAATCGCCATGGGAGGCCTGCACCTCCACCAGGGGGCCGTCCTGCTGGACCAGACTGACGTCAAAGGTGCCGCCCCCCAGGTCGTAGACCAGGGCCCGGCGCTGCAGATCCTGGCCGTGGGCATGGGCCAGGGCGGCGGCCGTGGGTTCGTTGATGATGCGCTGCACCTCCAGGCCGGCTCGTTTGCCAGCTTGGCGCGTGTCGGCCCGCTGAGCCTGGGTGAACCAGGCCGGCACGGTGATGACCACCCGCTCGGGCCGCTGACCGGTCTGCTGCTCGGCGGCTTGGACCAGCTGCCGCAGCACGCGCGCCGACACGTCCACCGGGCTGACGGTCGCATCGTCGATGGCCCAGCGCTTGTCGCTGCCCATGTGGCGCTTGGCAGAGCGGATGGTGCGCTCGGGCTCCAGCACCAGGCGGTTCAGGGCTGCCTGGCCCACCAGGGCCTCCCCCTCGCATGGGAAGCAGACCACTGAGGGCAGCAGATCCTGGCCGTCCGCCTGCAGGACGCGCGGGACGCCGCGCTCTACCCAGGCGATGGCCGAGCAGGTGGTGCCCAGGTCGATGCCGAAGATGGGGGAAGAAGCCATGTCAGGGGGTCTCCTGGGCGTAGGCGCTGACCTGGGCCAGGCGCAGCACCTCGGTCTCGCCCTTGTTGTCGCGGTACCAGCCGCGGCGGTGAGTGGCGGCGATGCAGCCCGGCTGGGCCCCGGAGCCGCAGGGCAAGCGCTGCAGCACCTCGTGCAGGGCGGGATCCGCGGGGCCCTCGTCGGGTGCGGGGCGGATGTCCAGATCGCGCAGGCGGTCCAGGGCTCGCTGGCGGGCCAGCTCCAGGCCCTGCAGCAGCGCCGGATCGGGCGCCGGAGCGCCGCGTCCGCCCAGCAGGGCCCGCCACCAGCTGGGGCGCGGCTGCAGAGCCCCTGAGGAGGCCTCGAGGGCGTCGTCCAGCGCTTGCAGCAGATCGAAGAGCAGCTCGGCGGGCAGGTCACTGCCCCCGGCCGCCTGATCGCGGCCGCCCTCCAGCAGCTCGAGCACGCGCGACAGGCGCAGGTTGGCCTGCACCATGGCGCGTCCCAGGTTCTTGAGCTGGCGGGAGCTGTCGTCTGGCATGGTGGGTCCGGGGCGAGGCTCTGCCTCTAACATGCGCGTCCCCGGTTGGGGATATGGGAGGAGCCGCTACTCCTGCGGCTCGCCCTGCCAGATCCCGATGGTGCCACCTGTGGGATCCTGGATGACGGCGAAGTGGCCCATGCCGGGGTTGGGATCGTGGGGACGCAGATCTGACCGCCGAGCTCGGCGACCTTGCTGATGGACTCGTCCAGGTTCTCGCCCTGCACATTGGTCAGCCACATGGTGGGCGCTTCTGGCATGGGCTTGGCCATCATGCCTCCACGAGGGCTTCTTCGACGAGCCGGTGGCATTGCCCCACCATGTACAGAGGGAGGGACAGGAGCCTGTAGGGGCGGGCTTCCATCCCGGCTATTGAGGTTCGCGCCCGCTTCAATGCAGGCGGCCGCCCGCAGATCCGCAAGCCGAGCCCTCGCTTCTTCTTCTGCAGAAAGAGGTGCAGGGACTTCAAGGTGCCCGCCTTGCCCGCCTTGACCTCCACCGGGACGATCTCCCGACCGAGTGAGATCACGTAGTCCACCTCGGCTGCCGAGTTGCGCTTCTGGCGGGTCCAGTAGTGCAGCTGCGGTGTGGCGTAGGGCTCACCAGCGTACAGCAGGTGTTGCCCGACGAACTGCTCGGCCAGGGCGCCGGCGTTGACCTGCACAGGATCCCGCGCCCGCTCCAACTCGGTGGCCTGGACGGCACACACGCTGGACACGAGGCCCACATCGAGGAACAGCACCTTGAAGTGCTTGCGCTTGACCTCGCCACCCAGCGGGATCCCGTTCGCGGCGCTGTGGACGATGGGCGCGGCCACCCGGGCCATGGTCAGCATCTCCAGGGCCCGGGCGATGTTCGCAGAACGATCTCCGGGATCGACGTTGACGTACTTGAACTTCTGCCCTACCAGACCGGGAATCCTGTCGAAGACCCGCCGGATCCGGTCGGTGTCGATCCTCCTACCGTACTTGGCGAAGTCGTCTCGGTAGGTGGCGAGGATCGACTGCTTGATGATCTCGGCTTCCCGCAGGGAGCCGGTGGCTGCGAAGGCCGCCACGGCCTCGGGCATGCCCCCTGTGATGAAGAAGGTACGGACGCTGCTCAGCAGCCGCTCGTGGATCGCCTCTGGGACCGGCTCATCAAGCCGAACCTCCTCCAACCAGTCCGCCACAGCCTGCTCTCCCAGCCCCCGCAGGTACTCCTCGAAGGTCATGGGCCCAAGGTGGAGGTACTCGATCCGGCCCACAGGCATGGAGAAGCCGGGATCGGCCAGGGCGAACTCCAGCAGCGAGCCTGCCCCGACGACATGCAGCGCCGGGAGCTGCTCGTGGAAGTAGCGCAGCGCCGGGATCACCTCGGGGGCGGCCTGGATCTCGTCGAGAAAAAGGAGCGTGCGGCCTGGCAGGATGCGGGAGTCCGAGTGGACCTCGAGCAGACGAACGATGCGGGCCGGATCCCTGCTCTCGAAGAGGGTCTTCGCAAGGCGGTCCTGCTCGAAATCCAGCTCCACGAGGTTCTCGAAGTGCTGGAATGCGAACTGCCGGGCCAGGTGGGACTTGCCGACCTGGCGGGCGCCGCGGATCACGAGAGGGCGGCGGGTTCTGCGGTCCTTCCACTCTTCCAGATAGGAGAGGCTGGTCCTGTTCAAGGCGACTCCGTGTTGAAATCCAGGGTTATTGTAGCGTGGCTACCGTGATTTTCCAGTGTGATTTTCCGGCGCCCGCCCCTACTTCGAGATATCGTCGGGGACCTCGACGTCTTCCCGGGCTTCGCGCAGGGCTGTGGCGACCTGGTTTCGGCGCCGCCGCCACGGTCACCGCGGCGTCGAGGGCTTCACGCAAACAGACCTACCCGGGACTGAAGATGACGTAGGCGGCGCCGCCTCCCTCACCGCCGTAGTCCACGCCAGGGGCACCGACCACCAGGTCGGGCAAGAGGTCACCGTTCAGGTCGCCGATCTCCAGGACGCCCCCAGCTCGGTCGTCTTCGTTGGTCCCGGTGAACTCGAAGTCGGCATCCGAGGCGGACACCTGATCGGCGCCCAGGATGGTGGTACCGAAGAGCAGCACGGTGCGCTAGTCAACCCCCTTCCATCTCGAAAATGCGAACGACCTGGAAGAAGGGTGCATGTGAGGCGTCTGGTCACCTGGGGGATTCAATCACCTGACGTTGCGCGAGCGGCGCTCGTACCGAGCGCCTGAGGCGAGAGGCCCTTTTTTTTCTATGTGAGGGGGACGACCTTGGCGAAGAGGAACCTGGCCGCGGCCTGTCGCTGGTCGCTGGGGACGGAATGCGTGGAGTGGATCCTGCGAGCGGCGATCCTGAGCAGGTGCTTGCGGTTTTCGGGTTCTTGATCCTGAATTGTGTCGGAGGCTGCGCGGAGCCAGAAGATGCGGTCGATGCGACGCTTGGATTCCAAGGCCTTGTCGGCGAGTTGCTTGACGAGCTCTTCGGGGTCCAGGTCTTCTTCCTCGATCTCATCGAGCTTGCGTCCGAGGTGTTGGAGGAAGCGGTCCCTCGCTGCGAGCCTCTCTCGGAGCAGCGCCTCGGCGATTTGCCAGCCCTCATTTTCGAGGGCGACGTTCCTGACGATGCCCCGCAGGTAGCTGGCGTCAGCGCGTTCGGGCAGGGTGTCGGCGTTGCGCCTTCCCTCGAAGATGGCGATGCCCTCGACGATGGCGTCGAGGGGCCAGGAGGCGATGGCGAGCCTGAAATGGCGTTCGGGATCTTCGAGTCCAAGGCGCCTCCAGTCGGATCGTGCCCGTGGAGACGAAGGCGACCTTTTTCTCCTC
>CAYVQL010000378.1:0-9720 GCA_964454135.1 uncultured Enterobacterales bacterium | reverse complement strand
TGGAGAAGATGTCGGCGTAGTAGGCGTCCAGTTCGTTGCTCAGATACACGTAGGGCACGATATCAACCAGAGACGTCTGCTCGACCCGATGCGTGGCATCAGCCTCCACGCCCTCCAGAATGGAGAGGCATTCTTGCAGCGCGGTGTCCAGGGCGTCCAAATACTGACCCACGGCGTCGGCCCCGCCGGGGATACCGCTGACAGCCATCGCCTAGCGGGAGCCTGAAGCCGCCTGCCAGCAGCGGAAGACGCTGCTGTCGACAGAAGCCCGCACGGTCGCCCGAGAACACGGGCGGAGCGTGGCTGACGACGCCTGCTTGCGCTGTCGGAGGCCGGCTGGTCGCCCGAGTCGCGCAAAAACCGGGCTGACGAACCGCGGAAGTCTCCGGGCGGCCGGAGCGGTGGATTCTCGACCGCTGGGCTCCTGGCGAACGCTCGGACTCCGGAGGTGACTGGCCGATAGTGGCCATACTTCGCAAAGTATGGTAATGCTGCCTATCCACCGCAGGCCTCGCCGGTGTCTTCCAGCTCGCTGTCGGCGGTGTCGGTGTCGGTATCGGCATCAGCGTCGGTATCGGTGTCCGCGTCGGTGTCGGCGTCGGCATCCGCGGCCGAGTCCATGACGACGTCGCCGTCTTCTGGATCGGGCCCGTCCCAAGGCGGGGGCGGCCGCAGGCAGCCGAAGGCGGCGAGAAGGAAGGGGATGGTCCAGCGGGCATCAGACATGATGGCCTCCACTGGCATCCGCCGCGAGGCGGGGATTGATGGCGCACGTCCGCCCGGGCCGCATCTGGCCCAGCCCCCAACGTGTGCAAGGTGTGCCTATCGACAGCCGTCCCGGGCTTCGATGGGCGTGCGGCTGGTCCACCCTGGCAAGATCGCCAGGCCTTTCCCTGGTCGGGATGCCGATGGGGATCATGGGCTCCTCCGCAGAGGGGGTTCCACCATCGCCTCGGCGCCCTCAGAAAGCAAGGCCAAAATTGACGAAAGACAGATTACGTACTGCTCTTCGTCAGCTCGTGCGAAGTTGTCGGCTGTGGATGGCGCCATCGGACTCAACGCCAGCGGACAGGCAGAAGGCGCCCTCAGGCGGGTGGTGGGCAACGATACCCTCGACCGGCCAGCGCAGCGCAGAACAGGAGCCCTCGTACGTGACGGCACCTTCTTCGGGCATCACCGTACCCGTAGAGCTCTTCTGCCGAAACGCCGCGCTCACCAATTCCCGGTGTCGTAGCAGGTAGGATACGCCGAGTCGCCCGAATCACCCTTAGAGCCCGAGTCCGAGGCTGAATCCCCCGAGTCTCTCGTGTCGTCCGTGTCTGGGCCGTACCAGGCTGTGTCGTAGCAGGTGGGGCCCCTGTCGCCGCTGTCGCCATCGGAGCAACGACCACCTGTCGCCAGCGCCATGAGGCCCAGCAGCCAGGCGCCGGTCAGCAACTTGACGCGCACCAAGCCGCGAGCACCTCCGGTCAACTCGACGAGGACCGAAATCAGCCAGTACGAGACCGTCAGGGCAAACACAGCCAAGGATAGGAGAATGACGTGCCGCATGAACTCCTCTGCCGCACGATAGCACGCCTTGGGCCTTCGTTGTAGCAGAGGTTCATACGCGGGCGATCCTGGCGACGGTGCAGTCCCACAGCCAGCACCCTTGGCTGCGACGGAAGAAGCCGAAGTGCCCGATGCGTTTGCCCATTCGGCGAGCCAAGCCGAGGGCCCCAAGAACGCCTACCGGCTACCGGACGCCGTAGAGGAGGACGGCTCGCCCAGGCTCTGCGCGACATGCTGGTGACCCGTGTGTTGATGGCCACCGGGATCCAGCTGTCGTCCTCTGCCGGCTCGACGTGAAGGACGTGGACCTGCAGCGCGGGCGTCGCAGGATCGCGGTGAAGCGGAGCCGCGATCAGGACGTGCGGTTGCTGGCCGATCTGGGCGCTGGTGGACGCGCCGGGAGCGCTATGCAGCACATGCGAGCAGCGTCGGCGGCAGGCTCCCCGTGGTGGCCCCGACCGGGCCTCTCGCCGCGCTGGGGGGGGAGGGGACGCGCGGGTAGGAGGTGTCCCAGCCAGGGCCATAGTCAGGATATCACGAAATCAGGCCTGGCAGGTAGCATTCGCGAAGAGCATGATCGGCCAGTATGCCGCTTCACCTTTCTGAAGCGATGGCACGCGCGTTGAATGCCTCGTTGGACTCGCACGCAGGGTTGTCGGGGTCCAGTGTTCCCTCTGATTCCTACGACAATGCCTCTGCCAGGTGTCTGATCCCTGTGACGGTCCCCTTGATGCCGTGCTCGCCCAGAGCAGCTACGGCCTTGGTCGCCGCTTCCCCGATGTCCGCTCCGGTGGCCACGTACTCGACCTCACCGTCCGGCCTCTCGACCGTCACGGAGTAGGCCTGCTGCAGCACTGGCTTGGTGGGCGCGGGCGACGGGGCCTCATCGGGATCGGCCGGCAGTTCATCGGGGGGCTCAACGCATGTGGGCTGGGTGGACTCCTCCGACTCTGGGGTGCTCTCCGGCTCGGATGGCACATCCTCGGTCTCGGGCGCCACGTCCGGCTTGGGCTCCTCCACTGCCGACTGCAGGATCTCGCCTGGCAGCGGTTCGCCCTCGCCACGCCACCGCGCAGGGATCCCATGGCGCATCCTGAAGTTCCTGACGTTTCCAGCGGTGGTTCCAGCCTTCTTGGCGACTGCGGCGTCCTCCAGGATGCCGATCTCGGCCAGGTAGGGGGTGAGCTTGCCCTTGCGGAGCTTCGTGGCGCGCTTCGGGGCAGCTGGTGCAGACACTGGTGTACCATCGCCGGGCAAGCGATCTCCCTCGCCGCGCCACCTGGCCGGGATGCCTCGACGATTCCTGTGCGCCCTGACGTTCTCGGGGGTCACGCCGGCCAGCTCCGCGATCTCCTTGTCCGGCAGCTCGCCCAGCTTGTCCAGGTGGGGATCGAGTTTCGACTTGCGGCGCTTCCTGACGGACCCGTGTTCCCGGTGGGGCTGCTGTTCCCGGTGGGGTTGCGGCGCTGACCCGGCTGGCCCCGGCTGGGGCTCGTCCGCGGCGTCTGGCTCGCCACTGGACACGGAGAGCTGGTCCACGGGCGTCGGAACATCTGAAGGACCTACGTGCTCGGAAGGGCTCTCCTCATGGAGCCACTTGGCCGGGATGCCGCGCTGGCTGCGATAGCTCACCACCTCGTCCACGGGCACACCTGCCAGCTGGGCCAGTTCGAGATCATGGCGTTCGCCGATCATGTCCAGGTAGGCGTCGAGCTTGGAGCTGCTGGGTCCAGGTTCCCCGGCAGGCGCGGCCTCTGCTATCGGTGTTAACCTTCGTGGCCGACGAGGGGCCCGCCATCCCGCTGGGATGCCGTGACGCGCACGAAAGGCCTGCACGCTCCCGACCCGCATGCCAGCGAGCTGGGCCACCTCGCGGTCGGGCAGGACGCCGACCTTGTCCATATAGGGATCGAGCTTCGACTTGCGACGGCGCCAAGCACGCCAGGGCTGAGGCGCGGGCTCGGCCGCTTCAGGCTCCTGCTCCGTCGTAGGCTCGGCCACCTCGGGCTCGGGCTGGGGTTCAGTCGCTTCCGTTGGTGCCGGGGACAGCTCGGGCTCGCGAGCCAGTTCGGGCTCGACCACTTCCTCGGCCACGGGCGCGGTCTCGGTTGGCTGCGTCTTCTCGGTGCGCCAGTGGGCTGGGATGTTGCGACGGCTGCGATACTTCCTCGCGGCCCCGGTGCTTACGCCTGCGAGCTTCGCGATGTCGGCGTCAGGGATGACGCCCACCTTGTCCGCGTAGGGATCGAGCTTGGATCGGCGGCCCCTCCGTGTGGGCCTACGGCGGGCCTGTGGGCTGGATGGCTCGCCCACCTGCGCGGAGGCGGGCTTGGTGCCTGTCTCCGTCTCCAGCTCGGCCAGGGCGCCAGTCGGCTGTGGAGCGGCCAGGCCTTCGCGGAGCCGGCTGGCGGGAATGCCGTGACGGCCGCGGTATTTCTGGACTGCGCTCGCGGTCACGCCGGCGAGCTTGGCCACCTCGCTATCGGGCACAACGCCAACCACATCGATGAACGCATCGAGCTTGGAGCCGCGGGGCCTGCTCTGGCTGGGCTTGCCTTGGGGCAAGGGCTTCCTACGCACGGGAACGGGACGGGTCTTCCCGCCGGGCTGGGGCTCACCCTCTCCGCGCCAGCGGGCCGGGATGCCGTGGCGCTGGCGATATCTGCGCACCGCCTCGGTGCTCAACCCGACGAGGTCGGCGAGCTGCTTGTCAGGAACGATGCCGAGCTTGTCGCGGTGGGGGACGAGCTTGGATTTCGGTGGCATGGAGTTCTCATTCGATGTGGCGGGACGAGGGTCCTGGGCCGGCCGGGCGCGTCGTCGCGCTTGCTGGCCGCATGTAACCTCAGGGCGCCTGGCCCAGGATGCGGCGAAGCTGGACCGATGACACGGGTGACGGATCAGCTCGGTCGATTCAAGACAGCCGGGGGGAGGGGGAGCGCACCGCAGGCCGCCCTACTCGCCGCTCTTCGGCCACTTCTGGCCCATGAGAAGGTGGGCGGCCAGGTCTTCGCTCGGTGGCTGCGGTCCGGCTTCTGCACCAGCCGGGCCGGAGCCTCCGAGCGCAGCTTCATGAAGCAGACCGGGCACGCAGCGCAGCCACGCCGCGCGGCCACATCCGCGACGGGGGCATGTTCCTGGACCACCCGGGGGCCATACTGGTGTAGCGGATCTTGAGGATGGGCCGACCGGGCTGCCTCAGCCGAGGCAGCTCTCGCGCTCCATGGGCTGGTGCTGCACGGTGCGCGACGGACTCATGGACGCGTGGTGGCCGCGATGCCGAGCATCTGGGCGTTGGGCTGCAGAAGGGCCGCTCGGTGCGGCAGCACGGCCAGCAGCGGCCATTGAGGGCTCAATCCTCCCTGGGTGCGGCGAAGGGGACCGGGGGCGCCGGCTCGTGCCGGAGTGGCTCCAGGCGCAGCTTCCGCGGCTCCAGACGCGGAGCAGGAGGCAGGAGCGGTAGGGGATCGAAGGTTTGGGGGAGCGCGACAGGCAACGTGGGGAGGTACAGCTCACCTGGACCGGGAAGGCCTGGGCCCATGAATGCCGCGCCGTAGCCCGTCTCCGGCTCCTCAAGCGTCAGGTACAGGCTGAACTCGTCCCCGCAGGTGGCGTAGTCGGAGATCGGGCAAAGCTCTGCGGAGCCCAAGATCTCGTCTCCGTAGCCGTCGGGCGGCGTTTCGCCGTCAGCACCCTGGGTGACGAGGTCCACGGCGTTGTCCGCGTAGCTGTTGCCGGAGAGGGTGGCCGAGGCGTGGTCGAGGAACAGACCGGCGCCCCGACCGTCCAGTAACTCGTTGTTTTCCAGTAGAAGGCCCGACATGCCGTCCCATGCGGTCACGCCCTACCCGGCGTAGACCGCATCGCCGCACTTGGTCAGGGTCTCGCGGGTCCACCCCTCTCCGCCGTGGATGGTGTTGTCCGAGAGCGAGTAGCTGCCCTCGCCGGAGAGCCAGACGCCGACGATGGCATTGTCTTGGATGGTGGTGTCGGTGACCAACAGAGCAGCCGCGATGTCCACGTAGACCGTGCTCTCGTCCACCTCCAAGTTGCCCCAGGTGCCGGTGCCACAGGCGACGGGGACGCACTCGCCGTCGTCGTCAAGGTAGCCGGTGTCGCAGTCTGGATCGGGATCGGGGGCAAAGCCGGTGTCGTGCGTGGGAGAGGTGTCGTCGGTCGAGGGCTTCTTGCGCTTGTCCTTGTCGCAGGCGAGGAGGAGGAACGCCGCCAGGACGGGAATCTGGGTCTTTCGGTCGCGGCGGAGCACGGAATGCACCTCAATGCCCCCTGGGCGCGAAGTAGGGGACCAGGAGCGCCGGCTCGTGCCGCAGGGGCTGCAGGCGCAGCCTCAGGGGCTCCAAGCGCGGGGCAGGCGGCAGAAGCGGCAAGGGATCGAAGGTATGGGGGATCGCGATAGGCAGCGTGGGGACGTGCAGCTCACCTGGACCTGGAAGACCGGGGCGCATGAACGCTGCACCATACCCCGACTCAGGCTCTGCGAGCGTCATGTACAGCATGAACTCGTCCCCGCAAGTGGCGTAGTCGTATTCGGGGCAGAGCTCCGCCGAACCGAGCTCCTCGCCTTGGTAGCCATCAAGGGGAATAGCGCAGTCCAAGCCCTGGACGACGAGGTCCACGGCGTTGTCCGCGTAGTTGTTGCCCGAGAGGGTGGCGGAAGCGTCGTCCAGGAACAGGCCAGCACCAAGGCCGTCCAGCAACTCGTTGTTCTCCAGCAACAGTCCCGAGCTCCCGTCCCAGACGGTCACGCCGTCCCCGGCGTAGACCGCGTCCCCGCACTTGGTCAGGTTCTCGCGGGTCCAGCCCTCTCCGCCATGGATGGTGTTGTCGGCGAAGGAGAACCTGCCCCCTCCCGAGAGCCAGATCCCGGCGATGGGGTTGTCCTGGATAGTACAGTCGCTGACCGTGAGGGAAGGAGGAACCCCATCCCAGGGCTCGGCGTAGATACCGACGCCGCCTCCGATGTTCTCCTCCACGGAGGTGCCTCCGATGAAGGAGCCGACGAGTTCCAGGGAGGCTCCGTTCACCACTGCCGCGCCGGCGAACTGGTTGTCCCAGACCTCGCAACCCGAGCAGCCGAGCTGGGTGTCCTCATGGACGAGATAGAAACCGGGCCCCTCGTTCGAGGAGACTTCGATGGCTGTCGCCACGATAGATGCGTATCGGCTCGCGCCGATGCCGATGCCGACGGTGTAGATCTCTCCGTGCATCGTGGAGACGATCCTGGAGTCCCTGAGGGCGACTATTGTGCCCGGGTCGGACGCGGCCACGCCCAGGGCGGTGCACCCCCTGACCTCGCAGCCCTCCATATCCAGGCTCGCGCCGGTGGAGACCTGGATGCCGTACCCGAAGTCCCCGTCCGCGTGGGGCATGGAGTCTTCGATGGTGGTCGTCCGCAGCGCAACCGAGGTGCCGGATCCGCTTGCGTACAAGCCCATGCCGGTGTTCGCCCTGATCGCGCAGCCATCCATATCCAGGCTCGCTTCGCCGGTGACGTAGATGCCGCCGGAACCGGGTGCTCCGTCCGCCCTGGGCTTGGTGTTCTCGATGGTCGTCTCCCGCAGGCTGACCGTGGTTCCGAAGTCGGCCGCGGACAATCCCAGGATGGTGTTCGCTCCGAGCTGGCAATCCTGAGCGTCCAGGCTCGCGCCGGAGGAGAGATAGATGCCGTACCCGAACTTCCCGAACGTGTCGGGCTGGGTGTCCTCGATGGCGGTCGCCCGCAGCGTGACCGATGTGCCAGGATCGAACGCGAAGACGCCTGCGCTGGTGTTCCTTCTGAGCTCGCAGGCCTGTGCGTCCAGGCTCGCCCCGTCGTGGATATGGATACCGTACCCGTATTCGACGTTCTCCGTGGGCTGAGTGTCCTCGATGGTGGTCGATCGGAGGGTGATGGAGGTGCCGGCGTCGAACGCGCGCACGCCTGTGGTGTTGCTCCTCCCGATCACGCAGCCCTCCGCGTGCAGGCTTGCGCTGTCAGAGGCATAGATGCCATACCCGTAGGAACCGGACTCGTGGGGCTTGGTGTCCTCGATGATCGTCTCCCGGAGGGCGACCGAAGTGTCGGGATCGAGCAAGACCACGCCTGCGTTGGTGTTCCCCCTGACCACGCAGCCCTGCGCGTCCAGGCTCGCGCCGTAGAAGAGATAGATGCCGTAGCCAGACCCGCCGTCCTCGCGGGGCTGGGTCTCCTCGATGGTCGTCTCCCGCAGGGCGGCCGACGTGCCAGGATCGAGCAAGATCACGCCCGCCCTGGTGTTCTCTCTGACCTCGCAGCCCTCTGCGTCCAGGCTCGCGCCGGAGGCGAGATAGATGCCGTAGCCGTACTCCCCGTCCTCATCGGGCTGGGTCTCCTCGATGGTCGTCCGCCTGAGGGTGACAGAGGTGCCTGGGTCGAACGCACCCACGCCCACGGCGGTGTTCCCGCGGACCTCGCATGCCTCCATCGTGAGCATTGTCGGCAGGCTTCCATGCTGGTATGCCGCGACACCGTCGTACTCGCAACACACGACGGCGGAATCTCGAATCGTCAAGGTCCCCGAACCAACCAGCACGCCGTAGTACCGCGCCCCCTGCACCGTCACCCCCGAGAGCTCCACTTCCCCCGTCTCGGCATCCACGTCGATCCCGGCCGTGCTCTCGTCCCCCACGCTCGCGTCGATGACGACCAGCTCCCTGCAGCGACCGGCCAGATGCACCCCATCGTGCGGGCGCCCCAAATCCAGCGTCTCCGGGTAGCTCCCCGCAGCCACAGCCACCATCCCACCGCCGGCATCACCCGCCGCATCCAGCCCCGCCTGGATGGAAGTGAAGGGCGCAACCTCGCTGCCGTCGCCGCCTTCCGCGGCGTTGATGTCCACGTACACCGTGCTCTCGTCCACCTCCAGGTTTCCCCAGGTGCCTGTGCCGCAGGCGATGGGCACGCACTCGCCGTCATCGTCGATGTAGCCGGCGTCGCAGGCGGGATCGGTGTCGGGGGCGGGGCCGGTGTCGTGGGTGGGAGCCGTGTCGTCGGCCGCGCGCTTGTTGTGCCTGTCCTTGTCGCAAGCGAGGAGGAACAGGGCTGCGAGGATGGGGAGCTGAGCCTTGAGGGGGAGGTGGAGCAACGTGGGCCTCTCACCGCGCGCTGGGCACGACCAAGGGGACTGGGGGCGCCGGCTCGTGCCGGAGTGGCTGCAGGTGCAGCTGCGGCGGCTCCAGGCGCGGAGCGGGAGGTAGGAGCGGCGGGGGCTCGAACGCGTGGGGGCGTACGACCGGCAGCGCGGGGAGGCGCAGCTCACCTGGGCCGGGGGGGGCGGGACTCATCAACGCCGCACCGTGCCCCGATTCTGGATCCTCAAGCGTCAGGTACAGGCTGAACTCGTCTCCGCAGGTGGCGTAGTCGTATGCCGGACAGAGCTCAACGGAGCCGAGAGCCTCGTCCTCTACGCCATGGGGTGGCGTAGCGCAATCCGAGCCTTGCTTCACGAGGTCCACGGCGTTGTCCGCATAGCTGTTGCCGGAGAGCGTGGCGGAGGCGTTGTCCAGGAATAGGCCGGCGCCCAGGCCGTCCAGCAACTCGTTGTTCTCCAGCAGTAGGCCCGTGCTCCCGTCCCAGGCCGTCACGCCGTCTCGCGCGTAGACCGCGTCGCCGCATTTGGTCGGGCTCTCCCTGGTCCAGCCCTCTCCGCCGTGGATGGCATTGTCCGAGAGCGAGTAGCTGCCCCTGCCGGATAGCCAGACGCCGGCGATGAGGTTGTCCTGGATGGTGGTGTCGGTGACCGACAGGATCGGCGGAGGGCCGCCACCCCAGGGCTGGGCATAGAGGCCAACACCGCCCCCGATGTTCTCCTGCTCGGTGGTGCCTTCGATGAGGGAATCGTAGAGATCGAGGGAGGCACCGTATACCGCGACCGCCCCGGCGAACTGGTTGTTCCGGATCACGCAGCCAGAGCAGGTGAGGTACGCATAGATCGATGCATAGAACCCAGGCCCCTTGTTCGAGGAGACCTCGATGCCTGTCGCCACGACAGACGCGGATGCCTGGGCGATAGCGCCAAAGCCGACGGTGTAGATCTCTCCGCGCATCGTGGAAGCGATCCTCGTGTCTCGGAGGATGACCAAGGTGCCGAAGCGGGCCGCGATCACACCCGCCGCTGTGTTCCGCTCGAC
>CAYVQL010000377.1:0-9787 GCA_964454135.1 uncultured Enterobacterales bacterium | reverse complement strand
GCTCCTCACCCCGGGCCTCGGTGGGCGCGGGGCCACTCGTTGGCTGGATCTTTCGGTGGCGGGCTGCGGCGAAGACGAGCTGGACGTGCCGGGTGGGGGATCGCCGGGTGACACGGGCGGCGGTTCGGGCAACGACGACGTGGGCTGTCCGAATGACTGGGAGGAGCAGACTGGGAGCGTCTGGCTGCAGCCCGAGGCCTGCCTGGCCTGGTCGCCGCGCAGCGACCAGGAGATGGACTGGTACCAGGCGGTCAGCCCGGAGGAGGCCACGGCGGGGGGCTGCAGCGCCCACTGCGACGAGGACGAGGGCTACTGCCCGCAGCTGGGCACCCTCGGTGGTGTCAGCGGCTGGCGCCTGCCCAGCTACGACGAGCTGGACGAGGCGGCCAAGGCCTACCCGCCCATGGAGAACGCCGAGGGCTACCTGTGGTCGCGGGACAGCGACAGCGTGATGGAACAGATGGCCTGGCAGCTGGATCTCTCCATCCCCGGCGGGCACTTCTTGGCAGAGAAGGAGGCTGATGGCTGGGTGCGCTGCGTGGCTGATCTCTGATCGAGGGTTAGCCGGCCGAGCGGCCCTCGCGGAAGATGCGTTCCACCTCGGGGTGCAGCTGGTACAGGGTGATGACCTGGCCGAAGGTGTTCTTCCATTGGCGCACGCGCTCGCGGGAGACGCCGAACTCGTTGGCGATCACCTGGCCGCTGATGCCGCCAGCCAGTGATTCGATCAGGCGGCGGAAGCGCATACGCCCGTAGCGCTTGATGAAGTTCCGTGCGACCCGCTCACGGCTTCTTGCTGAGGCGATGGCCATTCTCTGCTCCCTTGGAGGGGAAATACGGCCGCCTGAGCGTGGCGGCCTTCCCGTGCGGGGCTGACGAGCCCATTGCCATGATACCCATTTCCGTTGACGTGTCAACGTCTCGGGGCTTATTCGAGGGCCAGCCGGCGCACGCGCCAGAGCTCAAGCGGGACCTGCGCGCGCTGCAGCGTGCGGAACCAGGCGGCCTGGGCGTCCCGCACCTGGTCGCCGGGGCCCTTGACCTCCGCCAGCAGCAGGCTGGGCCCCAGGTCGGGGGGTGAACAGCTTGGCAAGCTCACTTCCGGGCCGGGGAGCACGAGCAGATCCGGCAGCCCGCGCTGGGCGCTCCAGCCCTCGAAGGCCAGGCGCCGCATCAACTGCGCCAGGCCCGCGCCTCCCACGGCGCGCGCTATTTCGGCCAGGGTGGCGCCGTCCGCCAGGTCCCAGCGCGCGCCAGCCAGCGCTTCGCCCGCATGTCGCGCGTAGCGGCGCTGGATCAGCTCGGGGCCGGCGCCCTGCGACAGCTCCTCCAGGCGGCGCTCCAGGGGCTGCTGGCGGTTGGCGGCGAAGGCCGCGCTGCCCAGGTCCAGGGGCCCGGCCAGGTGGGGCACCGGGAGCATGCCTGGCACCGGCAGGAAGTAGAGGTCGCGGAGGACCAGGGCGAAGATGGTCCTCCAGGGGGCCGACTCGCCGTGCAGCACCCGACGACCGCGCGCCGCCAGCAGGGCCACCAGGGCGGCTTCCACGGGCAGGGCGGCCTGGTCGTCGCCAGGAGGGTGGTACAGAGGCCGCGGGCCGCGGCGGGGGGCGCTCCGCAGCTCGAACTGCCGCTGGGGCGGTTCGGTGGGGCTTGGCAGGGCCTCCCACGGCATGTCGGCGCGCTTGGCCAACCGGCGGCCGCTACGCTCCAGGGCCAGCGCGGAGACCGGGTCCGCGTCGCTGCGGCCGGTGGCCGCCAGCTGCGTCGCTTCCGCCGGGCGTCCGGCTGCCTCCAGAGCCAGCACCATGCGCTGCAGCAGCGGGCCGGGTTCCAGGGTTCCGTCCTCCAGCAGCGTGCGGTAGACCTGCAGGGCGCGCTCGGGTTGGCGCTGGCGCTCCAGCTGGCGGGCGGCCAGGGCGGCCAGCCTGGCTGCCACGCGACGGGGGGAGAAGCGGCGCTGGGCCAGGTTGGGCTCAGGGGCGCGGGCCAGCCAAGCCAGGGCGCGTTCCAGGTGGGGTACGGGATCTTCGCCCTCCATGCAGGCGTCCAGCAGGGCGCGGGCCTGGCGGTACTGCCGCAGCGCGCGGCGATCGGGCAGGGCGCTGAGTCCGGGTTGGCAGTCGTAGGTGGGACTGCGACGCAGGCCCAGGGCGTCCAGGATCAGCACGCGGTAGTCGGCGCGCGGGCTACGCAGGAAGATCTGCTGCAGGCGCCGGAACAGGGACCTGTGGCGCACGCGGGCCATGGGTTGGGCGCAGTAGTTTTCTTGGGCGACCAGGCGCGCGCCCAGCTGGGCTCGCCTGCCCCGGGCGTCCAGGCCCAGGGCACGGCAGGCCTGGCGCAGCTCGGGCACGCGCAGCAGCTCCCAGCGTCTGGGCCAGGGTACCAATCGGTCCAGCAGCTGCTTGCGGAGCAAGAGCTCGGCAGAGCTGCGCTCCGCCGCGGAGAGAACGTCCAGGCGCACGATGTCCCGCACCCGGTGCAACAGGCGCGCGTAGAGGTGGGAGGCCTGGACGGGCAGCGCCAGGTAGCGCCGCAGCACCAGCAGCTCACCCGCGGTGAGCAGGTGGCCCTCGGCCTCCAGCGCTGCTGCGACCACGCTGCGCAGCATGGGGCCTGTGGCCGTGGGGTCGAGGTCGGCGGGCATGGGGGGAGTCGGCTCGGGCTGGGGCAGGCTACATGGTAGCGGCAGGCTACATGGTAGCGGCTCCCTGGGCGCAGCGGAGGCCCCTCATGAGACCTTCTGTCCGTCGTACCCGCATCGTGGCCACCATCGGTCCCGCCAGCCGCAGCCCCGAGGCTCTGGATGCGCTGCTGCGCGCCGGGGTGGATGTCTGCCGCCTGAACTGCAGCCACGGCGATGCCGCGACATTGCGAGCCGACGTGGCTGCGGTGCGCGCCGCCGCACGGCGCGTGGATCGGGAGGTGGCCATCCTGCTGGACCTGCAGGGGCCCAAGATCCGCACCGGGGCGCTGCGCGAGCCGCTGGTGCTGGAGGCGGGGGACCGCCTGACCATGGTGATGGACCCGCAGTTGGTCGGCGCCGGCCGCCAGGTGGGCACCACCTGGCCCGCCCTGGCGGATGAGCTCTCGCCGGGCGATCGCGTGCTCTTTTCGGATGGCGCGCTGGAGGCCCGCGTGGAGCAGGTGCACCGCGACCTGCAGCCGCCCCGGGTCGTGCTGCGATTCCTGTCGGGAGGCAGCCTGGGCAGCCTCAAGGGCATCAACTTGCCGGACCTGGCCTTGAGCGGCGCCCCCTGCCTGACGCCCAAGGATCTGCGCGATCTGGAGGCGGGCCTGGAGGCAGGGGTGGACTGCGTGGCCCTGTCCTTCGTGCGCAGGGGCGCCGACATCGATGCGCTGCGCGCGCGGCTGGCAGAGCTGGGCCACGGGGAGCTGCCCATCTGCGCCAAGATCGAGAAGCCGCAGGCCATCGACGATCTCGACGCCATCCTGCAGCGCGTGGAGGTGTTGATGGTGGCGCGCGGCGACCTGGGCGTCGAGATCCCCTTCCAGCGCGTGCCCATCGTGCAGAAGCAGCTGATCGGCGCGGCCAACCGCGCCGGTGTGCTGGTGATCACGGCCACGCAGATGCTGGAGAGCATGATCGGGGCCTCGCGGCCCACGCGCGCCGAGGCGACCGATGTGGCCAACGCCATCCTGGACGGCAGCGACGCGGTGATGCTGTCGGGGGAGACGGCCGTTGGGGCCTGGCCGGTGCGGGCGGTGGAGGTGATGGACCGCCTGGCGCGCGAGGCGGAGCAGAGCCCCTTCTTCAGGCTGCCACCCCTGGCTGAGCTGCCCCATATGCCCGGCATCGGCTCCACCGTGGCGCGGGCCGCCTGCTATGCCGTGCGTGAGGATCCGCGTCCCCTGGTCGTCTTCACCTACTCCGGCTACTCGGCCATCACCGCCAGCAAGTCCCGGCCGCCCAGAGAGGTCTTCGCCATGACGCCCCGCGCCGCCACGGTGCCGCGCCTGGCGCTGGCCTGGGGCGTGACCCCGGTGCTGGTGCCCCTGAGCGAGGGGACCGCCGAGATGATCCAACTGGCGGAGGAGGCGCTGCTGCAGCGCGGTTGGGCCTCTCCAGGAGACGAGATCGTCTTCCTGGCGGGCAAGACCCACGAGCGCGGATCCACCAACATGATGACGGTGGAGCGGTTGGGAGCTTAGTCCTGCACCCGCTGCGGGTTGGTGTAGATCGTGGCGCGCCCGCCGCGCACGAAGGCGGCCAGGGTGATGCCGGCGGCCTCGGCGGACTGCACGGCCAGGGTGGACGGGGCGGACACGGCGGCCATCAGCTCCACGCCCGCGCGGGCGCACTTGGCCACCAGCTCGTAGGAGACGCGCCCAGAGAGCATCACCCCCAGGCCGGCCGTGGGCCGCCCGTGCAACAGGCAGAGGCCCAGGGCCTTGTCCAGGGCGGTGTGCCGGCCGATGTCCTCGGCCAGGGCCACGCGCTCCAGCTGGGGCGTGAACAGGGCCATGCCGTGGGCGCCGCCGGTGCTGGAGAAGACCCCCTGGCCGGCGCGCAGCCCGCGGGCCATGGCGGGCAGGGCGTTGGCGGGCACGCGCAGCGTGTCGCCTACCGGGTGCAGCCCCGCCAGCAGCGCGTCGACGTTGCGCGCGCCGCACAGGCCGCAGGCGCCTGTGATGATCAGGTTGCGGCGCGAGCTCGAGCCCGATGGCGGCTCGATGCGCATGGCGATGTGCAACGGGTCGTCCGGGGCGCGCTCCAGGGCCAGCACGTCGTCGGCGTCCTCGATCAGGCCCTCGGTAAAGGCGAAGCCCAGGGCCAGGGCCACGGCGTCGCGCGGCGTGCACAGGAAGGTGAAGGAGCCCATGCCGTCCACGGTCAGGGTGACGCATTCCTCGGCGGCCAGGTCCTCCTGGGTGGGGCCGGGGAGATGGCGTGGGTCGGGCGCGCCGCCGGTGGCGATGCGCCGCGCCGCCACCTGGCTGGAGACGAAGCCGGGATCGCTGCGCAGCGCGCGCTGGAAGCGCGCATCGTCGATGGGAGGCTGCATGCTCAAGGTCCTCTCAAGTCCATGAACTCCACCCGTTCTCCGGCTCGCAGCACCGGCGGACCGGGGGGGATGGCCATGAAGCCGTCGGACTGACCCAGGGCCATCAGGTGGGCCGTGCCGTGGGTGCGGATGCGCGCCACCTGGCCGCGTTCGTCGAGCCGTGCGGGCAGGTACTCCAGGCGTCCCGGCTTGCGGCGGCGCAGCTCGTGGGCCAGGGGCAGGCGCAGCTGGCGCACGGGCCAGGGCGCGCCCGCCAGGGCGGCGGCGGCGCGCAGCACGAAGAGGTGGAACATCAAGTAGACGGGCACCGGGTTGCCGGGCAGGCCGAAGACCAGGCCCGCCGGCCCGGTCGCGAAGGTGACGGGCTTGCCCGGCTTGATGGCCACGCGCTGGAAGCGGATCTGCAGATCGCAGGCCCGCAGGGCGGCCGGCACGAAGTCGTAGTCGCCAGCCGAGACCCCACCGGACAGGACCACGATGGGCGCCGCCCGCAGGGCGGAGCGCAGGGCCTGGGTGGTGGCCTCCGGATCGTCGGTCACGATGCGCTCGCGCACCACCTGCAGCCCCCAGGAGTCGGCCAGCCCCGCCAGCATGGGGCCGTTGGCGTCCATGATCTTGCCTGGCCCCAGGTGCCGCGGGCTGGACACGATCTCGTCCCCGGTGGAGAGGATGGCCAGGCGCACGCGGGGCGCCACGCGCACGCGCTCCACGCCGCAGGCCAGCAGGTTGGCCAGGTCCAGGGCCCGCAGGCGGCGCCCGGGCTGCAGCAGCGGGTCGCCCCGGCGCACGTCCTCGCCCTGGGCGCAGATATTGCGGGAGCCCGGCTTGTTGGGAAGCTGCACCCAGCCCTCGCGCTCCAGGCAGTGCTCGATCATGGCGACGCGACCGGCACCGCTGGGCACCTGGGCACCGGTCATGATCTTGACGGCCGTGCCCGCCTCGAGCTGGCAGCGCCCGATCTGCCCGGCGGCCACGGTCTCCAGCAGGCGAAAGACGGGACCCTCAGCCGCGTCGAAGCCGGCGGGCGGCTGTTGGCCGGTATCGCCGTCCAGCACGGCGTAGCCGTCCATGGCCGACTTGTCGAAGGGGGGCAGATCGAGCCTGGAGGGCGGGGACTGCCAGAGCACGCGCCCCTGGGCCTGGCGTACCGGCAGCAGCTCCCCGCCGCTCTCGGCGGGCAGGCTCGGGCGGCGCTCGGCCAGCTCGGCCTCGATCAGCTCCAGGGCTCGTTCCAGCTCCAACGTGGAGGGCATGGCTCTCACCTCTCGTTCAGCAGCTCTGCCAGGCGTCGCGAAGCGAAGGCTGCCACCTCACGGTCCAGCTGGGCGAAGATATCGACCAGGCGCCGGCCCTCGTCGGACAGGCTGGAGCTGCCACCGCCGGTGCCGCCCGGTTGGGCGTGGATCAGCTTGCGACCGAGGCGGCGCTCCGCGTCGCGGATCATGTCCCAGGCGTGGCGGTAGCTGATCTCGCTGCGACGGGCGGCCTCGCTCAGCGAACCGTGCTGGGCGACATGGTCCAGCAGGCCTGCCAGCCCCTCGCCCATGCCGTGACGGCTGGTCAGGACGAGCCAGAGCTTGGTGCGCACTTCGAAGCTTGCAGGTTCCTGGCTGGCGGCGGAGGCCACTAGAAGCACCCCAGGGAGCAGGCCCGAACCTTGATCTCCAGCTCGTCCATCAGCGCCCCCACCTGGCGGCTGGGAAGGTCGAGGCTGCTGGCCAGGCCCAGGGCCGTCTCGCAGGTGATCCAGCCGCCGGCGTAGAGCAGCTCGCCGCCGCTTTGCTGGCGGGTCGCAGTGCGGCGCACCGCCAGCACGGCCTGCTCCGAGCCGGGGCTATCCGCAGCGATGGCGTGCAGCGCGATGTTCTTCTCTTCCAGAAAGACGTTCAGGGAGGCCAGCATGTCAGGGGGCACGGCCAGGATCGGGCGCATGGGGACATCCTCGGGCTGCCTCGCGCTCGGGCGGCGGGGCGTTTCGCCTGGGAATAACGGGCGCCGACCATTTCGCCGACAGTGTCGGCGGAAAAGACCGGCGCCTTTTTTTTTGGGGGGGGAAGACAGATTCTTCACCCCCTATCCGAGGTGGACACCGCCTCTCCCCCCCATCTTCGCCGCTTGATGAGCGGCGCAGGGCTGCGTGCGCAGCCCCGAAACGGCTCCGTGGAAGCTCCTCGAGCTGTCGGCGGGGAGGGCATTGTCAATCCAGTGCCGAAAAACACCTGCACCATCGCGCGGCCTGGGGCAACGGGCTAGCTGGCCGGCATGGGTCGCCGCCGTCGCATTCCTCCCTTCCCGCTGCGCATCGAGCGCCTGGAGCCCGGTGGGCTCGGGGCGGGCCAACATGAGCAGTCTCCCGTGCTGGTGCGCGGAGCTCCTCCTGGCTGCAAGGTGCAGGTGCGGCCTTTTCGCCGCAAGCGCGGGGTCATCCACGGACGCCGCACGGCGCTGCTGGAGCCAGCGCCCGATGCGGTGACGCCGCGTTGCGCGCTCTTCGGTCTCTGCGGCGGCTGCGTACTGCAGGAGCTGGACCTGCCGGCCCAGCGGCGCGAGAAAGAGGCCATGGCTCGTCGTGGCGCGGGGGACCTGGAGTCCGTGCGCCTGCTTCCCATCGTCGGGGCGGACGCGGCCTATGGCTACCGTAACCGCGTGGAGCTGACCTACGGCACGCGGTGCTACCTCAGCGAAGAAGACATGGCCGCCGGACTGCCCATCGAGGGGCGGCACCTGGGCTTCCATGCGGCCGGGCGCTACGACCGCGTCACCGACACGGCGCGCTGCGAGCTGATCTCCGAGGGCCTGAACGCCGTGCTGGGCGCCGCCCGCGAGCAGCTGGCCGCCTCGGCCTTCGAGCCCTGGGACGTGCGCGCCCACACGGGCTTCTGGCGCCACCTGCTGCTGCGGGAGAGCGCGCTGGGGCAGCGACTGGTGGTGCTCTTCACGGCGCCCCCGGCCGGTGATGGCGCGGCCGAGCTGGCCGAGCTGCAACGCTTCGCCGCTGCCCTGCCCGAGGTGCACGGCGTGGTCTGGATGGTGAATCCTTCGGTGGCCGATGCCGCGCTGGGAGAGCAGCGTGCCGTGCTGCGTGGGCAGGCCTGGCTGGAGGAACGGCTCGGTGGGCTGGTGTTTCGGCTCTCACCGACTTCTTTCTTCCAGACCAACACGGCCGGGGCCGAAGTGCTCTACCAGCAGGTGGCCCAGGCTGCGGGAGAAGGGAAGCACCTGCTGGACCTGTACTGTGGCTCGGGCAGCATCGGGCTCAGCCTGGCCCAGCGCTTCGCGCAGGTGACCGGGGTGGAGCTGCACCAGGCTGCGGTGGACGACGCGCGGGCCAACGCCGATCGCAACGGCATCGCCAACGCCGTGTTCCACTGCGGCGAGGTGGAGCGCGTGGCCGAGGAGCTGGGCGGAGACGTGGTGGTGGCCGATCCGCCCCGTGCCGGGCTGCACCCCAGGGCCGCCCGCTGGTTGGCCTCGCTCCAGGCGCGGCGCCTGGTCTACGTGGCCTGCCATCCACCCAGCCTGGGCCGGGACCGGCTGGTGCTCGAGGCCGGCGGCTGGCGGCTGCAGGAGCTGCGGACGGTCGACCTTTTCCCCCAGACAGGTCATATCGAGGCCGTAGCCCTCTTCGAACGCTAGGCGCGAACCATGAGTGAGAAAAAAATCCCGCTGGACGAGCTGCTGGAGTTCCCCTGCTCCTTCACCTTCCGCGTGGTCGCTGCGGCGGCTCCGGGCTTGGAAGAGCGCTGCAGCTGTCTGGTGGAGGCGCAGCTGGGCCGCGCGCTGGACGAGGTGGGATCGCGCCTGTCCAAAGAGGGCAACTGGTGCTCGGTGCGCCTGCAGGCCACCGTGCGCTGTGGCGACGAGATCACCGATGCCTACCAGGCGCTGCGGGGCGTACCCGGGTTGAAGATGCTGCTCTGAGCGGCGCTCAGTTGTCCATGCTGGCCAGCGCGTCTCCCTGCAGCACGGGGCGTAGCGCGTCCACCAGGTAGCGAGCCAGCTCGCGACCGGCCCGCGGCGGGCGGTTGGCCTCGGAGAGCAGTACCTGGAAGCGGTCTTCGTAGCGCAGCAGGACCTCACCCCCGGTGGAGACCAGGGCCAGGCCCACCGTGGCCTCGGCCAGTACGGGATCGCGCTCGATGAACACCAGGCGGTCCGCGGCGCGCGTGGTGGTGCCCGGGGCGTGGCTGCTGAGCAGCGGATGGGCCTGTACGTCGGTCATCCAATGGAAGAGCACGGCCTCGCCCGAGGCCTTGCTGGCCGCCTCGCGCATGGTCTGATCGAGGGACCGGCGGCCATCCACTCCCGAGACGAGCAGGGCTCGCATGCGGGGGGACAGGGGCTGGTCGCGGAAGCGCCCGTTCCACTCGCTGGGCATGGCCCGCGCCAGCTGGCCGGGCAGGGCCAGGGCGAAGGCGCCGGGGACCTGGGACAGCTGCGCGTCGCGGTACAGCCGCAGCTCGGCCTCGCCGTCCTGCAGCTCCTCGCCCAGGTAGCCGCTGCTCTCCAGGCCGGGCAGCGTGCCCACCAGCAGCAAGGGGGCCACGCGGATGTCCTGCGCTTCACCCAGCGGAGCCCATCCCCAGTCCAGCTCTGCGGAGAGCGAGGGGAGCATGGGAAGCGGGGCGGCGTGGCTGGCCGCGGGGACGAGGGCGAGGCTGAGGGCGAGGAACGATCTGGAGATGAGCACGGGCGCTTTTTCTCCTGGGAGCGGCAGGGGCGAGCGTAGGCGGGCCAGGGCGGATCGGGGGCAACAGGTA
>CAYVQL010000376.1:0-9805 GCA_964454135.1 uncultured Enterobacterales bacterium | reverse complement strand
GCACCATCTGTCCTACTCCACCCCCGTTCTTACGGAAGCGATCAACCGTCTCGGGAGGTGGGGGTGCCAGAATGGGGGGCGGCCCGTGAGGGCCGTCCCTACCGCGAACCAACCGATGCATTGTCAGGGTTGAAAGCGGATTGGATTTCCGGGGCATCAGTCCTTCATGCGGCGGGAATGGGTGTCAGACACTAGGAACTAGGATTTTCCATGGTGCCTGATGCCCGCGTTGTTCGACGAGGGCGTGGTTGTGACGAATTTCATACGGAAATGGGCAGAAAAACGAGCGTAAGAAACGGGGGGCTATGATTCTTGTTGTCAATTCCTAGTGCCTGACACCAGTTCTTGAGCGGCGAGACGTAGACCACGCGCACGCGCCCCGGCTCCCAGGCGCCAGTCAAGAGCTGGTGGATGGGCCACAAGAAGGCCGCCAGGGTCTTGCCGCTGCCCGTAGGCGCCGTCAGCAGCACGTGTTGGCCGCTGGCGATGGCGGGCCAGGCCTGCCGCTGGGCGTCGGTGGGTGGGCCCAGCTCTTCGGCGAACCACTGGCGGATGATGGGGTGGAAGAGGGCCAGGGAGGGGTGTTCTTGGGGCATGGGGGGTAGCTATCACCGGGGGGAAGCCGGAGCTGCAAGCGGGCGAACGTCGTCTTTCTGGCCTTCCCGATCTCCGATAGGGGAGCTCGCCAGCGTCAGAAGGACGCAGCCATGCCCAAACCGACCTGCGGTTGCACGCTCTCGAAGACATAGGGGATGTCCTCGTACTGCGAACCATCACTGAAAGTCTGGGTCGTCCCTCCCTTGGCGTAGTGGTATCGCAGCCCGCCGTAGGCGCGTACGGACAGCCAGCCGGCTGCCTTCGGAGCGGGCTGCAGCTCCACATCGCAGCCCCCGTCGAAGCCCAAGCCGAGCCCGCTCCCGACCGAGGTGCGCTCGCGCTTGAGGTGGTCGTCTTCGTCCCACGCCACGAGTGGACCCACGGTCGCGCGCAGCTCGAGCCGAACGACATCGCCGAGGCGCGGTGCCACGTAGGCTCCCAGCAGAGCACCGAGATACCGCACCGTGTAGTCGAGGACGGGCTGGGTGTCCGAGATGTCGTACTTGGCCCCGGAGTGAAGCGACCGCTGCCAGCCATCGTAGCCCACGACGTGCTGCTCGATGCGCTCGTAATCGAGCCGCGCCAATGGGCCAGCCGCCAGCCCCTGCAACGCCAACCAGGCATATCGAGCGTCGAGCGCCGCCACCCACTGGTCGAGTCGAGCGTCCGATTCGACCGAGATGATCCTCACTCCGTCGAGGTAGTCGTCGTTCGTCATGGAAGCCGTGGGATCGCCCATGGCGGTCTTCACGGACGCTCCGAGCGTCCATCGACCCGACCGTCGTGCGCCCGGGACCCAGGCCGCCCGCCCCCCGATGAACACCACGTCGAGCGGGAACACGAGCTCGCTGCGAAGCGCGACGAGCAGCTCTGCTTCGCGAGGATCGGGCGTGCTCGCGCTGAGGGCGTACGCGGTGCTGCCGAAGTTTCGCTCGACGACCGCCTCGAAACGCAGACCGGCGCCCCCGTTTGTCGAGGGCGGCGTCTCCGCCGCTGCGGGCCCGACGTGGAACGACAGCGCCATGCCGAACATCGCGCGCGAGAGAAGGCTCATGGCAGCCGATGATACCGGAAGACACCTGGCGGGGGCCAACGGCCGAGCGTTCCCCTGTTCGAGGATTGGTGGCGCGAGCTGGGACCTCGCGCCACCTGGCCCTCGATGATGTCTATCCGGCGGGGCACTCGACCGGGAAGAGCACGCCAGCATGGACCGTCGTGTAGACGCCATCCGGGCAATCCAGGCCCTCGATGGTGTGCGTGTCGGTCGTCTGGGCGTCTTCCACCGTGTACTCGTTGGTCGAACCGAGCTGGCCCGGAGAGATGGTGTAGTCGGCCTGGCCCTGGGTGGCCTCTGCGAGCTCCGTGCAGCCCACGTAGACATGCGTGTCCTCGAACAGGTAGCCAGCGTCGAGGGCGTAGCTCACCACCGCCGCGGATCCGTCGTAGGTCAGCGCGACGGAGCCCACCAGGGTGGCGCGATCGCTGCCGTCTTCGTTGGTGATGACGCAATCGGCGCTACCGCCCGAGCCAGCGCCGGCGTAGAGGTCGAAACTCACTGGGCTGTCGGCTGGGAGGTAGGCGCCGTTGCTCCAGCCCCACCTGGTGGGATTGGTGACGCAGACCTCGCCCTCGGCGCCGGTGCAGTCGAATTCGCTGAAGCAGACAGCCGCGCTCTCGTCGTAGGCCCAGGCTGTCTCGTTGTCGTAGCAGTCCCCGCCTCCGCCTCCACCACCGCAGGAGTCGTCGAACAGGGTGAGCGTGGACACGGTGGACCAGTTCCTGGCGCCGCTGGGGTCGCCGTCGCCCCAGCCGGTCTCCTCCTGGATCACGTTGCCGGCGTCGTCCTCCTTGTACACCGCGGCGTGGGTCATGGCGTAGAGGATGTTGCCGTTCGTGCAGTCCGGCGTGCCCAGGCACTCATCGAATTCCGTGGAGATGTCGATGCTGAAGCTATGATCCGTGGCGCCGGTGATGTCGCCCGAGGCGTAGGGGAACTGGCCGACCTTCGGGTTGCCGGCGCGGTTCTGCGGATAGCCCTCCGCGTCGCAGCCGATCCAGGCGTGCGCCTCCTCCAGGAACCAGTTGGCATCCATCGAGTACGTGATCTCGAGCGTGTCGCCGATGACGGTGAAGCATACGTCACCGACATCCTCCGTCTGCCCGGCGAGCAGGTCGGTGCAGCTGCTTTCGACGCCGTTGACAGTGGAGACGCTGTAGGTGGACAGCGCGTCCATGCCGACGGTGGCCTCGTCGGGTCCGCAGGCGGCGAGAGAGGCAGCCGCGATGGCACTGCAGAAGAAAGTGATGGTGGTGGCTGATCGGAGCATTCAGAACCTCTTCTGGGGTGGGGTTGTTCCTGTGGGGGTCTGAAGAGTGCCAGCTGGCCGCACGGGTCCACGCGCGCCACTGCCCGGTCAGGCACTGGCGAGGGGCGATGACGCCATGCCTCCCAGGGGAAGCTTCGCCAACCTGACACCTTCAGTGTCCATATACGGCTCGACGCGACAAGTGGTGACATTTTCCCTTGATTTTTTTTTCTGGCCCGGAGACCACCGCGCCAGGGCGAGTCCGTGGCCCACCCCGCGACCCGGCAGGAGCCTCGGCATCGCGTCTGTGCATGCAGATCGCAACGCTGACGAAGGTGGGCCCTCTGGGCGCCCGAGAGAGAATCCACCACCCGTTGGACGCCAGCCGGTTCGCCCTTCGGATGCTTGTCCAGGCACCCAAGATCTCGACGCCACTGGTGACATGTTTCCGAAGGATCGTTCGCCGCCAGAGTCGCTGCCCTGGTCGGAGGATCCCCCGCTCGCTCGTGAACTGACAACTCCGCGGCACAAGTTGGCAATCCCCTCGGAGGTGCGGGATCTCCGCGCCTCTACCAGAGTTGCTCACCAGTCCTGGCGCGGACTCGAGTTCATACGGGAGCGCTCGGTCTTCTCGGGGGGGCGTGGCAGAAGCGGGCGGGAGAGGGACCGGCAGGCCGGCTCCCACGGCCTCATCCCTCGGTCGCGAAGAAAGGGCGCGTTCCCCCGGGCCACCCGGCGAGCGAGCTATTCTCTGCTCGCCCCCCGACCCCCTGGTGCTGCCCGCCCATGCGCGCCCCCGTCCTCGCCCTCCTCCTCTCCGCCTGCCACTCATCCATGCACCCCAACTCCGCGGGCCACGACGCCATCACCGAGATATTCCTGGCCACCATCCTGGAGTAGGGGAGCGTCGCTTCCTACCGAATGGAGCCGAGCATGACTCTCGAAAGGACCGACCTCCGGGCCGCGCTGATCGGCGCGGCCTTCGCCCTGCTGGCCGTGGCCGCCTGCGACGCGGTCAGCCAGGAGACCCACGCCTCAGGAGGCGACACCACAGCCACCGCCGGCACAGGCGCATCCGTCTGTGCCAGTTGGGAGATGGACTACACCGAGGTGTCGGCCTACAGCGTGCAGGAGTTCGGGGAATGGGAGCCCTTCTATGCCAATCTCACGAACAGCTCGACTGGCAATACGGAGGTCTACCTGAGGCGCTGCGCCTCCTGGGAGTGAACGGGAGCGCCGACGGTGGCCTCCTACGCCCTCCTGATCACCGCCAGCCAGCGCGTCGCAGTCCAGGTGGGCCGCCTGGGCCTCGTCTCCCTCGAGCCCGGTGGCTACGCCTACGTGGGATCGGCCCGCCGCGCCCTGGACAAGCGCCTTGCTCGCTACTTGCGGCGCGAGAAGAAGCTGCGCTGGCACATCGACTACCTGCTGGCGGCCCCCGGCGTCGGCGTGCGCGAGGTGTGGTCCTGCGCCGCGGACCAGGAATGCGCCATCGTGCAGGCCATGCTGGCACTGGAGGGCGTTTTCGTTCCCAGGCGGGGTCTGGGGTCCTCGGACTGCCGGATTTGCCCGAGCCACTTCCTGCGCCTGGATTGCGAGGAGAGCGCGCTTCGCCGCGCGCTGCGCGGCCTGGGGATGGTCCCGGCACGGCACCTCACCCCCCGCAGACCAGCTCCTCTTCCCTGAACCCCCACCCCTCGCCTTCCCCCGCCACAACCACCCGATAGCGCCCGGCCCAGCCCGGCTCCCAGACCACCTCGCTCCCCTCCGCCGTGGCCCCGGGCAAGCCGAAGACCTGCAGCTGCGTGGCGCCGATGAAGGGCTGCCAGCGCAGCTCGACGCCCACCTGGCAGGGCGGCGGCAGGAACGTGGGCAGGACAGGCACGAAGCCGGCTTGCTGGGAGTCGCAGGCCTCCACGGCCTCCACCAGGTCCTCCACGTCGCCGGCCACGGACATGAAGCGCGACTCCTCGGCCCGCTCCAGAGCCTGCCAGGCGGCGGTCAGCGCCTCTTCCCCGTTCTCTCCCCCCAACCGCGTGCCCAGGGCCTGCAGGGCCCAGAGCCCGGCCAAGCCCTCGTCCCGCAGGCGCGCCAGCGGGAAGGCCAGCTCGTCCGCCAGCTCGACGTCCAGGCCGCTGTGGTGCACCTCGCCTGGCAGCGCGGCTGCCTGGGCCAGCAGGGGCAGCAGGACCCGCACAGCTTCGGCCAGCTGCGCGCCATCCCCGTCCAGCTCCGCCAACAGCGCCTCGATCCCCTGCTCCAGCGCGGCCCACTCGGGCACGTCCAGGGCGTAGCCCTCGTGCACCTCCATCAGCAGCCGCACCAGGGCGGCGTCCCGCTCGCTGTGGGCGGCGACGCCGGCGTGGAAGGCGGCCTCCAGTGCGGCGGCGGTGTCGCGGGCGCGGGCAGCGTCGGCCGGTCCGGGAGTCTGCAGCCAGTCCGCCAGGGCGGCGGCGTTCCAGCGGGCCAGGGCGCCTTGCAGGGCCGGATTGGCAGTCACTCCCTGCACGGCGTCGGCCAGGTCGGCCTCGCGTCCGTCATAGGCACCCAGCAGCAGCTGGCCGCGAAAGCGGTCGCTGGCGTCGTTGGCCCAGTAGTTGTCCCAGATCACGGGATCCCGGCCCACCAGGCCGCGCAGCTCGTCCAGGTCGGCGGCCTGCATGGTGCTGCTGAAGACGCTGTCGCCCGTCCACATATAGGCGATATCCACGTGCAGGTCGGCCAGGGCCGCCAGGTAGTCGGCGGCGCCCTCCCAGTCCTGCAGGCTCTCGTCCCGGTAGACCGTGGGCACGAAGATCAGCTGCATCCCGGGGGACAGCGAGCGCAGATCCTCCAGCAGGCGGTTGGCCACCGCTGCGTGCTCCTGGCCCAGAGCCCCGTCGACGGTCACCTCGGTCTCCCACTCGATGTCGTCGGCCAGCAGGGCCAAGCCGCCCAGGCCGTCCTCGGCGAAGGGCCGCAGCTTGTCCAGCAGAGCGTCGTAGTCGTCGTCCTCCTCGAAATCGATGAAGGGGCTGATGCCCAGAAAAAAGTTCACACCAGCCTGCCGCGCGAAGTCGGAGAGCTGGGAGAACTCCAGCAGCTGGGCTTCGTCGTAGGGCGTGCGCCACTCGTCGCGGTGCAGGGGGTCGTCCTTGGGGGCGTAGATGTAGAGATCCATGCCGGCGCGCGCCAGGTTGGCCACCGCGTGGCGGCGCTCGCGCCAGGTCCAGGGGATGCCGTAGAAGCCCTCGACCACCCCCGATCCGGCGTGCGCGCCCAGGGCGGGGCCGAGGTCGCTGGGGTCCAGCTGTGGCGGCTCGATGCTGGCGTCGCGGCTGGTCAGCGCCAGCTGCAGCAGGGTCATTTCCCCGTCCAGGGTGAACTCCAGCTCCAGGCAGCCGGCGCAGGCGCCGCCCAGCTCCAGCGGTTCCGAGAGCTCGTCCCAGCGCAGGGCCAGCCAGGGATCGGCGCCACAGCCCTCCAGCAGGCGCACCTGCACCGTGGCGGGGGCGCCCTCGAAGCTGGCGCTCAGCTGGTCCAGGGCCACGGGGCGGCCCAGCCAGGGCTGCAGGTCGATCTCCACCGTGGCCTGGCCCTCGTCGGGGGGCTTCCAGCCGGTCTCTTCCTGGTCGTCGCGCAGGGTGGCGATGGCGTCTTCGGCCTCCAGGGGCCACAGCAGCTCGCCATTGGCACGCGTCTCGCTGGCGTTGAGGCGGGCCCAGGGCAGCAGGTCCAGGGGTTCGCCCTGGGCGGCGGCGCAGCGCAGGCCGCTGCCCGGATCGTCCTGGCAGGCGCAGAGAAGGGCGGCGAGCGGGCCCGCCAGAAGGAAGAGACGCGACATCAAGAGGAATCGTACCTCCTGGCCAGGCGTCGGTCGCGTCTCAGGGAGAGAGGTAGTCCTGCTGGAAGTGCGCAAGAGCGGCCAGATCCTCGTCCGTCGCGCCTTGCCGGCTCCCTACTTGGCCGCCCAGCTCAGCACCAGCTCGGCCGGGACGCCCTGCAGCTGGGGAGCGCCGCTCTCCACCTGCAGCACGGCCTGGTAGCGGCGGCCGGGGTCGAGCTGCGGGATCCGGTCGGACCGGGCCGGCTCCAGGATCAGGGCGCTGGCGGGCAGGTCCCAGTTGCCCCAGCGCAGCGGCGCGGGCGGCCAGCGCTCCCGATGGACGGGCGCGCCCTCTTCGTCCCGCAGCTCGAGGCTGACGGCGAGCTTCTCGACCAGGGCCAACTCCCCATTGGCACGTTCCTGGCCCCGGTCGTCGGCCAGGGACAGGTAGGGCAGCAAGGATCCCGAGGGGCCTGGCAGCGCGAACCGGGCCTCGAATGAGCCGGGTTGGTCGAGCTGCACCGGAACCCGTGTGACCTGCGGCGGAGCGGCGCGCTGGCAGCCGGTGGCCAGCAGCAGAGAGTAGAGAGCGGGGGGGAGCGGGCGCATGCGTAGGATGAGCATAGCATCGTTTCAAGTGGGCGTTATGGACCCCCATGGAGCACGCAAAGGCAGAGCTGCGGCGTCCCCTGGGGCGCTCCGAGCGCGTCTACTGGCTGCTGGACCAGCACTGCTGCACCAACTTCGCCGTCTTGGCGGAGCTGGAGGGCCGCTGGGATACGCAGGCGCTGCAGGGCGCCATCCGGCGCTGCTGGGCGCGCCATCCCCTGCTGGGCTGCGCCATCGAGGTGACGGCTGGCGGCGCCGTGGCCTTCCGCCCGCGGCAGGCGCCCCCTCCCGAGCTCACTGTGCAAGCCGGCGGCCCCGCCACCTGGCGCCAGGCCCTGGACCGCGAGCTGGACAGGCCCTTCCCGCCCCGCAGCGAGACGCTGCAGCGTTGCGTGCTCTTTCAGGATCCCGACAGCTCGGCCGCGGCCCTGCTCGTCGGCTTCAGCCACGCCTCGACCGACGCCCGCGGCGCCGCCCTGCTGGTGGAGGAGCTGCTGGCCCGCGCCGCCGGCAGGGAGCAGCCCCGCGGACCCGCCGGCGCGCCGCTGCCGCCCCAGGAGGCCCTCTACCCAGCCCGCTACCGCGGCTGGAGAGTCCTCTTTCCCATGGTCGCCATGTGGGCCCGCGAGGCGTGGCAGGCCCTGTGCCAGGGCCGTCCCTGGCAGCTGCCCGACCTGCCCGCGCCCAGCGAGCCGCGCCAGCTGCGCAGCTTCCCCGTGCGGCTCGACGCCCAGCGCAGCGCGCGGCTGCTGCTGCGCGCCCGGCAAGAGCGCACCACCGTGCACGGCGCGCTGGGGGCCACCCAGCTGCTGGCCCTGGCCGCCGAGTTCCCGGCCGACGCCGAGCCCCTGCTCGAGCTGCTCTCGGCCCTGGACATGCGACCCCTCCTGGCGCAGCCCGTGGCCCCCAGCCAGCTGGGCATGTTCGCCGCCATGGCCTCGGTGGGACATCGGCTGGGCCGCGGCCGCGAGTTCTGGGACCTGGCCCGTGAGGTGCGTCAGGGTCTGCGGCGCAAGCTGGGGCGGGGCGACGCCCACCTGCTCTGGCCCGGCTTCCCGCCGGACTGGCTCTTTCCCCCCGACGCGCGTGGCGCCCGGCGCCTGGGGCGCCTGCTGGCCGGCATGCCTCCCTCCAGCATCCTGACAAACCTGGGCCAGGCCGGCGCCGATCCCGCGGCGCCCGTTCCTGGTCTGCGGGCGCTGCACTTCGCCATCGGGCCGGGCTCGGGCGGCCTGCTCTGCAGCGCCGCGGCCAGCTACGCCGGCGCCTTGAAGATCAACTGCTGCTTCGATCTGGCCCGCCTGCCCGAGGCGCGTGCGCAGCGTATCGCGGCGCGCATGCAGGCCGAGCTGGAGCGGGCCGCAACCGGACAGCGGTGAGCCCAGCCCCAAGGCGGCGGGCATCTCCTGGTAGATGTGGGAAGAGGGTCATTGAACCGTTAGCATGGAAGGGATCCCTTTCTCGAGGTCTCTCTCCATGCGCTCCTTCCATGCCCCGCTCTTCCTCGCCGCGCTGGCGCTCTTCGGCTGCGACGACAAGATCGACGACAGCGGTCCCTCTGGGGGCGACACGGCCGCTGGCGGCGACGCCGACGGCGACGGCTTCGCCGAGCCCGAAGACTGCGACGACAGCGACAGCAGCGTGCACCCGGACGCCGAAGAGGTCTGCGACGGCGCTGACAACAACTGCGACGGCCAGACCGACGAGGGCGTCACCCAGGTCATGTACACCGACGCCGACGCCGACGGCTACGGCACCGACGACAGCGCGCAAGAGGCCTGCCCCGACGGCGCGGACCTGGTGAGCGAGGGCGGCGACTGCGACGACGCGGATCCCGAGATCAACCCCGCCGCCGCCGAGAGCTGCGATGGCGTGGACAACGACTGCGACGGTGAGATCGACGACGACGTGCAGTACACCACCTGGTACGTCGATGGCGACGGCGATGGCTACGGCGATCTCGACCTGCCCCTGGAGGACTGCGTGCAGCCCAAGGGCTACGTGGACAACGACCTGGACTGCGACGACACGGACGCCACCATCAACCCCGATGGCATCGAGGTCTGCGACGGCGCCGACAACGACTGCGACGGCACCGTGGACGAGGCCGACGCCGCGGACGCCCCCACCTGGTATCAGGACGCCGATGGCGACGGCTACGGCGATCCCAAGACGGGCGTGGTCTCCTGCTCCGATCCCGGGGCCCATACCCAGGACAACACGGACTGCGACGACTCCGACGCCGGGATCAACCCGGGCGCCACAGAGATCTGCGACGACGCGGACGCCGACGAGGACTGCAACGGGCTGGCCGACGACGCCGACGGCGGCACGGACAGCAGCAGCATGGAGTCCTGGTACCCCGACAGCGACGCCGACGGCTACGGCGACGAGGACTACCGCGCCACGCTGGCCTGCGAGCAGCCCAGCGGTCAGGTGGCCGACAACAGCGACTGCGCCGCCGGCGATGCCAGCAGCAACCCCGGCC
>CAYVQL010000375.1:0-9867 GCA_964454135.1 uncultured Enterobacterales bacterium | reverse complement strand
CCCCCCCCCACCGCCCCCCCCCCCCCCCCCCTCCCCCCCCCCCCCCACCCCGCCCCCCCCCCCCCCCCCCGCCCCTCCCCCCCCCCCCCCCACCCTCCACCTCCCCACAGCCCCCCCAGCGGATACGTTACCCCCGCTCACCCCTACAGGAGCCCCCCAATGAGATCCTTCGACCGCCGCGAGTTCCTGGCCCACGGCCTGGCGGGCAGCAGCCTCTTGCTGTTCAGCCCCCTGCTGCCCGGCTGCCCCAAGCCGGCCGCCACTGCCGATCCCCTCACGTCACAGGGCGGCGCGGGCCCGCTCCCCGCCGAGTGGGGCGAGCTCTTCGGGGTCTCGCAAGAGACCGCCGCCCGCGTGCTGGCCCGCGCCATGGAGCGCGGCGGCGACTTCGCCGATCTCTTCTTCGAGCACCGGCTCTCCGACTCCCTCAAGCTGGAGGAGGGCATGGTGAACGAGGCCTACGCCTCGGTGGCGCGCGGCGCGGGTGTGCGTGTCGTGGTGGGCGACCAGACCGGCTACGCCTACACCGAGTTCCTGAGCGAAGAGGCCCTGCTGGAGGCCGCCGGCACCGCCGCCCTGATCGCCGCCTCCAAGGCCCAGGGCGCCGTCCCCAGCTTCGAAGCCCTGGAGGTGCCCTCCCGCTACCCGGTACAGGGCTCCCCCACCGACTACCCCGTGGCCGACAAGCTGGCGCTGCTGCGCCGCATCGACGCCGCGGCCCGCACCGAGTCCTCGGACCTGCACGTGGTGGTGGCCTTCCAGCGCAGCGAGCAGAAGCGCCTGCTGCTCTTCCGCTCCGACGGGCGCGTCTGCTGGGACTCGCGGCCCAAGATCAACCTGGGCGCATTTGTCAGCGCCATCCGCGGCGAGCGCACGGAGCGCAACTCCTACTCCGAGGGCGGCGCCCTGGAGCAGAGCTTCTACGGCGGCGACAAGCCCGAGCAGATCGCCCGCGAGGCCGTGCGGCGCACCCTGCTCTCCTTCGACGCGGTCACCCCCCCAGCCGGCGAGATGCCCGTGGTGCTGGGCTCCGGCCACTCCGGCATCCTGCTGCACGAAGCGGTGGGACACGGGCTGGAGGGTGACATCAACCGCAAGAAGGTGTCCATCTACGCCGATCGCATCGGCGAAGAGGTGGCCTCCCAGCTCTGCACCATCATCGACGACGGCACCCTCGCCAACAGCCAGGGCTCCATCTGCTTCGACGACGAGGGCGTGGAATCCCAGCGCAACGTGCTGATCGAAAACGGCGTGCTGCGTGGCTATATGCACGATCGCATCTCCGCGGCCCACTTCGGCGTGGCCCCCACCGGCAACGGCCGTCGCCAGAGCTACAAGCACCAGCCCCTGCCACGCATGACCAACACCTTCATGCCCGCCGGCAGCCACAGCAAGGACGAGGTCTTCGAGGGCATCGAGCGCGGCATCTACGCCATCGACTTCACCAATGGTCAGGTGAACATCGGCGCGGGGGACTACACCTTCTTCGTCAACTACGGCTACCTGATCGAGAAAGGCCAGGTCACGGCGCCCATCAAGGACGTCAACATCATCGGCAACGGTCCCGAGTCCCTGATGCGCGTAGACCGCGTGGCCGGCGACCTGGTCATCCCCGACTCCGGTTCCGGGGCTTGCGGCAAGGGCGGACAGCGCGTGTCGGTCAACTTCGGCCTGCCCCATGTTCGCATCTCCAAGGTCACCGTCGGCGGCCGCGAAGGCTGAAAGGAGCGCTCCCATGGAATCGCTGCAGAACCTGATGGACCAGGGACAGCGCACCCTGGACGCGCTGTGCGCCCTGGGCGTGGAGCAGGCGCGCGTCTCGCTCTCCAACCGCCGCGAGTACCAGCTGACCACCAAGGACGGCCAGACCGAGACCCTGAAAGAGCACCAGGCCATGTCCCTGTCGCTCGATCTCTTCGTGCAGGGTCGCTACGGCAGCTTCTCCTCGTCGGATCTGCGTCCCGAGGCCGTGGCCGACTTCGCGGCCCGCGCCGTGGAGCTGGTCAAGCTGACCGATCCCGATCCCCACCGCGGCCTGCCCGAGCCCGAGCAATGCGCTCCCCTGCCCGAGGCGGACCTGCAGCTCTTCGACCAGGCCCTGGCCGCGGGCAAGAAAGAGGACAGCATCGCCCTCTGCCAACGCATCACCGAGGCGGCGCGAGGCGTGGATCCCGAGATCTTCAACGTGCAGGCCAACTACCGCGAGGTTCACGGTCGCTCGGTGCAGCTGAGCAGCGCCGGCTTCGCCGGCCAGCGGGAGAGCACTCAGGTCAGTGTGGGCGGCTCGGCCCACGTGCCCGACGGCGAGACCAAGAAGCAGTCCGGCTGGGATCATCGCAGCTGGCGCCACTGGCAAGACGCCGATGAACCTGAGAGCGTCGGTCAGCTGGTGGCCGAGCGCGCCCTGGCCATGCGCGGCGCCGCCCCCATCGCCACCGGCGAGTACCCGGTGGTGATCGTCAACTATTGGGGCGATTTCCTGGGCTACAAGCTGCTGCAGGTGCTGCGGGGCTCCAGCGTCTACCGCAAGATGAGCTGCCTGGGCGACAAGCTGGGCCAGCCCATCGCCAGCCAGCTGCTGACCCTGCACGACGATCCCCTGGTGCCCCGCGGCCTGCAGTCGCAGCGCTACGACGACGAGGGCATGGTCGCCCGTCGCATGCCCCTGATCGAGGGTGGCGTGCTCAAGAACTTCTACTACCCCACCTACTGGGCTCGGAAGCAGGGCGTCGCCCCCACCACGGGCAATCCCTCCAACCTGGTCTACGAGCTGGGCGAGCGCGACGGCCTCGAGATGGTGAAGGACCTGGAGCGCGGCATCTTCGTCACGGGCTTCATCGGCGGCAATATGAACGGCACCACCGGTGATTTCTCGGCCGGCATCAAGGGCTTCCTGATCGAGAAGGGCCAGCTGGCGCGCCCCGTCTCCGAGCTCAACCTGGCAGGCAACCTGCTGGACATGCTGCAAAAGCTGGAAGAGGTGGGCAACGATCCCTACCCCTTCATGTCCATCATGTCGCCGGCCACGCGCTTCGCTCCCTTGATGGTGGCGGGAGCGGGTTGATCGCGCCTCGGCTACGATGCAGCGCGATGCCTAGCTCCCGCCTCTACCTGCTGCTCGCGCTCAGCGCCTGCGCTGCACCCGAGGATCAACCCAGCCACGTCATAGCGATCAGCGCCCAGCTGCACGAGAACATCGAGAGTCTGGTCCGGGTGAGCTGGGTGCAGCAGGAGCCGGCCAGGACATGGTTGGCGTGGAGCGAGGACGGCGTGACCTGGGAGGCCACGCCGCGACGCGACCTTGATCCGGGTGTCCAGCAGGCCTTGCTGCTCGGCTGCCCCTACGACAACGAGATCCGCTACCGCGTGATCACCCAGGGGGAAGACGGTCGGCAGCGCAGCGCCCTGCGGACCATCCAAACCGGCCAACTGCCCGACGGATTCCCCCAGATGGAGGTGCTCGCAGCCGACGATGCGCGCTGGGATCCCAGCCTGCGCTGGGTGCTGGCCAGCATGGACGAACCGGATGAAAGGGGGCTCTCCAGCGCCTTCTGGAGCTTCATCTTCGACCGCCAGGGCCGGCCGGTCTGGGCCTGGCCCACCCCCCAGCAGCTCAGCACGGCCCACCCCCGCATTTCTCAGGACGGCGGCTCCATCCTGCTGGACTACAACAGCTTCTTCAGCGGCCTCGACGGCGGCGCCGCGTCCCATGTACGGCGCATGGGAATAGACGGCAGCCTGCTGGAGCGCTGGCACACGCCGGGTCTGCACCACGCCTACACCGACCTGGACGACGGCTCCATCGCCTGGCACTCCCTCGAGCAGGACCCCGAGCTGCGCGTGGCGCAGGGGGACGGCAGCTGGGAGACGATCTGGCGCTGCGACGAGTTCTACGACCAGCTGGGTCTGAAGGAGCAGTGCGGGGCCAACTCATTGACCTGGCATCCGGCCCATGGGCACCTGCTGCTGTCCATCTACAGCACCGACACCGTGGTGGAGATCGATCCGCAACGCGGCAGCACGCAGCGCTGGTTCGGGCACAGCGCGGGTTCTTGGGATTTCGAACCGCTGGAATCAGCCTTCTGGTGGCAGCACGGGGCGCACTACACCGACGCTGGCACCCTGCTGCTGTCCGCCCAGGGATCGGCGATCGACGAGGAGACGGTGGTGCGAGAATACGCCCTGGACCCATCGACCAGGACCCTGCGTCAGATCTGGAGCTTCGGCGAGGGCGAGGGCCTCTACGGCTCCCACCTGGGCGAAGCGCACCGCCTGCCCGGGGGCAACACCCTGCACAACTACGGCACGGGCGCCCGGCTGCGCGAGGTCACCCCCGAAGGAGAAGTGGCCTGGGACGTGGCATTCTCTCCGGGCACCTGGCTGGGGCGCAGCACCCCCATCGAGGATCTCTACGCGCTGCTGCCTTGAAGCCCCGCGTCCTTGACAGCCTTCTTTCTCCCCATCGTCCCAATACTGACATATTCTCAAGACAGTGCCGCCTCTTCTCCCCCACCATGGAGTGCCCATGGCGCGTGACGCCGTTCGAGGCGGGCCCCTACTCCGCACCTCCCCATCGCTCTCGCTGGCCTGCGCTGCATTGCTGCTCGCCTGCCGCCCGCCCTCCATCAGCGAACCGGCCGAGCCCCCTCCCGTTGGCGGCGACAGCGCCCCCTGGGACAGCGGCGACAGCCCTGTACCGGGCGAGACCGGCGACAGCGATCCCGGGGGCGAGACCGGCGAGACTGGCGAGCCCTTCGTGGATCCGGCCTGCGACGCGCTGCCCGAGCCTCCCTTCGAGTGGCGCAACGTCGAAGCCTACTCCCTGGAAGACCTGGACTTCGACCAGGAAGGCCACCTGATAGGCAACAACGGCCAGCACATCTACAAGAGCAGCTACGACGGCGAGGCCGAGGTCTGGGTCGCCAACCTGCCCTTCGAGGCGGGCATGCGCATGCTGCCCACGGGCGAGCTGGTGGTCTGCCTGGACACCCGCGGCGCCATCGTGCTGGTGCACGAAGACGGCAGCTACGAGACCCTGGTGGGCGACCTGTCCTATCCCAATGGCCTGGAAATAGGCCGCGACGGCCGCATCTACGTGGCCGAGAGCAGCGGCGACCGCGTACGGCGCATCGATCCCGAGACCGGCGAGTCGCTGGTACTGACCCAGGGCCAGATAGACGCCCCCGAAGGCCTCAGCTTCAGTCCGGATTTCACGACGCTGTACATCAACAGCTACTCCTCCAGCGCGCGGCGCATCTACAAGCTGCCTATGGACGAGAACGGCGACCCTGCGGGCGAGCTGGAGGTCTTCGCCGAGGACGTGGGCACCGGCTACCTGGTGGGCATGGGCGTGGACATCTGCGGCAACCTGTACGTGATCGACTACAGCCGTGCCAAGGTCATGCGCTACAACTCCGATGGCGAGTACCTGGACGCGGTCTTCTCCGGCCAGGACATCGGCAACCACGCCTACCTGCCCAACCTGAAGTGGGGCTCCGGCCTAGGCGGTTGGAGCGCCCATAAGCTCTACGTGGTGGATGCGCAGACACGAAACAACACATACGAAGTGGACATAGGCGTGCGCTCCAAGCAATGGTGAATCTCCCCGCGACGAGGAAACGATGATACGCAGCACCTTCCCCCTGGCAGCGGTCCTTCTGCTCTTGGCGGGCTGCACGCCGCCCGCTGTGCAAGATCCCCCCGCACCCCCCGTCCACGGCGACAGCGGCGACAGCGGATCCGGGCAGCCAGGCGACACCGACGACAGCGGCAAACCTCACGACAGCGATTCCCCTCACGACAGCGACACCGCGGATCCCTGGGTCGACTTCGACTGCGACGCCATCGAGGAAGGGCCCTTCGAAGCGACCGCCATCACGGCCTGGACCGTCGAGGACCTGGACTTCGACGACGACGGCTACATGATCGGCAGCGACTGGCAGCACGTCTACCGCACCGACTACAACGGCGAGCGCGAGGTGCTGGTGCCCAACCTCAACTTCCGCGCGGGCATGCGACGCCTGCCCAACGGCGACATCGTGCTGGCCAACGACACCCAGGGCTCGCTGATGCGGCTCTACAAGGACCAGGACTACGCCTACGAGACCATCGTGCCCAACCTGCGCTACCCCAACGGCATCGAGGTGGACCGCAACGGCATCGTCTACGTCACCGAGCACGATGACCGGCAGGTGCACCGGGTGGACCCGGACACGGGCGAGGTGCAGACCATCGTGGACCAGGACATCCGCAGCCCCAACGGCATCACCTTCAACGAGACCTGGGACGCCCTCTACATGGCGGGCTTCTCGGGCGAGGGCATCCTCTACCGCCTGCCCATCGACGAAGACGGCAACACCGGCGAGCTCGAGGTCTACAGAGAGGACGTGGGCTCGGGCTGGCTGGACGGCATGGGCGTGGACTACTGCGGCAATATCTACATCGCCGACTACATGCGCTCCAAGCTCGTGCGCCTGTTCCCTGACGGCGAGTTCCGCGACATCGTGGCCGATGGCGCCGACATGGGTGGCTATATCTATATGCCCAACTTCCAGTGGGGCTCGGGCATCGGGGGCTGGGATCCGCTCAAGCTCTACATCGCAGATGGCAGCAACGCAGAACGCAGCTGGGAACTGGACCTGGGCGTCCCGTCCAAGCGCCGCTGAGGAGACAGAAATGCACCGTGTTTTCTTTCCCATTTTCGCTATCCTGACCGGCTGTGACGGCTGCGGGGACGATCCCGTACCCGTTCCGGGCGACAGCGCCGACACCGCCTCCGCCTGGGACTGCGTGATCGCCGAGGGCGATGAGCCCGACTACGCCCAGCAAATCGGTTGCTGGACCGATTTCGAGACCCTCTCCTCGGATCCGCTGGACGCCTCCATCCCCGGCGCCCAGTCCTGCAAGACCGTCATCGACCGCGTAGACGGCGACGAGCTGTACTTCCAGAACAGCAAGAAGTACCTCATCCACTGGGACTTCGCCTCGGAGCACCTCTCGGGCGACGGCCTGCCGTATGTGCCCGATCTGTCCAGCTTCAACGTCACCGAGTACTACAGCCCGGACCGGCGCTTCCTGCTGGGGGCGGTCACCTACTACGAGGAACCCGAGGTCTTCGCCTACGAGATCTCGCCCTACGACACGGCCACGGCCGACATGATCGCTTCGGCCTACTACAACATCCAGGAAAACGCCTACTTCGGCAACGAGCTCTACTTCCACCCCACCTCCGAGGCGGTGGAGGCCGAGGCCGAGGATCTGCCCGAAGATGTCGCGATCATCACCACCGACGAGCTCTTCGAGGGCATCACCTACCAGCCGCTGAACCTGGCCACCTCCATGGGCCAGTTCAAGTTCTACGCGGCCGACGAGATCGAAGACGTCAACTACCGCGAAATAGTGGTGCTCGACTCGGTGCCCAACGACATCGCCGTGGTGGCCGGCATCATCACCTCGGAGTTCCAGACCCCGCTGTCGCACATCAACGTGCTCTCCCAGAACCGCGGCACACCCAACATGGCCCTGCGCGACGCCTGGGACAACGAGGAGCTGCGCGCCCTGGAGGACAAGTACGTCGAGCTGGTGGTCGAGGCCATGGACTACAGCATCCGCGAAGTCACCCAGGAAGAGGCCGACCAGTGGTGGGAGGAGAACAAGCCCGATCCCATCGTGGTCACGCCCATGGACACCTCGGTGACCGACTTCCGCGACGAGCAGGAGATCCTGGACCTGGAGACCTACGACCTGGTGGACGCCCTGTCCCTGGCCGTGCCCGTCTTCGGGGGCAAGGCCTCCCACTACGGCGGCCTGGCGCGCATCGGCGACCTGGTGCCCCACCCCCACGCCTTCGCCATCCCGGTCTACTACTACAACCAGTTCATGGAGCAGAACGACTTCTGGCCGGTGGTGGACGAGATGCTGGCCGACAAGGAGTTCCAGGGCGACTCTTCCGTGCGGCGCGACATGCTCGAAGAGCTGCAGGCGGCCATGGTCGCGGCTCCCATCGACAAGGAGTTCATCGCGGCCCTGACCGAAAAGCTCGAGGCCGACTACCCCGACACGCGCATGCGCTTCCGTTCCTCCACCAACGCCGAGGACGTCAGCGGCTTCAACGGCGCCGGCCTGTACGACAGCGAGAGCGGCCAGGTGGGCGACGCGCAGGATCCCATCGAGGACGCCATCCGCACGGTCTGGGCCAGCTTGTGGAGCTACCGCGCCTTCGACGAGCGCGAGTACTACAGCATCGTGCACACCGACATCGGCATGGCCCTGCTCTGCCACCACAGCTTCCCCGACGAAGAAGCCAACGGCGTGGCCATCACCGCCAACATCTACGACACCACGGGCATGGAGCCGGGCTTCTACGTCAACGTGCAGGTGGGCGAGGAGTCGGTGGTCTTTCCCGAAGAGGGCGTCACCACCGACCAGTTCATCTACTACTACTACATGGACGGTCAGCCCATCGTCTTCCTGGCCCACTCCAGCCTGACCGATGAGGACGAGAACGTCCTGACCACCAGCCAGACCTACGAGCTGGGCCAGGCCCTGGACGCCATCCACAGCTACTTCTACGAGGCCTACGGCACCTCGGGAGGTTTCTACGGCATGGACATCGAGTTCAAGTTCGACGACGACTGGTCCGACGAGCTGCAGCTCTGGGTCAAGCAGGCACGGCCCTACCCGGGCTGGGGAGCGTGAGCGCCATGCGTCCCGGGGCTCTGCTCGTCTTCGTCCTGGTGGTCGGTTGTGACAAAGAGGGCGTGCCCTCGGACTCAAACGCCGACAGCGATCCGCCTGACACCACCCCCGACGGCGGCTGGACCCTGGACGACCTGAACGGGGCCTGCGGCTACGACGACCACGTGGGCACCTTCGAGCTGGCCCAGTGGGACACGCCCGGGGACGGCTTCTCCTCGGTCACCGGCAACGTATCCGACGGCGTGATCCCCACCACCATCCTGTTCAACGTGGCCAGCGACGGCGACTGCGTGCTGTGGCAGAAGGTCAACCCCTTCTGCAAGCAGACCTGCGAGTCGGACGAGGCCTGCAACCACGAGGGCGAGTGCATCCCCTACCCCATCAACCAGGACGTGGGCGAGGTGGATATCGCAGGCCTGACCACGTCCGTCACCCTCAGCCCCGACAGCTTCAACAACTACTGGGACACTTCGGTGGAGCACCCGCTCTACACCCCTGGCGAGCCCATCACGGTGGCGGCCGAGGGCGCCTTCGAGCTGCGCGGCCTGGGCGTGGACACCCTGCTGGTGGAGGACGCCGACTGGCTGGTACAGACCGACCAGGACATGGCGGTCACCTGGACCCCGGGCTCGGCCGAGGCCCGCATCGTCATCTCCTTCAACATCGACCAGCACGGCAACTCGCCGGTCACCATGATCTGCGAGACCGACGACGACGGCGAAGCGAGCATCCCAGCCGAGCTGCTGGAACAGCTGCTGGCCTACGGCATCTCGGGCTACGCCAGCGCCTGGATCCGGCGTAGGACGGCGGACTCGGTGGAGGTGGAGTGGGGCTGCCTGGACCTGCTGGTCTACAGCCATGTGGCCGTGGACATGACGGTGGAGGGGCACACGCCCTGCAGTACGGACTACGACTGTCCCAAGGGGCAGCATTGCGAGATGAAGACGCAGACTTGTGTGGATGATTGAGGCGGGGTGAGATCGGGGGGGAGGTTGAGAGCGAGATCGAGTAGGGAGATGGAGATCGATCTCCATCTCGATCTCCATTTCGATCTCGATCCCCATCTCGATCTCCATCTCCCCATCGATCTCCCCTTCAATCTCCTCTCCTGCCCCTGAGCAGGCGACAGAACCGGGAGCCAGCCTCCACGGGTGGCCTGCGCCGCCAGCG
>CAYVQL010000374.1:0-9900 GCA_964454135.1 uncultured Enterobacterales bacterium | reverse complement strand
ACGTCCGGTTGGAGGGGGTATGATCGGACGTCCAGGGGGCAGTGAGGTGTCACTGGGGCCTGGATGTCCGGTTGGAGGGGGTATGATCGGACGTCCAGGGGGCAGTGAGGTGTCACTGAGGCCTGGACGTCCGGTTGGAGGGGGTATGATCGGACGTCCAGGGGGCAGTGAGGTGTCACTGAGGCCTGGACGTCCGATGAGGGCCTGTTAGGGCTGGGGCGGAGGTTTCCCATGTCCGAACCCATCGCCTGGCACTGGAACACCCACCTGGTCGATAGGCGTGTGATCGCCGGCGATGTCGATGCCAGACGCTTGCTGGCCCGCAGCGTGATCCGCATCGGACGCGACTTCGACCTGGTGGCCTTCCGCTGCTCGGGCACCCACCTGCACTACTTGACCTTCTGCTCGCGTGAGGGCGTCGGGCGCATGGCCCAGCGCGTGGCCGAGTCCTTGCGGCGCGGCTTGACGCTGCCCGTGGGCTTCGCGACCCTCTTCGCCAAGCCCGTGGACACGCAGCGCTACCTGAGAACCGCCTTCGACTACGTGGTGGCCAACACGCAGCGACATGAGATCAACTACGACCCGCTGCATGAAGCTTCTTTGCTGCCCGACCTGCTCGGTCTGCGCAACCTGGGCTCCTACAGCCGTCGCCTCGTGCGGAATCACCTGCCCCATGTGGACCGGAAGCACCTGCTCTCCTTCCTGGGGCTGACGAGCCTGGAGCCTGCCGAGGATCTGGCTTGGCTCGCCGAGGCCGCGACCGCGGCGCTGGCCTTGCCCGATCTGCGGCACAGGAGTGATGAGACCACCCGCGCTCGCCGTGCGCTCGCCCATGTGGCCGGTGAGCGGATGAGCCGCACGGAGCTGTCCGGCCTGGCTTGCACTTCGCCCCGCAACCTGCGGCGCCTGTGCAAAGCGGCTCCCGATGCCGAGCTCATGCGCGCCATCCAGCTGCAAGTGGCACTGCGCAAGGCTCACGCCGAGCGCCTCGAACGCGCCGCCGATCCCCTTCTGGCCAGCGAGTCTCCCGCCTCGTACGAGCTGGACGCCGGGCTCGAGGAGTAGACCCTAGCTCTCCTTCGGCAGCAACCTGCCCCTGCTCCGAGCCCAGGCCATGGCGAAGAGCCGGTAGAAGGCGTGGGCGAACTTGGTGTAGGGCAAGAAGATGAGCAGCCAGAAGACTGACATCAGGTGCAGCAGGTAGATGGGCGTGCCGAGCACAGGGGGAATCGGCGGGATGAGCCGCACGAACTCGGTGCAGAAGCCCGTCAGCCCCACCGCGAAGATGAGCCCCAGGAAGAACCAGTCCGTGTAGCTGGTCTGGCCCGTCATCTCCGGGTTGGAGGAGCGGTAGTTCCACACGTAGATGGCGCCGCCCACCATGGCCAGACCGGCCAGGTTGCCGGCGATCTTGACCGGGTGCAGCCAGCCCAGGGGGTAGAGCTCGGTCTCGGCCGCGATGCCCAGCAGTTCGCGCATGAAGCCCACCTCCAGGAAGGTGAGCACGGTGGCGATGCTGGTGACGATGAGCAGGCCCAAGAAGCCGTAGAACACGAAGAGATGCCCTGTGCGGCGGACTCTTCCGGCCTCGCAGCGATGGAAGCGGTTGTGGGTGAACAGGTCGGTCACCGCTTCGATCATGGCCGGCACGAAGCCGATCTTTTCGCCTGTGCCCCAGTCGGCCGCCTTGGCCTCCAGGGCGTCCCAGAAGCGCTTGACGCCCAACAGGGCGAAGAGCATGGCCAGCACGAAGGCTGTGGAGAAGAAGGCGATGAGAACAGGGTGGGAGAGGAACTCCTCGTACTCGAAGCCCGCCTCGTGGAACATCAAGTGCGTAGTGGCGTTCAGGACCTTCTGCACGCCCACCATGGCCGCCAGGAAGACGCCCGAGATCAGCACCAGCACCGGGATCATGCCGGGCTCGCGCACCAGCTTGCCCATGAAGCTCGGGAAGGCGAAGTGCTCGATGGCCTTCATGCGCGCGGCAGCCATCACCTCACCGGGCTTGGCGTCGCGTGGGCATTGCACGGTGCAGTCGCCGCACTGGTGGCAGAGCCAGAGGTCGGGATCGCCGGCCAGCTCGTCTTTCAGGCCCCAGCCGGCCCAGATCATCTCCTTGCGGGGGTAGGGGTGCTTCTTGGGAGAGAGCTGGCAGACCACCGAACAGGTGGCGCACTGGTAGCACTTCTTGACGTCCGCGCCGCCAGAGCGGACCAGGTCGTCGACGAACTTCAGATCGGGGTTGACTTTCATCCTCTGCTCTCTCCGACAATAATGGGAACCCATACGGCAAGCGGCCGGCCCTTGTCACGGGCGCCCATATCTCCGGCCAGCCGCCGCGGGTCGCATCTCGCTTTCCTGCTACATCCCCTTGAAGGGGTTCATGCCGATCTCGTCGATCAGCTCCATGAACTCGTTGATCACCCTGGGGATGGTCTCGTAGTCCGTGATCTCGATGTCGTGGATCGCCACGCGCTCGTTCTCGAGGGCCATCTGCTCCAGGGCTTCCTTGATGTTGCCACCACGGGTCTGCATCAGCTCGGAGCCCTTGATCATGTGGCACTGGTAGTCGTCGCCGTGCTTGCAGCCGAAGAGCAGCACGCCGTCGAAGCCGTTGGAGATGGCCTCCTTGATGAAGACCACGTTGACGGCGCCCAGGCAGCGCACCGGGATGATGCGCACGAAGCTGGAGAACGTGAGCCCGTGCTGACCGGCGGCCTCCATTGCCGGGATGGCGTCGTTCTCGCAGGCCAGCACCAGCACGCGCGGGCGCTCGTCCCACTCATCCGGCACTTCCACGTTCTTGATGGCCTCGGCCACCGCGGTGATGGAGTAGTCGGGGAAGTTGACGATGCGCTCGGGGCATGCGCCGAAGCAGATGCCGCAGCGGCGGCAGCGGGTGACCTGGTATTCCGGGGTGCCCTTGGCGTCTTCGTTGATGGCGCCGAAGGGGCATTCCTCGGTGCAGCGCTTGCACTGGGTGCAGCGCATCAGGGCGAAGTCCGGGAAGGCCAGGTCGCCGGCCCGCGGATGCACGGTCTCGCCGCGCGAGAGCATCTCGACGGACTGGATGGCCTTGAGCGTGGCGCCCATGGCGTCTTCCACGGCGCTGGCGCTGTCCATGGGGGAGCGCACGGTGCCAGCGGCGTAGATGCCTGTGCGGCGGGTCTCGTAGGGGAAGCAGATGAAGTGGGAGTCGGGGTAGCCGTGCTTGAGGGCCGGCAGGTCGGGGCCCTGGCGGTAGTCCAGGTGCAGGATCTCGGTGCCCTTGTGAGCCGCCAGATCCTCGACCTTGACCTTGCATTCCTCGAACTTGGCGTTGCCTGGACCCTCTTCGACGATGCGCTCGCTGTCTACGAGGTTGCGGATGGCCTCGCCGTCGGCCGCACGCGGCAGCATGCCGGCGTTGAGCACCAGCAGGTCGGCCTCGACCTGCAGCTCGTCGCCCAGCATGGTGTCCTTCACGTCCAGGGTCAGCGGATCGCCGGCCTCGACGTGGGTGACCGTGCCACGGGTCAGGAAGATGCCGTTGTCTTCCTGGGCCCGGCGGTAGAAGTCCTCGTGCTGCCCCGGCGTGCGCAGGTGCTCGAAGAACACGAAGGCGCGCGCCTCTTCGTCGGCCTCGCGGATGTACAGGGCCTGCTTGAGGGCGTTGAGGGACATGATGGCCGAGGCGTAGGAGAAGTCCAGCGGGTTGCGGGAGTCGCCGCACTGCACGAAGGCCACGCTCTTGACGGGCTGGCCGTCGGAGGGGCGCTTGAACTCGCCCTTGCAGGCCATCTCCTCGAACTGCACGTTGGTGATCACGTCGGGGTTCTCGCCGTAGCCCAGGGTGCCCTCGGGCTCCAGCGGCGTGAAGCCGGTGGCCTGCACGATGGCGCCGGCGCGGAACTCGACGCCGCTGTCGAGCGTGACATCGAAGAGGCCGGGGCCGCCGTTGATGGACTTGATGACCGTGCCCTTGTGCACCGTGATGCTGGCGTGGCCCCCGATGGCCGCGATCTTGGCGGCGACGCCTGTGTCTTCCAGCTCGCGGTAGGGGGGCAGCATGGGCACCGAGCGGTGCAGCTTGGCCATGAAACCACCCAGCTCAGCCTCTTTTTCGACCAGCACCACTTCGTAGCCCGTCTCGGCCGCTTCGTAGGCCGCGGTCAGGCCGGCGATGCCGCCGCCCACCACCAGGATGGTCTTGCAGAGATCGGCGTGCTCGGGGAAGAGCTCCACCGGCTTGGCTTTCTGGGCGCGGGTGATGGCCATGCGCAGCTGGTCGTCGGCCATCTCCTGGATGCACTCCTGCTCCTCGTCCTCGTCGTCGGCTTCCTCGGCGTTGTGGGTCAGCACGACCCAGTCCAGCAGGTTGACGAACTGGAGATCGTCGACCTGGGGCAGGTCGGCGGCCATATAGGTGCGGGAGGAGGTGCCGGCGATGACGACCTTGTTCAGGCCTTCGTCGGCCACCTGCTGGCGGATGGAACCCAGGCTGTCGGCGTTGACGGCCTCGAAGGTCACGCAGACGTCGGCGTTGTACTCGCCGGCGACCCCTTCCAGGGTGTCGATGTCGAGGGCGTCGCCGATGCCGTAGCCCGTGCAGATGAATACTCCGAGTTTGTCGCTCATGGCTAGCTCCTCACGTCCTGGATGGCGCGCAGCACGGCGGCGGTGGCGTCCTTGACGGAGCGCGACACGTCGGTGGGCCGGCGGGCGCAGCCGACACCGTAGACGCCGTTGCGCTCAGCGGGGTTGACGATGAAGCCGTAGTCGTCGGTGGCCGGCGAGGCGCCGGCGATGGGGGCGTCGGCCCAGCTGGGCACCACGCCTGCCGCCAGCACGACCAGGTCGAAGTTCTGCTCGAGCAGCTGGCCGCCCAGGGTGTCCTCGACGGTCAGCGCCAGGGCGCCTTCTCCGGCTTCGACGCGGGCCACCTTGCCCTTGACGAAGGAGATCTTCTCGTCATCGAGCAGCTCGTAGTAGAACTCCTCGTGACGGCCGATGGTGCGGATGTCGATGTAGAAGATGGTTACCTGGGCCTCGGGCAGGCGCTCGCGCACGTAGCGAGCCTGCTTGAGGGAGCCCATGCAGCAGACGCCCGAGCAGTAGGGCAGGTGGTTCACGTCGCGCGAACCGGCGCACTGCACGAAGGCCACCCGCTTGGGCTCGGCGCTGTCGGAGGGGCGCAGGATCTTGCCGCCGGTGGGGCCGGTCCTGGAAGCGAGCCGCTCCAGGTGGAGGTTGGTGATCACGTCGGCGTTGTCGGCGCCCAGCAGGTCGAGCTTGCTCACGTCGTAGGAGCGCCAGCCCGTGGCCAGGATGATGGCGCCCACGCTGACGTCGAGGGTGCGGATCTGGTCTTCCAGATCGATGGAGCCCTGGGGTTCGGCAGCGGCCAGGGCCTGCTGCTCACCGTCGGAGAGGGCGTCGATGTCGAGCACGGCCAGGGGCGGGAAGGCCTGGTCGTGGGGCATGCGCAGCGCCTTGACCTTGCACATTCCGTCGTTGAACTCGTCGTCCACTTCGCTGGTGACCGCATCGAGGTGCGCCTTGCTGATGGCGCCCTTGACGTAGCGGGGCTCCACCTTGATGGTGACGTCGAAGTCGCCACGGCTGCCAGACACGCGCACCACCTCGGCCAGGGTATGGACCGTGATCCGAGAGTTGTTACGGATGCGCTGGTTGTTGATCTCCAGGCCGCAGGTGGGGGGGCAGAGCTTGGGGAAGTACTGGTTCATCTTGACGACTCGGCCGCCCAAATAGGCTTCCTTTTCGACCAGGATGACCTCGCAACCCACTTCCGCTGCTTCGAGGGCGGCGGTGATGCCGGCGATGCCACCACCTATGACAAGGATAGGCTTGCCGTATGGAGTTTTCTGGCTCACCTTGCAAATCCTCCGTGGAATGGAATTAAACTTCGTACGTGCAAATGGAAATCGACGGGACTGGACGTCTATGGGACTGGATTTCCAAAGGGGTAGCGCTAGAATTCGTCGCGCTGCTTGCCAGTCTGGGGCCCGGGGCGCTGGAAGAAGTCCCTCTCCTTCTGCGCGGCCGGGTCGTACTTCGGATTGAGCTTGACGGTAGGCTCGTAGGCCAGCGCGAAGCGCAGCCAGCGGAAGCCGAACTTCATCAGCTCGAAGTCGCTCTCGCGCATCGCCTCCACCACTTCGGGCTCGATGGCGAACTTGTGGAGGAAGCTGGAGTCGAAGACGAAGCGCCGGAAGCGGTCCAGGTCGTAGGCGACCATGAAGAACATGTCCATCTTGGGCGGCGTGACGTCGTTGCCCTCGAAGAAGGGGTGCAGCGTGATGGGCTTGAAGAGCTCACCCGCCTCGTTGTACTCCTGCACGCCCTGGTCGTCGATCCAGCCGCCGACGGAGTACTCTCTCTTTTCCTCGAAGCCGCGGCAGTGCTCCTCTTCCATCAGGAAGTAGAAGCTCTCGCCCTGCCCTCTTTTTTCATCCCCCCTCCGCCCCCCCTCAAGGGGGGGGACTTCGTCCCGAGGTGCGGCCATGCCCAGGGGGTACATGCGGCAGGCCCAGGGGCGATCCTCGTAGACCGTGCAGCCCTGTTCGCCCACGAAGGGGCAGGCCTTGCCCTCGTCGTCGCGCATGCGGATCAGCGGTACGGGCTGCTTGATCTCTTTGTTGAAGGGCACCACCGTGTACTTGTCGAGCAGCTCGGTGGAGGTGATGCCCAGGCGCTGCTTGAGGCGCAGCACGTCGTAGGGGGTGAGAAAGATGTTGATGTTGGCGCAGCACTGGTTGAAACACTGCACGCCCGAATGGCAGGCGAAGCGGAAGCGATCATCGAGCTTCAAGCGCGGGGCTGTCTCCAGGACCTGCTTGCGGAACTCGCTGGTGGTGCTCATGCGTCTTCTCCTTGCCCTGGGTCTTCGCTCGCTCCGTCCTCGTCGTCTTCGACGATCAGACCGCGCATGGCCTCGGGGGACCAGACCGGCAGGGGGCCTTCGGCTCCGTTCTCGGGGTCGAAGCGGTAGCGATAGGACGAGTGGACCTCGTACTTTTCGAGCATATGGGCCCAGCCCTTCCGGAAGTAGGGGCATTCGTCGTTGAAGCAGACCAGGTGGATGGCGCCGGCCCATGACGTGGCCGGGGGGGTCTCCCACCGGGAGAGACGCTCACCGCAGTGAGGGCAGGTTTTTCTAAGCTTGACGGTCACGGCTGGCATCCGACATCGGGTTCGATGTGTCGTTGGGACCTGGAGCCAAAGGCTCCAAGAACAACCCCCCAGGCGCCGGAGCACCTGGGGGGCATGGGTTCATGGGACAGGCGCTAGTCGATGATCGAGTAGATCGGGCGCTTGATCATCTCCCACTGACCGCTGGGGCTGCGTACGCAGTTGACGAAGCACTTCCAGTTCTCGTCGTCCATCTTCGGGGTGTCCGCGCGGAAGTAGTAACCCGGCCAGCGGGTTTCCTTGCGGTACGCCAGGGTCTGGACGTGGGCATCGGCCTGAGCCATGCGGTGCTTGTTCTCCCAAGCGCGCTTCAGCTCGTAGTCGGTCTCGGCGCCCAGCTTCGCAGAGTCTTCGCGCAGGAAGTCCAGCAGCTCAATGGCACGGTCCAACATCACGTTGTTGGTGCTGAAGGCCGCGGACACGCCACCGGCGTACTCGTCCATGATCTTCTGCAGCCGGAACATGAACTGCCGCGGGCGGATGTAGTTCGTGTTCACATCGGGATCGGTGGTCTCGTCGCAGTGGGCCGCGAACACCTCGAGAGGCAGGAAGGTCTCGGCCTTGAGCGCGTCGATGGTGGCATCAGCCACGGTGACGGCGTCGTTGTTGGCCTTGACGTACTGCACCAGACCCTTGCCGACCATGCGCCCCTCGGCGTGGGAGCCGGAGGAGAACTTGTGGCTGGAGGCGCCGGAGGCGTCGCCGGCCGCGAAGAGGCCGGGCACGGTGGTGAGGCCGTAGGGGCCCCAGCAGTACTCGCTGCGGGTCTCGTCGGTCTGCAGGTCGGCCGAGCCGGAGATCCAGGCACCGGAGGCGCCGGAGTGGGAGCCGATGAAGTAGGGCTCGCACGCGGCGATCTCAGAGTCCTTCTCTTCGGGCTTGACGTTGGTGGCGGCCCAGAGGTGCGCCTGCGAGATCGTCATGTCCAGGAAGTCTTCCCAGGCCTCGGACTCGATCTCACGCATCTTCTTGCGGTAGGCCTTCTTGTCATCCTTGTACTGGTCGGCGATCCGGTTGAGGGCCTCGGAGGTCCTCATGTAGATCGGGCCCTTGCCCTCGAAGAGGTCCAGCATGCCCAGCCAGTTGCGCAGGTTGGCGGGGATGGGCTTGGCCAGGCCGTAGGGAGCCCACTTCTGGAGCTCGGGACGACGCTCGACCATGTACTCACCGCCGAAGGCGTTGGTGGCGCGGGACTTGAAGAGCAGGAACCAGGCACCCACAGGACCGTAGGCGTCCTTGAAGCGGATCGGGATGAAGCGCACTTCCTGGCACGTCATCTCGGCGCCGGCCTGGATGGTGAAGTAGGCGGAGGAGCCGGTGTTGAACGGCGGGTACCAGGAACGGCCGAAGCCCTCACCCGTGGAGCGCGGCTTGAAGACGTGCACCGCACCGCCCATGGCGGCCAGCGTGGCCTTGGCCTTGAAGACGTAGAACTTCTCTTCGCGGGTGGAGAAGCCGACGGCGCCCTTGCACTTGCCGTCTTCGACGATCGGCATGGTGATGAACACATGCTCGAAGATCTGGGAGTCGGCTTCCTTGAGGGCGTTCTTGGCGGCCTCGGCGACGATGATCTTGTAGGACTCGCCGTTGATCATCAGCTGCCAGCGGCCTTCGTGCACGTAGTTGCCATCGGCATCGGTCCAGATGGGGAGGCCCCACTTCTCGAAGAGATGCACGGTGGAGTCGACATGGCGGGCGATGTCGAAGACCAGGTCTTCGCGGCAGACGCCCATCAGGTCCTGGCGCACGTACTTGACGTAGTCGGCGGCGGTGTTGTCGCCAGCGCCGATGCCCACGTACTGGTTCAGGGCGGAGAGGCCCATGGCCACGGCGCCGGAACGGTCCATGGCGGCCTTGTCGACCAGCGCGATGGACAGGCCCTGCTGCTTGGCCCAGTAGGAACACTCGACGGCGGCGCCGCAAGACGCCATGCCACCACCAAGGAGAAGGATGTCGGTTTCGACAGTGACAGTTTCGAAGTTAGCCATATTGCAGGTCCTCCTACAGCTTGGCGATGGGGCCGTTCGAGGAACCGGGCTCGGTGTAGAGCTCGGGTGTGGCCAGATCGCCGTGGCAGTCGAAGCCGCCAGCGGGAGCAGCCTCGCCCTCGGGCGTGGTGCGGATGGGGAACTTGAAGCGCTTCAGGCTGCCATCGCGGAACTTGATGGTCCACATGATGGAGTCGGTGGAGCGCATCGGGACGACGCTGGCGCCCAGGGGCATGAAGTCCGCGTAGCCACGAACGTTGATGGCCTGGGTGGGGCAGATTTTGACGCAGCACTGGCATTCCCAGCACATGTCCGCGTCCTGATTGTAGGCCTTTTCAGTCGCCTTGTTCAGCCGCATCAGGTCGTTGGGACAGATGTACATGCAGGCAGTCTTGTCGAGCGCCTTGCATCCGTCGCATTTTTCTGGGATCACATAACTGGGCATACGATGACCTCCTTTGCCCGAAAAAAACTTGCCGCTCGTGCGGCGCATGCCCCCTATTGGGGGCCGGCTTTGTAACGAGCCACCCGGGCATGTCAAGGGGACTTTCTGACAGGCTAGGCGCCAGATCATAGAAACTGGGCGGCTGTCGGGAAGTCAACGGGCTGTGATGTGGGAAAAGGCGCATTGAAAGAGAGATATGCGAAGAGCTGAATGTGGTCTGCGCTGTGGGCGTTGGCTGCTGAGAAAAGGAAGTCGTCGGGAAAAAAAGACGGGCGT
>CAYVQL010000373.1:9297-9994 GCA_964454135.1 uncultured Enterobacterales bacterium | reverse complement strand
CCCGACGGAGAACATGGACTGGCACGAGGCGGCGGCCTTCGCCAACGCCGTGTCAGTCGGTGCGGGTCTGGCGGAGTGCTACGACTGCGAAGGCGTGGAGGACGCGGTCACCTGCGAGCTGGCTGTTTTCTTCGCCACGCCCTACGACTGCGAGGGCTACCGGCTGCTGACCGAGGCGGAGTGGGAAAATGCAGCGCGGGCGGGGACCGAGAGCGCCTTCTCCAACGGTGGGAACCTGGTCGATGGCACCGAGTACGACTGTGGCGCCGTAACTCTGGACAATGGCACGCAGCTGGGTGACATCGCGGTCTACTGTGGAAACGACCCTGGGCAGACGGAGGAGGTGGGAACGAAGGAACCCAATTCTTGGGGCTTGCACGATATGCACGGCAACGTCTATGAGTGGTGCCACGACTGGCACGATGAGTACGATGGCGATGCTGTGGATCCTTGGGGACCTGCGGCCGGCTCCTTCCGCGTGGTCCGCGGCGGTTCCTGGAACGGCGCCCCGCAGGGCCTTCGCTCTGCGAACCTCGGCAGGTACGACCCGGGCAGCGACGGCGTCAACCTCGGGTTCCGCCTGGCGAGATCCGAATGACCCTTTTCCCTGTGCCTGGAGTGCGCGCAGGGAGCCCAGGGCGGGCCGCGAAGCGCGAGGGCCGGCCCGGCGCAGCGCGGCCAGGCCCGACCCGCCCCC
>CAYVQL010000373.1:0-9287 GCA_964454135.1 uncultured Enterobacterales bacterium | reverse complement strand
TCGACCGGAGCGCCGGCCTGGCGCGCGTCTTGAGGTGAAGCGTTCGAGCTGGGCGGGCTCGGCGTCCAGGGGCCTATCCCTGGTCGCCCCTCGTCGCCGCGGCCGCACATGGCCCGGGAATCAGATGGCGTCGTAGTCTACCGGTCGAGGTTGCGGCCGGCGGCCTCAGCCCACGTACCGCCCGTGACGCTACGGCCATGCGCCTGCCTGGCAGACCGCGCCAGGTGCGCAGAGCTGCCGCCAGAAGCCCCTGGCGGGCCGTGAGTCGCCGGACTACCAGCCGGTGTCCAAAGAGCATGCGGGGCTTCACGGCGCACGCAAGGGCCCTGGAAGGACTCGCCCAAGCCCACGTGAGGTTCGCCCTGCACCAAGGCCCGGTGCAGCTGGCAGCAGTCCTACGCCTGCGCCGTGCTCAACCGGGCCTGCCGACTTCCGCTTGCCCGCTCGGTCGAGCGCCGAGACTGTCCGTGGTATCCTTGTCCTGATCATCCAGGAGGTGAGCTTGGCGCCTCACGGGCTCGCGCTGGCAGCGCTCCTGACAGCCAGCTTCCCCGCCCTCACGGACAGCTGGCCCGACATCTCCAAGCCGCCAGCTGGCAGCAAGGCCGACGGGGCGAAGGACGCCGCCGCGATCATCGCCGTGGAGGACTACACCTACGCCCCCGACGTGCCAGGAGCCCGCCGCAACGCTCAGGACTGGTATTCCTGGCTATCCAAGGCCCGAGGCGTGCCTTCGACCCGCATCCACATGCGCCTCGACCACGAGGGCACCGACACCCAGATCCGCGAGGCGGCCGCGCGCGCCGCCAGCCAGGCGCGCCAGGGCGGCACGCTCTGGTTCATCTGGATTGGCCATGGTGCGCCCGCCAAGGACGGCAGCGACGGGCTGCTGGTGGGGGCCGACGCCCAGGCCAGCGCCGCCAGCATCTACGACCGCAGCGTGGCGCGCGCCGAGGTGGCCGAGATCCTGGGCGTCGGCGCCCAGCAGCGCACGGTCATGGTGCTGGACGCCTGCTTCAGCGGGAAGACGAACAGCGGCCAAGCGCTGGCCGAGGGCTTGCAGCCCCTGGTGCCCGTCAGCGCCACGGTCGATTCCCGCGTCACCCTGCTCTCGGCAACCCAGCGTGACCAGTTCGCGGGGCCGCTACCCGGTGCGGCGCGCCCGGCCTACAGCTACCTGCTGCTGGGCGCCCTGCGCGGCTGGGGTGACGAAGACGGCGACCGCCGCGTCACGGCCGGCGAGGCCACGCGCTACGCGCGCGAGGTGATGCTGGCTGTGGTCACCGACCGCCGGCAGGAGCCGGCGCTGCAGGGCCCTGGTGCTGACTGGGCGTTGGGCGGCGGCCGGGAGGCCGGGCCGGACCTGGCGCGGTTCGTGGTGAGTGCGCCCGCGGCCGGCTCGTCCCCCTCCGAGTCGAGCGGCTCCGGGGGCCTGGCCATAGGCAGCACGGGTGGCAGCGGCGGCATGCTGGACAAGCTGGCGCAACTGGAGTTGGCCCAGCGCCAGCGCAAGGCGCAGGAGGCCCAACTGGCTGAGGCGGCCGCCAAGGAGCGCGAGCTGCTGGCCGCGTTGCAGGCCGAGCGGGACGAGAAGCTGGACGCGGCTGTATCCACCAAGCGCCGCGAGGTGGCCGAGGTCTGGCGGCGCATGGCCGGGCTGGTGGAGCAGGGCGGCCCCGAAGCCAAGCAGGCGGTCGAGCTGTTCGTGAAGGAGTACGGCACGGCCGAGGTGTGGGTGGAGGACCGCACCGGGCGCTATGAGCGCGCGGTGCGCTCGCCGGCGGTGGTCGCGGCGAGGGAGTTGCTCAAGGAGTGGGCCGCGGAGGAACCGCCTGCAATCAAGCCGGCGTCGGCCCTTCACGGCGGCTCCGCCAACCTGTCGCCCGATGGTCCATCCGATCCTGTTGGCCACGGCTCGCGTGGCCTGCTGGCCGGTGGTCTGGGCACAGCCCTGGCCGGCGGCGCGCTGCTTGCCGCCTCCGCTGCGCTGGATGAGAAGTTCCTGGTCACCAAGGACCAGGGGGACGCCGAACGCTACTACACGCTCAACCACGCAGCCTTTTGGGCGGGCGCGGCGGTGGGGGTGGCGGGAACCGGACTGGTAGTGGGGGCGGTGGTGAAGGGGAACTGGTGATTTTCCGGTCTACCCTGCTGGGCTGCGTGGGCATGGCAAGCTGCCTTTCATCGTGGGATGAGTGGGATGCCGCAAGGGAAGCTGAGTTTGCCCCGGTCTATGAGTGTCCAGCCGGCATGGCTGCAGGTGACGCTGCGATCATGGAGAGCATGGACTTCTGTTTCGTCTGTGCTGGCAGCTATTGGATGGGGAGCCCAGAAAGCGAGGAAGGCCGCGGGACAGACGAGGAGCAGCACGCGGTCACCTTGACTGGCAGCTATTGGATGAGCACCTATGAGGTGACGCAGGGCGAGTTCGAGAGCCTGAGGGCGTACCAGCCGTCCTCCAACAACGGCTGCGTCGACTGCCCGGTAGAGAACCTCGACTGGAGCGAGGCGGCTGCGTACGCCAACGCTCAGTCCGGCGCTGCGGGCCTGGAACGTTGTTACGCCTGCTCGGGCAGTGGTTCGGAGGTGGACTGCGCCTTGGAAGATGGACTCACCAGCCCATACCTATGCGCCGGCTACCGCCTTCCCACCGAGGCTGAGTGGGAGATGGCTGCGCGAGGCGGTGAGACCTGGCTTTACGCGGGCTCGGAAGAGCCAGACGAAGTGGCCTGGTACAACGACAACGCCGATGAGTCGCAGCCGGTCGGGGGCAAGCAGGCCAACGCCTGGAATCTGCACGACATGAGTGGCAACGTGTGGGAGTGGGTAGGGGACGGGTATGAAGACTACCCCATGACAGGAGTGGAGGAAGATCCCTTTAGCCACGAGACAGGCTCTCTCCGCGTCTCCCGCGGCGGATCCTGGAACCTCTCGGCCGCTCACGCGCGAGTCGCTCACCGCTATTCGATCCATCCCGGCCACCACTACGGAAACCTCGGCTTTCGCCTCGCGAGGTCGTACCCCTGACGCCCAGCGAATTCATAGGCGATACCGCTTCGCCCGCTGCAGCGGCACAGTTGCACCACTCGGGTGGCGGGACCTTGGTACGCAGCGCATGGGTTGAGGGTGCCGCAGAGGACCCTGGCGCCACCGGACCACCATCCCGTGTCCAAGATGGCGCGACAACACCAGGTGGGCCACAGGCCCCAGGGGGAGCCGTGCACGAGGGGATCGGGGACCAGCCCAGGCCCCGTGAACCAGGAGGTGGCGGTGGCCGACGACCCAGCCCGCCCCAGTCAGAACCGGAGGGCATAGAAGCCGTGAGAACCTATGAACCCCGACAGGCCGCGGACACGGCACGAGGCGCTGCTCCTTACATAAGCCCAGCTCCAGCGTGATCCAGGAACATGCCCCCGTCGCGGATGTACCCTCGGACTGTCGCCGTGCTCCTGTGCCCGGTCTGCTTCATGATGGCCCGCTCCGACGCGCCGGCCCTCGCCGCCTCGGTGCAGAAGCCGGCGCGCAGCGAATGGCCCGCCAAGACGCCCGGGTCCAGATCCACGCGCCGAGCTGTCCGCTGGACCACCAGAGCCACGGCCCGGCCCGATAGTCGCCCGGCGGGTCGCGGAACCGAGAGGGGCCGCGCGAGGTGGTGCGCGAACTGCGCAAGGCGGCGTGGGACGCGCCTTCCTGGCCGTGGCGTTCGCCTGCTGGGCGCTGAGCTGGTCCCTTGTTTGCCGCGGACTGCACGTGGCGCTGGACACCTGGCAGGCGACGCTGTGAGCCAACTACTGCGCGCCCAGGCCGAGCGCGCGGCCCCGCTGGCGCTGTTGGGCCTGCTGCTGGTCGTCGGCACCCTCATCGCGCTGCGGTCGCCGTGGGCGTCTTCAGGCGGCTGGACGGGGCCTTGGCCGAGACCTGGCGCGAACCGTGGGAATGTGGAGCCCCGAACATCGAGCCGGGCGCGGACATGGACTTCGACGAGCACGCTCGACGGGGCGCACGCGGTCGCTGGTCTACTACAACCCGTCGCTGCCGGACGCGGATGGCGACGGCGTGGACAACGACTGCGTCGGCCCCGAGGGGACTCCTCCATGGAGGGACCTACGGCGTCGGCAGAGTTCGGGCTTGGCCTTCCAAATCCCAAGTGCTACGCTCCATTACGTCCTCCCACGGACCGGAGAATGCCATGCGCAAATTCCTGCCTATCGCCCTCTTCCTTCTCGCCTGCGACTCGGATGGGGGCGACAGCGGGAGTGGGAACGAAGCCGACAGCGGGAGTGGGGACGAAGCCGACTTCGACAACGTCCAAGCATGCGAGGACTGGCTGGATTCGATGAATTGTGGCGAGTTCGACTTCAGCAAAACCGCGGACTGTGTACATTTCGAAGAGAACCCGTGCGACCTCACCGACTACTTCGACTGCTTGTTCGACAACATGGTCTGCGACGAGAAGACGGGTGCTCCCGACATGAGTGGGTGGAGCGCCTGCATGGACTACAACAGCTGCTGATGAGCGGCGCGCTGCGCCGTCCTCTCCCGTTCGGCCGATGAAGGTGCGGACTGCGACGGCGACGAGATGAACCTCCCCCAGCTCCCCCCGCAGGCTCCAAGACCCACGCCATCACGGCCGACGCCGCCCGGGCCCTGGTGGCCGTCTCCCTCATGGCCACCCTGCTGGGCTACGGGCCCACGGCATGGCTGGAGAGCGCCGACGCCAAGGAGGTCGCCTTGATGGCCCTGTGGGTGCTGGCCGGAGCGGTGGCAGGCCCTACGGTGCACCCTGGTCTTGGTCCGCATCGGTGGGGATGCGCGATCAGGCCGGCGACCGCGGGGAGCCCACACCGTCGAGCAATGGAGCTGTCCGTGGTATCCTCGCCCTCACCATCCTGGAGGAGATCATGGCGATACGAAGGAACGCAATGGCTGCGCTACTGACAGACAGCTCCTCCGCCGTAGCCGAGGGCTCACCCGACATCTCCAAGCCGCGATAGAGCGGTGGCGGTGGTGGTGGCCAACCCATCAGGCACCTCTATTCCTCATTCTTCTTCGTGAATTCACGCCCCAATTCCCCACGGAGTCTTTTTGCCATGAACCCATTCCTCTCGAAGCCCAGGGCTTCCAACCTCCGAATCTGAGAATCGCAGAGCTTCTTTCGGCGCAGATCGGCAACCCAACTGCCCAGTTTTTTGCCCCGGTATTCTTCTTTCGCAAAGACGTGTGGGTGGCCATACTCCTCAACGTACTCCTTCAGCAGCGCGAACCATGAAGACCAAAGGCGCTCATCCCGTTCCTTCCGCGTGAGCATGTACTCATCCCAACCTGGAAGAGCCTGCAGGCGGTCCATTTGCTCGCGGCTGAGCCTGTGGTCTTGTGCCTTGACGAACTTCTGCTTGAGCTTCATAAGCCACTCGCCTGTTCCTCTTACTTCCCTCTTCTTAGGGAGGCGACCAAAGTCTCTGGCGAACTCCTCGACCGCCCGAACGTTGTTCTCGGAACGTAGATCGAATTCATGGGTGAATGCAATCCCAACGCCCTCTAACTGGGCTCGTCGCCCCGGTGGGAGGCGCCCACAAGACTCGCGCGTCTTCATATTGTAAATGAACGCCTGCATCAGGCATCCGTCTTTGAACCGCCGTCGCCCGAGCCCCCTCAACGAGCCTTCGCACTGGACTATGCGATCAAGTTCGTCGATGCGGCTTGCGAACCTGTCCGCTCTTGGCCTCCAGCTGAACCCCGGGAGATCGGTGAGCATCTCCCTCCTGCGTTCGACCTCTTCACTGGAAAGCTGCTGGATTCGTGGATTGTCAGGCTTAAAATCCAAGGTCGCAGTGGCCAACCAAGTGCCGAGTCGATGCTCCTCACAATGGGTGTTCGCCCGCTGGCGAGGAAGGCATCCATGCTCACTATGCCAGGCCACGACTTCGTAGAGCGTTGTAGCCCAGCTGTCTGCGTCTGGAGTTGCGGTCCAGTACGGCAGCTCTTCCAGCAGCTCTCTCTTCCTCTCATGGATGGTCCCGTCTCGGACTTGTCTTCGCTGTTTGCTCAGCCAGTGATAGAGCGAGGGTTCCCCGGGCTTGTCGAACTGCGGGCTGCGACCACTGCGCTCGATGAAAACTGCCATGGCTTCGTATCGCTCAAGCCATTTCTTGATGGACCGGTGCTCCTCCCAGTACTTCGTGGCCTCAATCTCATCGAGTAGTCCAGGACGATCCAGGTACTCGTCCAGCCCTTGCAGCGGGCAGCCCAAGATGCTCTGGAGTCGGTTCAAGACGGCGTTTGCGACGATCTTGGGCTCGATGGAATCAGGTATCACATCATGGGGTCCCACTTTCTCTAAGGGGCGCTCACGAACGCGGATGACCGTCCAGCCTGCCCGAGTCAGCGAATCCATCTTACGCTTGTCCAACTGGAGTTTTCCCGACTTCCGGTGGTAGTAGCTGCCATCGTACTCGATGGCGATACGGAGAGGCTCTCGGATCACGATGTCAACGTCCCATGGCCTGCCACGGTCGGCTACGTGAACGGCATGATCATCAAGATCAAAGGGAAGAAAGTGCCGCACCTGGAAGGCAAGCTGTACCTCGGGCAGCGAATGTTCCGTGGCAGCCGTGGCCGCAAAGGCCGCCACGAGATCCTCGGTGTCAACCCTTGCGATGATTCCGTCTCACTCTTCGTCGCAAATCTCGCCATCGTTGGAATGGCGCTTCCCAAGCTTCTTATACTGTACTTTGCTCATTCGACGAAGCCCCAGGCTCTTGGGGGACAGTAAGAATTTGTCGCTGAAAGATACCACACTCGGAGGTGCCCGGCAGGTAATCGAAGTGTCGAAGGACGAGGCCAGACCACGAAAAGCCAAGAGGAACTCTCGGCTTCATCGAGGTCGGCCTATGGGCCGAAGCGGCGGTGCGGCCGTTCGCTTTCAGCGCCTCGCCACCCCAATTCTTACGGAAGCGATGAATCGTCCCTCTCCTTGACCTTTCCGAAGCCCTTTTGCGGCTCAGGATTGACGGTTTCGAGGAACCAGCGCGCCGCTGCGGGCAGATCGGCGTGCACCGTCTCCCAGCGGGGCTGGGGGGGAGGGGCGAGAACGGCCTGCAGGGCCACGGCCAGCTTGACGGCGGGCCTGGACGCAGGGGGGCGGCGTCCGGATTCTGTCGCATCACGCTGGGCACCGCTTTCCGTCTCCGTCGCTTCCTCGTCCTCGACGGGCGCGATCCCCATGGGCGCGGCCCCTGGCACGAGCTCGCGCGCCAGCTCGATGGCTTGCCGGTACTGGGCCAAGAGCTCGCGCGCCACGCGCTTGCTGCTGCCCACGGCCCGCACGGCGCGTCGCAACTCGCCCTTGCCGGTCCAGCGGGCCACGTGGAGCCAGTCCTCCACGTCTTCCTCGCAGGAGATGTCGGCCACGATGCGGGCGCGGTCCAGGTCCAGGCCGCGGGCCACGGCCTGGCGCACGGGCACGAGCTCGTCGATCAGCAGGGTCAGGGCGCGAAGGCGCTCCAGGCTGCGCTTGCTCAGACCCAGGCCGTCGTTGGCCAGGCCGCCCAGGCTGTGGTAGCCCATCTCGCAGCAGAGCTTCTCTTTCACCACGATCTGGTAGGCCCGCCCCAACGCCAGCACCCGCATTCGGCGCACCTGCTGCACGCGCTCCAGCAGCTCGAGGCCGTGCTCCGGATCGCGGGGTTCCACCCAGGGCCCTACCAGGGGCGTGGCCGGGTCGGGCGCTTCGCACCAGCCCTCCACGCCCAGGTCGGGAACCGGCGGGGCCTGGCGGGCTTCGGCCAGGATCTCCGAGCCGGGGCGCCGGGCGCGCCAGGCCTTCAGGATGTAGCGGTCGGCCTGTTCATCGCTGACCGGGCGGCCCATGCAGAGGCGGGCCAGGTGGCGCGCCTCGCGGATCTCGGTCAGCTGCTCGCCCTGCAGATCCACGGCCCAGCGCAGGGGCTCGGGCCCGTCGTCGGGCTGCGGGCGCTTCTCGCGCCAGGCCTCCACGCGCCCCGCCAGCGCGTCCTGCAGCCAGCGGATCTGCTCGTCGGGGCCGATCTCGCCCACGGCCGAAAAAGCCTGCTCGAAGCTGATCAAGCCCAGGCAGACGGCCGCCTGGATGCGCGGAAGGCCGCAGGAGGCCAGCCGCATCAGCTGGTAGGTCTGGCTGCGGGCCCAGTCGGAGCGCTCGCGCATGAAGACCGCGAAGCTCGGATAGCCCAGGTGCGACAGGTCCTTCTGCCGGAACCAGGCCAGCAGGCGGGCCAGGCGCAGGTCCAGGGCCTTGCCGCCGCCGGCCAGGGCGGCCATGCGGCCCAGCAGCGTGCGGGCCGCCCGCTCGCGAGCCGTCCCTTCGTCGGCGGCTTCGTCTTCCACAGGCCCTTCCCAGCCGTGCAGCCAGAGCTCGCGCACCCAGCCCCGGTACTCGGAGAAGGGTTCGGGGTCGCGTGTGCGCCCGGTCTCCTCGGGCGGCTTGGCATCGTAGGGGGGACCGTCGCCCTCGGCCGCCATGGGAGGCAGGGCGGGGGGAGGGGAAGGGTATGACAGGGGCCTGTCGCCCATCTGGCTCCGGAGCGGCGCCCAAGATGAAGGGCGCACGATTCCCAGGCAGGCCGCGAGGGGGGCGCGGTCGATATCCACAGCTTGAATCATGGATATGATCTAACAGGCCTTCGTCGGGCATGCGAACTGATGCGGACAGAAACTGTCCGACAAACAGGCGCAAACCATGTCCTGGATCAGGATCTTGCGCTTGCTGTTGCGGACCCTTGTGCTTGCGCCACCTACTCAACTTGTTGTAGGCTTTTCTCTGGATCAGGAGAAGAGGGAGGCGTGCATGTCGGCGAGGGAGAGGGGGCGCCAGGTCGTTCGGCAGTGGCAGGTCTTGCGGCTGTTGGAGGGGGCTCGGCGTGGATTGACCGTGGACGAGATCCGGGGCGCGTTGGATCAACCTCCCTCTCAGCGAACCATCTACAGGGATCTGCACCAGCTCGAGGCAGCCGGATTCCCCTTGGTCGAGGAGGAGGGTCGATATCGCATGCTGCAGACGGGAGAGGGGGCCTGGTCTGTGCCCCTGGACACCACGCAGCTGTTGGCTCTGGCCGTCTCCGAGGATCTGATGGAGCCCCTACAGGGCACCTATCTTGCGGGGCCCTTGCGCGAGCTGCGCGCGCGCCTGAAGGCCATGCTGACCCCTGTGGGCCGGGCGTACAGCGAGGAATTGCGGCGCACGGCCGTGGCCACCCTTGTAGGGACCCGCGCAATCCCGCGTCCTGATTCCCTGGATGCGCCGCCCCGGA
>CAYVQL010000372.1:0-10065 GCA_964454135.1 uncultured Enterobacterales bacterium | reverse complement strand
AGGCGGACACCGCCTCTCCCCCCCATCTTCGCCGCTTGATGAGCGGCGCAGGGCTCCTTGCGTAGCCCTGAAACAGCGCCGTAGAAGCTCTTCGAACTGTCGTCAGGATCGGCATTTTCTGTTCAGTTCCTCAGCTCCAGGATGTCGCCGTCTCGCAGCACGTGGCTGCGGTGCACGGTCTGGCCGTCGAAGGCGCCCGATCCCCAGATGCGGGCGCTGCGCAGCTTGGCCGCCAGCTCTTTGTGGATGCGATAGGCCAGCTCCCCCACGGTGCAGCCGCGCTTGACCGTGAAGGGCTTGTCGAGGTCGGGGGGCTTGCCGGGCTGCTTGGTGTAGACGCGCACGATCTGCAGGATCTCGGCGCAGCGCGGACCCAGCTGGTCCAGGTTGCTGCCCTGGGTCGTCGAGACGCAGCAGATGGGCCAGGGCTCGTCCACCAGCTCCTGGAAGATCTCCAGGTTCTCCTCTGTGTCCGGGCGATCTTGGCCCGTGACGACGATCAGGGTCCGCTGCTGGATCCAGGACAGCTCCGGCTCGTCCGGGAGCGGCCGTTGGGCGGGGTGCAGCCGGATGCGGCGCGGCTCCAACACCTGCTGCACGGTCTCCAGGTTGGACAGCGGCCGCGATCCGTCCAGCACCAGCCAGGCCATGTCCGCGCGCCGGATGATGTCGAAGACCCAGTGCTCGTTGTAGTCGGTGGAGAGGGGGGGCAGGTCCACCAGCTGGAAGGCGATGTCCAGGTGCGGCATCATGCCCGGGCCGGGCAGGCGCGTGGTGCCGGGGTAGGGGGCCACTGCGGGTCGGGCGTTGGTGAGCCGCCGCACCAGGGATGACTTGCCGCTGTTGGGAGCGCCCACCAGCACCACCTGGCCGGCGCCCTCCTTGGGCACGGCGTGGCTGTGGCTTGATCGGGCGCTCTTCTTGGCGGGCTGCCGGCGCAGCTTGGCCAGGCGCGCCTTGATGTCGCCCTGCAGCTTGTCGGTGCCCTTGTGCTTGGGAATCAGCCGCAGCATCTCTTCGAGGGCGGCGATCTTGTCGGCCACCTCGCTGGCGGCTCGATAGCGCCGCTCGGCTTCGAGATAGGGGGGCGGCAGGTTGGCGGGCAAGGGGTCCTCGGTGGCTCGAAGATCCCTATCATGAAAACAGATGGGGGAGGGGAGGGCCCCTCCACTGCGTACGCCCCACCCCGAGCTTCGCGCTCCCCCTCCCCCGTGATGTCCCCCCCCGTGAGAGCACCAGGCCGCCCCTGGATTGATAATCCAGGGACGACCAGGCTGGCCGGTGGGGGACTATCCCGCGGGAAGGAGCCGCTCTACCGTGGCCTCGACGCCGCCGCGGGCCAGGCGCAGCTGCAGGCGCTCGCCGGGTTGCAGCGCGCTGGGATCCCGCAAGGCCTTTCCCTCGTGCAGGGCGATGGCGTAGCCGCGCTCCAGCACGGCCACGGGCGAGAGCGCTCCCAGGCGCCCTCCGGCGTTCTGCAGGCGGCTGCGGCGCAGCGAGATCTGGCGCAGGGCGGCTGCGCGCAGCCGGCTGTCCAGCTCGTCGCAGCGCATGCGCGCCTCCTGCAGGCGGCGGCGGGGGTGGCGCAGGCGCAGGGCTTGCAGCCGGGCCCGCTTCTCGTTGAGCTGCCTCTGCAAGCCCTGCTGCAGGCGCTGCTGCAGCTCCTGCACGCGCGCCTCCAAGGCGGCCCGCTCCGGCAGAGCCAGCTCGGCGGCGTGGGAGGGCGTGGCCGCGCGCAGGTCGGCGGCCAGGTCGCAGAGCGAGACGTCGGTCTCGTGGCCCACGGCGCAGATCACGGGCAGGCGGCAGGCGGCCACGGCGCGCACGGTCCGCTCTTCGTTGAAGGCCTGCAGATCCTCGGTCGAGCCACCGCCGCGGCCCACGATGACCAGGTCCGCCTGGCCGTGGCGCTCCACCAGGCGCAAGGCCGCGGCGATCTCTTCCGCCGCTCCGACGCCCTGCACGCGGCAGGGGGCCAGCAACACCGGAAAGCCGGGAAAGCGCAGGTCGACCACGCGCAGGATGTCCCGCAGGGCCGCTCCGGTGGGCGAGGTGACCACGCCCAGGGCGCGGGGCAGGGCGGGCAGGGGCCGCTTGCGAGCGGGATCGAAGAGACCCTCGGCGGCCAGCTTGCGCTTCAGGGCTTCCAGGCGGGCCTGCAGGTCGCCGGCGCCGGCGCGCTGCAGCTGCCGCACCACCAGGCTGTAGCTGCCCCGCGGCGCGTAGACGGAGAGCTCGCCCGTGGCGATCACGCGCTCGCCGACCCGCGGCCGCCAGCGCTGAGATCGGTTGGCGCCGCGGAACATGGCGGCGTCGAGCACGGCGTGCTCGTCCTTCAGGGAGAAGTACCAGTGACCCGAGCGATGGGCGGTGAAGCGGCCCACCTCGCCCGCCACGCGCACCAAGGGGAAGCGCTCGTAGAGCAGCTCGCCCAGGGCGCGGGTGATGCCGCTGACGCTGTAGGTGGGGACGGACATGGGGTGCTCTCTCGGCTGGGGACAAGGCAGCCCTATCACGACCCGCGGCGCCCTCGCCGAGGTAGACTCGCCGCGAAACCAGCGAGGAGTCCCCCATGAGAGCGATGGTCTTCGAGAAGCCGGGCAGCCCCCTGCGCTTGCGCGACCTGCCACGTCCCGAGCCCGGTCCGGGCCAGCTGCGCGTCAAGGTGGGCGCCTGCGCGGTCTGTCGCACGGATCTGCACGTGGTCGACAGCGAGCTGACCGAGCCGGAGCTGCCGCTGGTGCCCGGACACGAGATCGTTGGTCGGGTCGACGCCCTGGGGCCCGGCGGGCGGACGCTGCGCCTGGGTCAGCGGGTGGGCGTGCCCTGGCTGGGCTGGACCTGCGGCAGCTGCGAGCACTGCCAGCGCGGAGAGGAGAACCTCTGCGGGCAGGCGCGCTTCACCGGCTACCAGATCGACGGGGGCTACGCCGAGTACGCGGTGGCGGACGCCCGCTACTGCTTCCCCATCCCCGAGGGCTACCCCGACCTGCAGGCCGCCCCGCTGCTCTGCGCCGGGCTGATAGGCTATCGCGCCTACCAGATGGCGGGCGCAGGAAGCCGCATGGGCTTCTACGGCTTCGGCGCTGCGGCCCACATCCTGATCCAGCTGGCCCGACACCAGGGCCGCCAGGTCTACGCCTTCACCAAGCCCGGAGACGAACAGGGGCAGGACTTCGCCCGTGGCCTGGGAGCGGTCTGGGCCGGGGGCTCGGACCAGGCGCCCCCGGTGGCGCTGGACTCTGCCATCCTCTTCGCCCCGGCCGGCCCGCTGGTGCCCGAGTCCCTGCGCCGCGTACGGCGCGGCGGCGTGGTGGTGGCCGCCGGTATCCACATGAGCGAGATCCCCGCATTTCCCTACGAGATCCTGTGGGGCGAGCGCGTCCTGCGCTCGGTGGCCAACCTGACGCGCCGCGACGGCGAGGAGTTTCTGGCCCTGGCGCCCCAGGTGCCCATCCGCTCTACGGTGCAGCCCTACCCCCTGGAGCGGGCCAACGAGGCGCTGGACGACCTGCGGGCGGGGCGCGTGGAGGGGGCGGCGGTGCTGGTGATCGCATAGAGGTTGCCTCCCATGTCAGCCTTGTTCCTCATCCTCCTGCTCCTGACGCTCCCGGCCCGGGCCTGGGAGCTGGACTCGGAGCGCGTCACGCTGCGGCCAGCGCCCGAGTGGGTGTTGCCCATGCCCGAGGGCGTGGATCGGCCCGCTCCGGTGGGGGCGGCCCTGGAGAGCAGCCAGTACCTGTTGGTGGACGACCAGGTGCGCGTGGAGGGCGACCAGGTCACCCGCTACTCTCACACCACCTACCGCATCGTCACCCGCGAGGGCCTGGACGGCATGTCGCGCCTGGAGGTGGAGTTCGATCCCGACTACGGGTCGGTGGCCCTGCACCACCTGCGCGTCTGGCGCGACGGTGCCTGGCACGATCGCCTGGAGGGCTCGCGGGCGGCGCTGATCCAGAAAGAGGCGGCGCTCTGGCAGCATCTCTTCGACGGCACGCAGACCCTGGTGGTGGTGATGCCCGACGTGCGCGTGGGCGACGTGGTGAGCTGCGCCTATTCATTGAGCGGGCTCAACCCCGTCTTCCAGGGGCACTACAGCGAGACCTGGGACATGGCCTGGGGCGTGCCCGCGGCGCGGCGCCACCTGCGTCTGCTCTGGCAGGAGCAGGAACCCCTGTACCTCAAGGCCCATGGTATCGGCGGGCCGGTGCTGCGCAGCCGGGCCGAGGGCTGGCAGGAGGCGCGCTGGGACCTGCGGGACGTGCCGGCGCTGCCGGACATCTACGAGGCGCCCGCTGGCTTCGATCCCTATCCCTGGGTGCAGGCCAGCGACTTCCACCAGTGGAGCCAGGTGGCCGACTGGGCCCTGGGCGTCTACGCCAGCGCCGAGGCCCCGGGTCCCGAGGTGCGCGCCCTGGCCGAGCGGCTGGCGGACGAAGCCGAGGACCAGCAGGACTTCGTGGCGGACGCGCTGCGCTGGGTGCAGGACGAGGTGCGCTACTTCGGCATTGAGGTGGGTGCCAACTCCCACGCGCCCCATCGACCCAGCACCGTGCTCGCGCGGCGCTACGGCGACTGCAAGGACAAGTCCCTGCTGCTGGTCAGCCTGCTGCGCGCCCGGGGCATCAGCGCCCAGCTGGCCCTTGTCAATGGCCGACTGTTGGGGGCGGTGGAAGAGGCGCTCCCCTCGCCGACCGCTTTCGATCACGTCATCGTGCGGGCCCAGCTGGAGGGGCGCGACTTCTGGATGGACCCCACCGAGAGCCACCAGGGCGGACCGGTGCGGGCCAGCTGGACAGCGCCCTTTGGCAAGGCCCTGTTGGTGGCGCCGGGTCAGCTGGAGCTGGCCGAGCTACCCCTCTCCGTCCTGCCGCAGGGGCGCACCGAGATCCGGCACAGCTACGATCTGGCCGCGGATCCGGATCTGCCGGCCATGGGGGTCAGCACCCTCTTCGAGGGCCGCCGGGCGGAGCAGATGCGCCGCATGCTGGCCGACATCTCGCCCCAGCGGCTGCAAGACCAGTACCTGGACCACTACGCCCAGCTCGGCTACCGAGCGGACCTCGACGCGCCCTTCGTCATCCGTGACGACCGCGAGCGAAACGCCCTGATCCTGGAGGAGTCCTACCGCCTACAGGGCGCCTGGACCGAGGACGCCAAGGGTGCGCAGCAGCTGGTGCTGCCCTCGCTGGGGATCTTCACCTGGTTGCCGGCGCCCGCTGCTGGGCGGCGTGCGCCCCTGGCCCTGCCCCAGGGCCTGGACGAGACCGAGCGCCTGTGGATCAAGGTGCCCAAGGGCTGGGAGCTGGAACACCTGGAAGGGGAGATCGAGAATCCCTGGTTCGACTTCCGCGTCACCAGCGTTCCCGGAGCCGACACCATCACGCTGGAGTACCGCCTGCAGGTCTCGGCGGACCGCGTGCGCCCCGCGGAGATGGGCGACTACCAGGCCGAGCTGAACCGCCTGCAGTCGCTGGAGGGCTACGCGCTGCAGCGCCCCCAGGAGAAGCGCTGGCTGACCATGGACCTGCTGCGTCGCATCGGCGGCTGGCTGAAGGACCTGCTGGTCTACGCCCTGGTGGCGGCGGCGGTGATCCTGGCCGTGCCCATCAGCATCGGGGGAGCCGTGCTGCTGGTTTGGATCGGGCTGCCCAGCCTGGTGCCCAAGAAAGAGGTGGATTGAGGCCCCTGGAAGCGCATCCTCAAGGGGTGGCCGCCAGGCGCGCCTCCAGCTCCGGGAGGATGGCCTCGGCCAGTATGCGATGGCCCTGGGCGTTGGGGTGGATCGGCATGCGCTGCGGCGGCGTCACCGCGGCCTCGGTGGGAATGGTGAGATCGCCGGCCCCCTCCCACAGCCCGCGCAGATCCAGGGGATCCGTACCGGCCTGGCGGAACCAGGTCTCGAGCTGCCTCAGGTCACGGGCCATCCAGCTGCAGGGGGACCGCTGCGCCGTCGATGGAGGGCAGCGCGCCATTCCGACCGGCTCCAGCAAAACGGGGAGCAGCACGACCCCGGCGCGCTTCGTGGCGCCCTGCAGCCCGATCAGCCATTGCTCCAGCTCGCGGTGCTGCTGAACGGAGACAGCGGCAGCTGCGGCCCCGGCGGGGGATACGCGTAGGCGATACCACGCCAGGTTGCCGAGATAGGAGCGCAGCGCGAGCCAACGCAGCGGCCGTGAGGGCTCCTGGCTCGGATCCGCCCAGCGCTCTCCCTGTCGGGAGAACAGGATTGGCGAGATGAGATCGTCCCCGAACAGCTCCCACAGCACCGCGCGCGGCCAGGGCCTGTTGGAGAGCTGGTAGTGGAGGACCTGGACGCTCTGGCAGATATTGGCCCCCGGAGCCGCCACGACCTGCAGCTGGAGAGATGGAATCTGCGCGGCGAGCAAATCGGGAAAGGCCTCGCCCGGCCGGACGCCATTGCCCGCCGCCACCGAATCGCCCACGACGAGCAGCTCATCGCTGCGCGGCCCAGGAGACGGCAGCGGGTGAAACGAGCACGTCATGCCACCGCCCAACTCCGCGGTCGTCAGGCTCCCATCCCGTCCACGGTCCAGCGCCGCCAGGCTGGGCAGCGTCGAGTGATAGGCGCGCAGGCCGACCTCGGCGATCGCCAGCAGCACGAGCAGGGGCAGGGCGGCGGCCAGCAGCCGCGTTGCGGTCGAGGTTCGACGGGCTTGGGGGATGGGCATGGTAGGCGTGGGGCGCTCGAAGATACCATGCTCGCTGGCTGCGCGGCTGCTTCGGAAGGCGAGCTCGAGCTAGCCGGATAGGCTGTCAGAAGGAGGCAGGCAGGTCCTTCGAGTGCGAGACCGCCTGTCTTCATGGACGCGAGGAGGACCATGCGCGCACTGGCGTGTTTCTGTGCCCTCGGCGGCGCGACGCTCGCAGTCCTGCCGGCAGAGGCCGGGCCCTTTCACGAGCTGCGGGAGGCGGACCTGGTCCTGGATCTCTTCGAGGATGAGGACGATTGCTCCGAGCCCAGCCTCTACGACGCAGGCGATCTGAACGGCGACGGCTTCGCCGATGTGGTGCTTGGCTGCTACCGTTCAGAGAGCTCTGGGCACATCCTGGTGCTGCACGGCGGCCCTGACGATCTGACGGCGGTCTTCGAGGCCTCCACGTACGCGGGCCTGCCCGCCGGGGGCGGTGACATCGACGGCGACGGCTTCGACGACCTCATCCTGGCCCTGAACGACAGGCCGCGCGTCTACGTCGGTTCGGAAGACGGTATCGACGCGCAGCGTTACCTGCCGCTGCCGCGACCGCATGGACTGGACTTCGAACAACCCTGGGCCGTGGCTGGGGACATCGACGGCGACGGCTTCGACGATGTCGTGGTGGCAGAAGCTGGACAGAATGGGGGCTTTCTGGTCTACGCGGGCAGCCCCGAGGGGCCGGTCTATGATTCGAGCCACGCCTACTCCTCGTCAGATGTCTTTGCTGCGGCGGGCGACCTGAACGGCGACGGCTTCGACGACCTGGCCAGGCTGGATAGCTGCACCGTCGGCCTGTTCCTGGGCAGCGCCGCCGGCCTGTCGGAGTCCCTGGCCGGCTACCTGCCGAGCGGCGCATCTGGCGGAGAACAGTGCCTCGTCGGCCTGGGAGCCGACATCGACGGCGACGGTTGGCTCGACGCCGTCGCCGCCGGCTATCCGATGGATCGGGCCTGGGTGTACCTCAACGATGGAGGCGAATTCATAGAGGCGGGGCTGAGCGAGATCCCGGGCAGCGCCGTCGAGTTCGGCGCTGCGCTCTCCATGGGCGATCTGGACGGCGACGGCTACGCCGAGCTGGTGGTGGGGGCGCCGGGCGCTGGTGCCGGGCGGGGCGAGGAGGGCCCGCCGGGCCAGCTGTGGGTGTACCCCGGAGGGCCCCTGGGAGCCGGGAGCCTGGTGCCCACGACCTTGCGAGGCGAGCCCGGCACGCGGCTGGGCCTGGCCGTGCTGCTGGCCGGCGACATCGACGGAGATGGCGCCCGCGACCTGGTGGCGGCCGGAGAAGACGAGCGCCTGCGCATCTGGTACGGCGGGGGCGACCTGGACGGCGACGGCTACGGCTGGGCCAGCGACTGCGACGAGGGCGACGCGGCGGTGAATCCCGCTGCCGCCGAGACCTGCAACGGGGTGGACGACGACTGCGATGGCTGGGCGGACGAGGGCTGCCCGCTGCCGGGGGCGGACGAAGCTGGGTTGGGGCTGCGGGGTGGCGGCGTCGTGGGCTGGCTGGTCTTTGGCCTGGCACTGGGATCGGCCTGCCTGGTGGTCCGCACGAGGAAAGGACCTGGCAAGGGGGCCACTCGGCTCTTTGTGTTCCCGGTCGCCATCCTGGGGGGCTGCCACTGCGCCGGGGGGCTCGTGGACAGCGACGGGCCCGGCAGCACGTGGCCCCCCGACGCTTCGAGCGCCGTACTGTTCATGGGTCGCGCGGGCGGCCGCGCCGGGCTGGGGCTGTCGACGGGCGACCTGGACGGCGACGGAGTCCCGGAGGTCCTGGTGGCGGAGCTGAACGACGCGTCCAGCTGCGCCGAAGGCGAAGACTGCGCCTCGGGCTGGCTCTTGAGCGCTCCCTTCGAAGGTGGAGAGCTGCGCGAGGTCTCCACAGCCCGCTTCACGGCCAGCGCGGAGGCCCTGGCCGAAGGTTCCTACCCCCTGCACAGGGACATGGCCTTCGTCGGAGATCTGTCGGGCGACGGCCAAGACGACATCCTGCTGTGGGCCGATCGCTGGGCCGACACGGATCCGGCCTTCGATCCTGACGGCCAGGTGTTCTTGCTTTGGTCCGGGCCCTTCGAGGGCGAGATCGCCAGGGAGCAGGCCGTGGCCATGGTCGACCCCATGCCCGGCGTGCTGGATCACGCCCCCTGCGACGTGGACGAAGACGGCCAGCCCGACCTGTGCACCAACGGCGGCCTGCTGCGCGGCCCCCTGCGGGGCCAGATCTACGCCCACCAGTTCGAGTGCCATTTCCGCAACGATGGCCACCCGTACGAAGGTGGCGTCTCCCGCTACGTCGAAGCTGGGCAGATCGTCGAGGACGGGCGGCCATCCATGGTCATCTCCCACTCCATGCAGGGCTGGGAGGACCCGGCTTCGTACGAGCTGTGGATCCTGGGAGGGACGGAAGAGCCTTGCGAGCTTCACAGGAGCGCTGGCTACCCCAACCACAGCAGCGACTGGGACTACTGGTACTGGGTGTCGCGCCAGGTGGTGGTAGACGGCGACATCAGCGGCGACGGGTTGGAGGACATCTTGTTGCTGGGCGAGCTCGATGGGCTGCGACATCTGGCGATCTACGACGATCCGGAGGAACTCTTGATCACCGCGCCCTCCATCACCATCAGCTCCACCCGCCCCGCCAGCGAGGGCGATGGGGCGCTGCTGGCCGACTTCGACGGCGATGGGCAGCGCGATCTGGCCTGGGCCAGCGCCGGGGGCTGGGTCAGCATCTTCCGCGGCCCCCTGAGCGCCGGTCAGTACAGCGAGCTGCAGGCCGACCTGCGGCTCATCGGTGCCGACGAGCCCAGCTGCGCCGACAACGCCTGCAGCGTCCCCGACGGCTTCGGCAGCGCCATGGCGGCGGGGAACCTGGACGGAGACGACCGCGCCGACCTGCTCATCGGAGCTCCTGGCGCCGGCGATGAGGAGGGCCGGGTGTACGTGGCCTGGGGCGGAGGGAGCTGACGAGACTCGTCGTACGGAAGTCAGAGGGGCGAGGCCAGGACGAGTCCGACGGTGGCGCCCAGGTTTTCGAGCACAGCCTGGGCCGGTGCGTTCGTGCGCCCGATCTCGTGGAGGTACTGCAGCTCCAGCAGGGCCTTGGAGTAGTTGGTGTCCGGGTCTTTGTAGAGCGACAGCGCGCGTTTGCGGATGCGCTTGATCTCCTTCGGATCCGTGACCCCCGTGGTGTGGGTGATCATCTCGTCGAAGTCGGTGATGTCGACCCACTCGCCTGGAACCAGGTAGTCCAGGGCGTTGAGCACGGTGACGGTGATCCCGGAGCTGGGAAGGGCCGGCCTTGGTCATCGTTGCGGCCATTCGGCCGCAACGATGAGTCGGCCTGTTT
>CAYVQL010000371.1:0-10085 GCA_964454135.1 uncultured Enterobacterales bacterium | reverse complement strand
CAGGCTCTGGTCGCCGCTGACCGGGCCATACTGCAAGTAGGCCCCGCCGGGCTGGGCGCCGCCCTCCCAGTGCAGATCGCGGGCCCCGATGAGCAGGTCGTCATGACCGTCGGCGTCCACGTCTCCCGCGACGTCCACGGAGAAGCCAGCCCGGTCCCCGCCGGTCTCACCGGTCAGCTTGGCGTCTGCGGCGGAGAGGATGACATCGTCCGCAAAGGCGGATGCGCCCAGCACGACATAGACCGCGCCCGCGTCGTTGGCGACGGAGTCCTCGCCGGAGGATGAGATGAGCAGGTCGTCGTAGCCGTCGCCGTCGATGTCGCCGTCCAGGGCGATGGAGAAACCGGCCATGTCCGTCTCAGCCTCGCCCCAGTACGCGGCGTTCGCCGAATCAGCGGCGTACGTACCGGTCACCGGGCCACAGAAGAGGTACGCCGCCCCAGCGGTGCTGCCGTTGGTGCTGTTCATATAGGCTCCCACCAGGACGTCGGATAGCCCGTCGCCGTCCATGTCCCCATCGCCCGCCACAGACCATCCGAGGCCGTCGCCCTGGTTCAGGCCTGTGATCCGGGCCGTGGCGTCGTCGAGGGGGTAGTAGCCGGTGATGGGACCCGCCGCGAGGTAGGCGCTGCCTGCATCCGCGTCGCTCGCATCGGCCCCGTAGGCGCCGAAGATCACATCATCTAGGCCGTCTCCATTGGTATCGCCGGCGGCCGCGACCGCGTATCCGGTGTAGTTGCCGGCGCTCTCACCCTCGAGCGTGATGTCGGCGTCGTCGAGGTCCGTAGAGCCGGAGGAGGGGGGGCCGAAGACGATGTAGACCGCGCCCGCGTCGCCGCCTCCGTCATCGTTGTAGGGCGCACCGAAGATCATATCCTGGTAGCCATCGTCGTTGATGTCCCCTGCGCCCGCCACCGAGGTCCCGGCCTCGTCGTTCGAGTTGTCGCCTGTGTAGGTGGCGTAGGCGTCTCTGGTGGCTGCGTCGAGCGAGAGGGGGCTCAGCATGAGATAGGTGGCGCCCCTGTTCCCGGATCCTCCGCCTGGGGCGGAGACCAGCAGATCGTCGAACCCATCTCCGTCGAGATCACCCGCGACGGCCGCGGACGTGCCCAGGTAGGCGAAATCGCTCGTCCCCGAGAGGATGGCGTCAGCCAGCTCGAGCGACATCTCCCCCTCCAGGCAGTCGCCCCCCATACCGTCGCAGTCGTTGTCCTCGCCATCGAGACAGATCTCGCTCGCGCCGGGGTGCGAGGCCGCCGAGCTGTCGTCGCAGTCGTCCGCGTTGTCGACGTAGCCGCTGGGCTGTTCGCACTGGTCCAGGGTGTAGTCGCTCCCGCCGTAGCCATCGCCGTCGTGGTCCAGATACCAGCGCTGCGCGTCTTTGGAGAGCTCGTCGATCTCGCCGTTGCAGTCGTTGTCGACGCCGTCGCAGAGCTCCGCGGCCGCGGGGTGGATGTCCGCGTTTCCGTCGTCGCAGTCGCCCTTGTCCGCGACGTACCCGGACGGTGCGTCGCAGGCCTGCTCCGTGCTGCCCTCGTCCCCCCAGCCGTCACCATCCGCGTCCGCATACCAAGTCGGCGAGCCCAGAGGGGAGCCCTCGTCGACCGCGTAGTCGCAGTCGTTGTCGAACCCGTCGCAGATCTCCATGGCCGAGGGATTCATCATGGGGTTTTCGTCGTCGCAATCCCCCTCCCATGGCGTGAACTTGTCACCGTCCAGGTCCGGGCCGGTCCCGGTGTCCGATGGGTCCGCCGTGTCCGCGCTGTCGCAACCGGGGTTGATGGCGGCGGTGATCCATACGGTCAGCGCGAAACACAGCCGTAGCCGTGTTCTGCGTGGAAAAAGAGAGGTCCTCGGTTGGATTTCACCGCGCATGGCTGTCGCTCCTTCTTATTCTTACCGCGTCTGCAGGGTGCGTTGCATCAGATCCCCACATCACCGAAGACCACGTAGAGGGCCCCGGCGTCGCTGCCGCTGTCGTCGTCACGGGGGGCTCCGATGAGCAGATCGTCGTAGCCGTCCAGGTTCTGGTCGCCAGCCCGCGCTACGGCGCCCGCCCCGTCGCTGGCGGACTCGCCCGTGAGCTTGACGTGCGCGTCCGCCAGGGAGATGGCGCCGGAGGTGGGACCGAAGACCAGGTAGGCGCAGCCCGCGTTGGAGCCGCCCTCGTCGTCGTACGATGTCCCGACCAGGATGTCGTCGCCGCCGTCGCCATCCACATCTCCGGCGGATGAGAACTGCTCACCCACGTAGTCGGCGCCGCTCTCCCCTACGAAGAAGCTCTGTGCGATCGACAGCGAGGAGCTGCCGCTGCTGATGGGTCCGTGCAGCAGGTAGGTGACGCCCGTGTTCGTGCCCGTGCCCGCGTCGGCGTAGGGCGCTCCGACCATGATGTCGGCATAGCCATCGGCGTTCACGTCGCCGGCGGCCGATGTCCAAGACCCCGCGTAGACGCCGGTGCTCTCGCCCAGCAGCTTTGCATCGGAGTCCGCCAGGGCACCCGACCACTCCGCGGGACCCAAGACGAGGTAGGCCGCTCCCGCGGCGCTCCCCCCGTCGTCGTCCCCGTAGGCCCCAACGAGGAGGTCGTGGTAGCCATCGCCGTCCGTGTCGCCCGTCAGCGCCACGGCGTACCCCGCGTAGTCGGCGTTGGACTCTCCTACGAGGGTGTAGCCCGCGGCGGAGGCGTCGATGCGGCCGCTGCTGGCGGGTCCGTGGATCACGTAGACGAGACCGGAGCTGGCCCCTGAGGGATCGGCCCCGTAGGCGCCGATGAGCAGATCGTCGTAGCCGTCGCCGTTCATGTCTCCGTCGCCGGCGACAGCGTACCCCATGTAGTCGCCCGCCGCGTCTCCCAGAAAAGCCGTCGTGGCCGTGTCCAGCACCATGCTCCCGCCGCTGGCCGGGCCCATGACCAGGAAGACGGTCCCCGAGTCGGAGCCTCCGGAGTCCGCCTGGTAAGCGCCGACGAGCAGGTCGTCGTAGCCGTCGCCGTCCGTGTCGCCGGCGCTGGAGAGCCCGTCACCGGCGCAGTCGGAAGCGTTGACTCCCGTCATGATCAGGCCGGCTCCGGAGAGGTCGCCATCCGCGGTGACCGGGCCGAAGAGGACGTAGGCCTTGCCGGCGTCGGCTGCCGTTCCGGAGTCGGCGTCGGCCCCCGAGGCGCCCACCAGCAGGTCGTCCACGCCATCGCCGTTGATATCCCCCCCGAAAGCGATCCGTCGCCCCGCGTAGTCGCCGCTGCTCTCGCCGGCGATCTTCACGTCGGCTCCGCCCAGGGAGTGGCTGCCTTCCCAGCACGCTCCCGCTGTGCCGTCGCAGTCGTTGTCCACGCCGTCACCGCAGATCTCGGTCGCGTCGGGGTTGACATCGTAGTCCGTGTCATCGCAGTCGTCGGAGTCGGATGTGTATCCCGTAGGCTGCGTGCAAGAGGTCAGGCTGGAGGCGCGGTCGCCGAAGCCGTCGCCGTCGCTGTCTGCGTACCAGTCCACGTCGCCCCTGATGCTGGGGTCGTCGATGTCGATCATATCATCGCAGTCATTGTCGATGTCATCGCAGACCTCCGTCGCGTCGGGGTTCACGTCGTAGTCCGTATCATCACAGTCGTCGGAGTCTGCGATATACCCGGAGGGCTGTATGCAAGCGGATAAGCCGGAGGCGCCATCTCCGAAACCGTCGCCGTCCGTGTCCGGATACCAGGTCCTGGCGTCACTGACCGTCGGATCGTCGTCGTCCGTCAGGCCGTCACAGTTGTTGTCGACCTCGTCGCAGACTTCCGCTGCCTCGGGGTAGGCGTCGGAGTTCGTGTCGTCGCAGTCGGTGGCGTCAGCCGTGTATCCCGAGGGTTCCAAGCAAGCTGTGGTGGTGGAGGCGCTGTCGCCGAAGCCGTCGCCGTCCGCGTCCGCGTACCATGTCTCACCGCCCGCCACTCCCTTATCTTCGTCGTCCGTCAGGCCGTCACAGTCGTTGTCCAGCTCGTCGCAGATCTCCTCCGCGTCGCTGTTGAAGGCCTCGTCTGTGTCGTCGCAGTCTCCTGGCGTCTCGACGTAGCCGGTAGGCGCCTCGCAGGAGGTCCAGCTCATCTCAGTGTTTCCATAGCCATCGCCGTCGCTGTCGCGATACCAGGTCGTAGCGTCGTCCGAGGCGTCCGGGTCCGTCACGTCATCGCAGTCGTTGTCGATGCCGTCACAGACCTCTGCGGCCCCGGGATAGGCTGTGGGAGCCTGATCGTCGCAGTCTCCAGGTTTTGGGGCCCAGCCCTTTGGCTGTTCGCAGGCCAGGATGGAGTCGTCCTCTAGGCCGTACCCGTCTCCGTCTTCGTCGAGATACCAGGTGGTGGCGTCGGCTGCGTCGTTGTCGAGCTCGCCATCGCAGTCGTTGTCGATGCCGTCACAGACCTCCTCGGCGTCGGGATTCACCGCCGCGTCGCCATCGTCGCAGTCTTCGTCATCGTCGACGGCGCCGTCCGGCTGCTGGCACGCTACGGTGGTGGATCCGGGATCACCGAAGCCGTCGCCGTCCGAGTCCGTGTACCAGGTCGCTGCGTCTTCGGCGTCGTCTTCGTCCCGCTCGCCGTCGCAGTCGTTGTCTCTCCCATCGCAGACCTCCGTGGCGCCGGGATAGACGGTGGCGTCGTTGTCGTTGCAGTCGTCCTCGTCGTAGCCATCGCCGTCGGCGTCCGGGTCGGGCACCGGGATCGTGCCGCTATCGCAGAGAGGCCCCGTGTCGCTGGGTTGACAGGCCAGGAGCAGCAGCGGGAATCCGAGCGAGATCATGCGGTTGGGCATCGTCGCACCTCGAAGCTTGCGGGTCATGAATGGCGCCCGGGGCCGCGGGCGTTGCGCCGAGACAGAGGAGGCGAGACGGGGATGCCAAGGCGGAACGGGCGGCCCACATGGTGTTCGCAGCGCATCCCTCGCGCTCCTCTCGTCTCGCACCAAGGGTGAGCTGTATCAGGTGTCGGGCGAGGTGTCGGTCTCGGCCTCGGGGCACGCCGCAGGACCAGCGAAAAGGTGGCTCGATGCACCTGGGGCCCTCGGTGTGAGATTTCTTCAATGCCCCTTCGAAATAGGCGACCGACGGGAACGAGGCGTGGTATGATACTGGAAGGAGGTGTCCATGTCTCACGCCAAGATCCCCCTCAGCTTCTCTCTGCTTCTCACGCTGCTTGCCGCCGGATGCAAAGGCGAGGCCGACGAGCGTGAGTGCAACGGAGGTTGCGAGTATCAGCTGGAGATGCTGGACCACGCGACCCTTCCCCCAAGCGCAGTTCACGTGTTCTTCGCGCTGACCACATGCGACGGAGAGGGCGCTCCCGGTTTCGATGGCGAGGATTTCGTTGTCTACGAAAACGGGGAGGAGGTCTCCAGCTTTGAGGGCAAGCAGGAGATCGTGCCGAGCTACAGGGGCTACGGGATCGCCACCGCGCTCTTGCTCGATCTCTCCGGTTCCATCGTGGACTCGGGGAACCTGGAGATCCTGCGGGAAGCCGCGGGCGTGTTCCTGGAGTCCGTCGGTGGCGGCCACGAGGTGGGGATCTACGGATTCGATGGCCGCGAGGAGCTCCAAGAGCTGGTGGCGTTCACCGACGACTACTACGCGCTCGAGGCGGGGATGGCCGCGCTCAATGACTACGAGGTCGTGGACAACTCCACGAACCTGAACGGAGCTGTCCTGAGCGGACTGCAGCTGCTCGCCGAGCACGAGGCGAACTCCGATGTCAGCATGTTCATGGGGTCGCTCGCCGTCTTCACCGATGGGTCCGACCAGGCAGGACGGGTCTCCGACACCGAGGCCAGCCAGGCGGTGTCCGGGTCGGAGCACGCGGTGTACGCCATCGGGCTGGCCGGGGAGGTCGATGAGCAGCACCTGCTCACCATCGGCAAGGATGGGTCCTGGACCGCATCCAGCATGGATGGGCTGGGAGCGGCGTTCGAGTCCGTCGCGGATTCCATCAACGACATGGTGAACAGCCTGTACATCCTGGCGTACTGCTCGCCAAAGCGCACCGGCGTCAACACCCTCCTGATCGAGCTGGCCGGGTCGGAAACGACCGGGCAGGTGGAGTTCGACGCCGACGGCTTCGAGGGTGGCTGCGAGCCCGACGATTTTCTTCCCGAGTACAGGTAGCTGGCGCCGCTGCCGGCGCTGACGCCGAAAGCGACCTGAGGGAAGGCGGCGACCCCTTGTCACGGCTCCGCGCTGTCATCCAGCGCGCCGAAGAAGGGGGATACCCACATCCTCTCGTCGCTGTCGTTCCAGACGACCCTCAAGCGCAGGTAGACGGCGTCACCTGGGGAGAGGTCGATGTCGGTCTCCAGGGAAGGCCCGTCCGTGGTCTCGAGGATCTCACCCAGGTGGCCTACCAGGTCCACGCCTGCCAGCTCTGCTCCCGCGTCCTCCAGGGCGGCCTGCAGGTCGGTGGCGGCCAGGCGGGCGGGGAAGGCCTCGGGCGGCAGCGCGTCTCCGGGCAGGTAGACCTCGTCGTCGTCGCCCAGCGCGGCGATGGTCAGCTCCGCTCGGGGACCGCTGGTGGCGACGGTGTGGCGCGCTTGCAGCGCTGGGAAGAGGGTCTCGCGGCTGAACTCTCCGCCGTATAGCGCGCCCGTGAGGCCCCCCGTGTAGTCATGGCGTCTGGGTGTATCGACCGTGCCGTCGAGGTCGGTGTCCGTGAAGTTGGCGGTGCACGAGGGATCGTTCTCGAGCGAGCCCGGATCGGCGTTGTGGGAGTCGGTCCCGGCCACGAAGCCCAGCTGGAAGCCCACGGCCAGGGCCGTCTGGACCGAGCCCTGTTCTCCGTAGTACACGGAGTCCAGCTTCAGGTTCCAGTCGCAATGGGAGGATTCTGGGTCGACGCACTCGGACGAGCCATGCTCGGAGTAGACCTCCACCAGGGTCTCGTAGCGCGAATCCGGTGCGTTCTTCTCGTTCTCCCAGTCCGCAGGTGCGGGGTGCTCGAAGGCGGGGTGGTGGTAGAAGGTCAGCACGGGCTCTTCGCCGCATTCTTCGGCGGCGGCGTCGAGCAGCGGCCAGATATCGGCCGGCGTGGACGCCTGGTAGTCGTTGCCGGGGATGACCAGCCCCCCGTCGTTGCCCTTGACATGATCGTCGCGGGTGCCGGAAGCGGCCACTCTGTACGCCTCGCAGACCTCGGGGTTCTGGAACACGAAGGTCTTGTGCCCTCCGTCGAAGGTCTCTTCAGGATCGAAGTTCGGTTCGGCTCGCGTCCACTCGGAGCCCAACAGGGGGATGAAGCCCTCTTGCGTGACCTCGGCCACGGCCTCGATCTGGCCATCCCAGATATCGTAAGAGGTGCCGCCCACGTCGCCGTCCGGGTAGTAGGTCTCCCACTCGGCGTGCTCGGTCATGGCGACGAAATCCAGCCCCCAGCCGATGGCGTTGTCGAAGAAATCCTCGCCCGGGACATCTCCGCGCTCGCTGCAGATGTCGTCCTCCACCTCGCAGCCGTCGTACGACAGGTTGGAGTGGGCGTGCAGATCGCCCCAGGCGTAGCTCACAGCCAGGGCCACGAAGGGAACCTCACCATATGCGAGCGTGTGCCAGGTTCCATCGACCTCGACCTCCAGCGCGGCGCCGAGGGCGTCGTGGCGAGGGGTGTCGGCCCAGGACTGGGCAGCCAGGGTCCAGCTTTCCGTGGCGTCGGTCACCGTCTCCAAGGCGACAGGATCCGCGCCCCAGCAGTCGGAGCCGGTGCCGCAGCCGGCGTCGAGGTAGAGGTTCTGGCCGTCCGAGGACTTGCGCAGCGTCAGCGCGAGCTCGGGCACGGTCTGCGGGCCGGACAGCTGCACCTGGATCTCGATCTCGCCGCCTTCGAGCAGCAGCTGGTCCTGCTGCTCCGAAGAGGCGGAAAGCTCGATGGGCTCGGTGTACACCACGGGCCCGGTCGTGCCATCCTGGCTCAGGCGGTAGCCGGTGCCCTGGGCGGCGTCATCGCTCCACCACAGCGCGCCGCCACTGCCGATGACCTGCCAGCCGTCGCCGTTGTTGCGCTCTACGTCCACGGAGCCGTCCAGCTCTTCCTCTGTGTAGGCCAGGGTCCCGTCCGTCCCCCGCAGCGCGAAGAGCTCGGGGAACTCTGAGGTGCCCGGAGATGTGGCGGGGGACTGCGTGTCGCGCGCCTGCTCCTGGCAGCTGCACGCGGCCAGCAGAACCAGGGCCAGTGCGGCGCGCCGAGAAGGTCCGGTCGGGCGGATCATGCCGTGGAGGTGGGTTTCGGCGCGCATGGCTGTTGCTCCCTTTGCGGTGTCTGCTGGTGCACTGTATCAGATCCCCACGTCACCGAAGACCACGTAGAGGGCCCCAGCGTCAGAGCCGCCGTCGTCGTCTTCGCGCACGCCGATCAAGAGGTCGTCGTATCCGTCGAGGTTCTGGTCGCCAGCCCGAGCCACGTTGCCCGCATTATCACTGGCGGACTCGCCCACGAGCTTCACGTGCGCATCAGCGAGGGAGATGGCGCCGGTGGCGGCGCCGTACATCAAGTAGACGCAGCCCGCGTTGCTGCCGCCCTCGTCTTCGTACAAGGAGCCAAGCAGGATATCATCGCCACCGTCGCCATCCACATCTCCGGCTGAAGAGATGTACTCGCCGATAGAGTCGCTGCTGCTCTCACCCACGAAGGAGGCGTCGGCGATGGAAAGAGAGGAGCTCCCGCTGGAGATCGGTCCGTAGAGCAGGTAGGTGATGCCGCTATTGGACCCCGGGCCCGCATCGGCATCCGGGGCTCCCACCATGATGTCGGCGTAGCCATCGGCGTTCACATCGCCAGCGCTCGAGGTCATATACCCCGCATCGACTCCGCTGCTCTCGCCCAGCAGCTTGGCATCGGAGTCCGCCAGGTCGCCCGCCCGCTGCACGGGGCCCAAGACCAGGTAGGCCGCGCCCGCAGAGCTGCCCCCGTCGTCGTCGCCGTAGGCCCCAACGAGGATGTCGTCGTTTCCATCGCCGTCCGTGTCGCCTACCAGCGCCACGGAGTATCCCGCGTAGTCGGAGCTGGACTCGCCGGAGAGGGAGTAGCCCGCGTCAGCGGCGTCGATGCGGCCCGAGCTGACCGGCCCGAGGATCAGGTAGGCGGTCCCCGAGCTGCCCCCGGAAGGATCGGCCCCGTAGGCGCCGACGAGCAGGTCGTCGTAGCCGTCGCCGTTCGTGTCTCCGCCGCCACTGACGGAAAACCCCAGGTAGTCGTTCGGCGCGTCTCCCAAGAATGTCGACGTGGCTTCGTCCAGATCCATGGCTCCGGCGCTGGCGGGGCCCATGACCAGGTAGGCGGTGCCCGACGAGCTGCCCCCGGAGTCTGCATGGTAGGCGCCGACGAGCAGATCGTCGTAGCCGTCGCCGTTGGTGTCGCCCGCGCTGGAGAGCCCGTAGCCGGCGTAGTCGGAGTCGTTGACTCCCGTCATGATCAGGTCGGCGTCGGAGAGGTTGGCGTCTGCGGTAACCGGGCCGAAGATGGCGTAGACCTTACCGTTCTCGGTTATTGTGTTGGGGACGGCGTCTGCCAGCGGCGCGCTCACGAGCAGGTCCTCCACGCCATCGCCATTGATGTCGCCCCCATAGGCCACCCGACGCCCGGCGTTGTCGCCTGAGTCTTCACCGGCGATCTTGACGTCGGCGTCGTGGAGGCCGAAGGTTCCGCCCCAACAGGATCCCGGGTCGCCGTCGCAGTCGTTGTCCACGCCGTCGCCGCAGACCTCCTCCGCGTCGGGATTGACGTCGTAGTCCGTGTCGTCGCAGTCGGTGGTGTCGGTGGTGTAGCCCTTGGGCTGCGTGCAAGCCAAGAGGCTGGTGGCGACGTCGCCGAAGCCGTCGCCGTCGCTGTCGGCGAACCAGTCCACGGCGTCGATGATCTCCGGATCTTCGTCGTCCGTCAGGTCGTCGCAGTCGTTGTCCAGCCCGTCGCAGACCTCCTCCGCGCCGGGGTAGACCGTGGCGTGCGTGTCGTCGCAGTCTCCCGCGACATCGACGTAGTTGAGGGGCGCCTCGCACGAGGTGGTGCTCACGTCGTTGTCTCCGTAGCCATCGCCATCGCTGTCGGCGTACCAGGTCTCGGCGTCATCCGAGGAGTCCGG
>CAYVQL010000370.1:0-10088 GCA_964454135.1 uncultured Enterobacterales bacterium | reverse complement strand
ACCTTTGAGCCCCAGCGCCTTATGGGCGCGCCGGGGCATCCGAGATGCCCCGGATCTTCAATCGGCTTTCAACCCTGGCGATGTATCGGTTGGCCGCAAGGATGACCGAGCCCTCCGAACTCTTACCCGAGAGGCAACCCATGCGCTGCGCTGTGCTCGTGCCCGAGTGGACCGTCGAGCAGATCTTTCTGTCGGCCTTCGCTCGCTCCATGGGGAGCTACCAGGAGCCCTCAGGGCCGCTCTACGTGGCCGCGGCCCTGCTGCAGGCCGGGCACGAGGTGGTCTTCGCCGACGGCGCCCTGCGCAGCAACCAGGAGATCCTGCGCCACGTGGCACCGCAGCGGCCGGACTTCGTGGGGATCTACGTCTGCGCCCCCCTGTGGCCCAGCGCCAAGGAGCTGCTGGCGGCGCTGCGGCGGGAGCTGCCCGCGGCCACCCTGGCCATCGGCGGGCCCTGGGCCGTGGTGACGCCGCGCCAGTGCCTGGAGGAATCGCCCGACCTGGACCTGGTCTTCACCTGCGAAGGCGAAGAGGCCACGCCCGAGGTGCTGCAGGCTCTGCTGGCCGGCGACGAGCTGGCGGACATCCCGGGCCTGGCCTTTCGCGGCCCCGACGGCCAGATCGTGGATACCGGCTACCGCCAGCCCAATTGCGATCTGGACAGTCTGCCATTCCCGGCCCGCGAGCTGCTGGGGGACGACATCCAGCGCTGCACCCTGCCGCCGGGGGGCTACCGCGCCCAGCCCGTGGCCCACCTCATCGGATCGCGCGGTTGCACCAACCGCTGTGTCTACTGCTTCCACCTGGAGCGCGAGCCCGGGATCCGCTACCGCAGCCCCGAGAACATCGTCGATGAGATGCAGGTCTGCATCGAGCGCTTCGGCTTTCGCGAGATCCGCTTTCTGGATGACTGCTTCGCCGGCGACCGGCAGCGGGTGCTGGATCTCTGCGATCTGATCGAGGCGCGCGGCCTGCGCGTGCCTTGGTACGTGTCCGCCCGCATCGACACGGTGGACCAGGAGCTGCTGCGGCGCATGAAGCGCGCCGGTTGCTGGGCCATCCTCTACGGCATCGAGACCGGCGTGCAGAAGAACATGGACGCCATCGGCAAGGGTGTGGACAAGGAGCAGGTGCGGCGGGTGGTGGCTTGGACCCGCAAGGCGGGCATCAAGATGTTCACGCCCTTCATGTTCGGCCTGCCGGGTGAGACCTTCGAGGAGGGGCTGCGGACGATCGATTTCGCCATCGAGCTGGACCCCTGGTACGCCAACTTCAACACCCTCACCCCCTTTCCGGGCACCTGGCTCTGGGAGCACGGCGACGAGCTGGGCAGCATGAACCGCGATCCGGCAGGGCTCACCTTCCAAGGTGGCTCCTTCGTGCCCCACAGCATGAGCGCCGAGGAGATCGTGCAGCTGCGCCGCACGGCGTTTCGTCGCTTCTACACGCGGCCGCGCTTCGCCCTGCGCTGGCTGACGGGCATCCGCAATGCTTCGGACGTGGCCACCGTGGCCAAGGGAGCGTTGAGCTTCGCGGTGATGTGGGCCAGGCCGGATGCGTTTCGAAAGGGCAGCCGCTAACCTGGCGGAGCCAGAACCAAGCAGCTGTTCTGAGGCACCGAACAGAAGCCGCCAGTCTTGCCGACAGTTCGAGGAGCTTCCGCAGCGCTGTTCCAGGGCTGCGTATGCAGCCCTGTGCCGCTCATCAAGCGGCGAAGATGGGGGGGAGAGGCGGTGTCCGCCTCGGAATGGGGGGGGAAGAATCTGTCTTCCCCCCAAAAAAACGGCGCCGACCATTTCCGCCGACAATGTCGGCGGAAATGGTCGGTGCCTGTTCTGATTCCCCCTACGGGCCTCCCGCGCGGGGGGCCCCCTCCCCTGCGGGGCACCCTCTCCCCGCAGCTCGCGGCCCTTCGGGGCGGCCTTTCAAAGTTCCAAACGGCCGGACCGGATCAGGATCCTGTCTGATCTGTACAAGATCTCACCTCGAAGTGACTAGCGCCCCCTGCGCCCCTTCCCACCGCCCCGGGGCATGCGTCGCTGCCCCTCGTCCTCTGCGCCCTCTTCGGTCTGAGCGCTGCGCAGCACGTAGGCCGCGATCAGGCCCTGCAGCAGGTCCTGGGCTTGATCGTCCAGGGCCTCGAAGTCCGCGGCGCTCTCCACCCTGGACAGGCTCTCGAAGGGCTCCAGCAGGTCCTGTCTGATCAGGACCGACAGGATGCTGGGGGGGGGCGGCACGTCGTCCGCGCCCAGGCCGTGCTGCAGGCCCAGGGCGCGCAGCTCGTCGTGAAAGGCCTGTTCGTTCAGGCCGTACTCCCACTCCTCCTGGTATGGGCCCCCTTTCTCTTCGGGCGGCGGCCAGGGTCGCAGCTGCTTCACCGCCCTGCTGCGCACCTCGGCCTTCGGCTGACGCTTGGCCTTTTCCTTTGTGGGTGCGGCGAGTGGTTTTGCGGACGCAGAGAGCGCCTTGCCGGACGCCGAGGGCGCCTGGGGCCGCTTGGTCTGCTGGACCAGCACGGCGGCCCCGAAGTTGGAGACCACCACCACAGCGCAGATCACCAGGGTCTGTTTCCAACTATCCAGGTAGGCCGGGCTCTTGGGATCTTTCATGGGCGCCTCCTGCTTGCAGCCTATCAGGTGGACAGCAGGGGGAGGGGGATCCCCCCCACTGCGTACGCCCCTGCCCGCGCTTCGCGCTCCCCCTCCCCCGCGTTGTTCCCCACCGTGAAAGCGCCAGGCCGCCCCTGGTTCAATATCCAGGGACGACCAGGCTGGCCGGTGGGGAACCAACCTGCGTCGCCTCCCTGCCCGCACACCCTTGACCCCACCGCCGGATCAGCCCTATGATGGTCATGAAATATGGAGGTGGTAAGCCATGAAACGCGATCACGTCCTGAGCTTCTGCGCTGTGCTGGCATTCTGCGTGGCGGCCTGCTCCAGCGCGCAAGATGGTGGGCTCGCCACTGCACCGGATCCGCAGGACAGCGCCGCGGGCGACACGGGCGATGGTGGGCAGCAGGACAGCGAACCCGAAGACACGGCTCCGCCCGACGACAGCGGCTCCCCTGACAGCGCCCCGCCCGACAGCGGCGACGAGGACAGCGGCCTGGGCGGCGACTCGGGCATGGACTACGACGCCTGCTTCGAAGACATCGCCGCGGACACCGCCGAGCCGGCGCCCGACTACGCGCCCTACGCCCCGGTGATAGGCAGCCACTGCTACGGCACCGACCACCAGGACATCACGGACGTGGAGCGGGTGGTCTTCTTGGGCGACTCGGTGACCGTGGGCACGCCCCCCAGCCTAAGCGCGGAGTTCTATCGCACGCTGCTGGCCGACGAGCTGGCCGACGAGTTCGGCCTGGACGCCCCGGACTACTGGTGGCAGCTCTACGACATATTCTCTGGCACCTCCTTGACCCAGGACTCGGGGGATTTCTCCTGCTGCGCCGAGTGGGGCGCCCGCGCCGACGACCTGATGCAGGACGACGACCAGGTGGAGCGCTGCCTGCCCGAAGACGAGCGCGACAAGACCACGCTGGTGATCATGACCATCGGCGGCAACGACCTGCAGAATCTGACCGAGGGCTTCCAGGAGGGGGAGTCGGTGGACGAACTCTGGGCCGAGACCGAGGAGTTCATGGCCCTGGTGCGCGAGGCCGTGGAGTGGATCAAGGAGCCGGGACGCTTCGCCAACGGCGTGCACGTCATCTTCACCAACCTGTACGAGTTCACCGACGGCACCGGCGATGTGACGGCCTGCCCCGTGGCGGCGCTGGCGGGCTTCGGTGCGGCCGTGGACGATCCCGAGCTGGCGTGGATGGTGGTCTGGGCCATGGAGGAGTTCATGAGCATCGCCGTGGACACGGGCAGCGACATGCTCTTCCTGCTGGAGACCTTCTGCGGCCACGGCTTCAACTACGAGGACCCGGAGGGGCGTTGCTACAGGGGCGAGGACGCCGAGCTCTGGTTCGACCTGACCTGCATCCACCCCAACCCCACGGGCCACGCCCAGATCGCCGAGATGTTCATGGAGGTGGTGCGCGAGTAGCCCCGCCCGCGATACCTGGCGCAGCAAGGCCCTTGTCGCCAGGAGCGCAGCATGAGACTCTCCGTCGTCCCCGACAATATCCTGGAGCGCATCGGGCTCTGGTCCGGCATAGTGCCCACGCCCCTGGTGGAGGTCTTTCTGGGCATGGGCATGGCGCGCTGCGTCATCGCGGGCACGCGGCTGGGGATCTTCGAGGCCCTGGCAGAGGGCGAGCGGGACCTGGACGAGCTGGTGCAGGTCACGGGCTGCGACGCCAACGGCCTGCAGACCCTGTTGAACGCCCTGAACGGCTTCGGCTACCTGCGGCGCCGCCAGGGCCGCTACCGCAACTCGGCCCTGACCGAAAAATGGCTCCTGGACGGTTCCAAGCGCAGCATGGTGGAGGCCATGCGCTTCTTCGCCTATATGTGGGACCAGCTGAACGGCCTGGAGGAGGGGGTGCGCAGCGGGGAGGTCTCGCGCCTGCACGAGGATGAGCAGCCCGCGGATTTCTGGCGCAGCTATATGCGCGGCCTGGGCACCATGGCCCGCGTGGTGACCCCCGAGGTGGTGCGCAAGCTCAAGCTGCCCGCTCCGCCTGAGCGCTGCCTGGACGTGGGCGGCGGCCACGGGCTCTTCAGCGTGGCGCTCTGCCGCAAGTACCCGGAGCTGCAGGCCGAGGTGCTGGATCTCCCGGGCGCCGCGCTGCACGGGCGCGAGATCGTGGCCGAGGAGGGCATGGCCGAGCGCGTGGGCTACCGCGAGGGCGATTTTCGGGAGACCGACTGGGGCCAGGGCTACGACTTGCTGCTGCTCTTCAACGTGATCCACAACGCCACGGTGCAGGAGTCGCAGCGCATGTTCGCCCAGGCCTTCGCAGCGCTGAAGCCCGGGGGCACTCTGGCCGTGCTGGACGCCGAGCACCGCGACAAGGGCGGCGATCTGGACACGGTGGCCGGCTTCAACGAGCTCTTCTTCTTCCTGGTCAGCGCGGCCCGCGCCTACCCCGAGGCGACCATCCGCGGCTGGATGGAGGAGGCGGGCTTCGTCGATCTGGGCAAGAAGCGCCTGATGGTGATGCCCGAGATGCTGCTGACCGCCCGGCGGCCGGAGTGAGCCCGGCCACCTCGCTCGAGTCCCGCCTGCGGCGCCTGCTGGCCGCCGATCCGCGCCCCGCCGAGGAGCGGCGGGGCCTGCTGCGGCTGATGCTGCTGCTGGCCGAGCTGCCGCCGCCGCCCGATCCCTTCGACCTGCACCCGCGCTACGGGGCTTGCCGAGCGCGCTTTCTACAGGCCGCCGGCGGCGGGGACGCCGAGGAGCTGGAAGAGGCCTTTGCGGCGCTCTATTGCGAGCTGCACGGCTACGAGGTGCCCCTGACCGAGCAGGAGCGCCAGCGCTTCGTGGGCTCCTGCGGCTATCTCAGCCACATGGGGGGGCTGTCGCCCATCCTGAAGGCCGGGCCCTTCCTGGGCCCGCAGAGCGTGTCGGCCGATTTCGGCGCTGGCAACGGGCTGCAGGGCCTGTTGACCCTGCTGCTGCACCCCCACCGGCGCTGCGTGCAGATCGAGCTCTCCAGTCGGCTGGTGGAAGCCGGCCGCCTGTTGCAGGGCTGGCTTGGAATCCCCGAAGAACGCCTGCGCTGGGTGGCGGGGGACATCACCGAACACTCGCCTCGCGGCTTGGACTTCGTCCACCTGTACCGGCCCCTGCGCCCGGTGGGCGAGGGGCGTCGCTTCTACCAGCGCTTCGCAGGCGAGCTGGATCGCAGCGCGCGAGCGGTGACCATCTTCTCGGTGGCCGACTGCCTGGGCCCCTTCCTGTCGCGGCGCTTTTCGCTGCTCTTCAGCGACGGGCACCTGAGCTGCTTTCGCAGCGCTCCGCTGACCTCAGAGTGAGGAGCCCAGCAGGCGATCCACCTGCGTCCGCACCTCGCTCACCGTCTGGAAGCCCCCGCTGGGCGAGCTGGCCAGCATCTTGCTGATGAGCATCTCCAGCACCAGGGGCACCTTGCGCTCCAGGAAGAGCTTCCCCAGGGCGTCGGGCACCTGGTAGTCCTGCCGGGAAGCGTAGGAGAGGTCTATGGACTTCTCGCAGTGCACGGGCACGGGGGGCTGCTCCCTCTCCTTCAGCGGCGCGCCGGCCAGCAGCTCGTAGGCCACCAGGCCCAGGCTGCGGATGTCGCTGTGGGGATCGGCCGCCAGCTCGTCCACCAGGTGGGGGGAGCAGCCCTCTTCGTCTCCTTCGGACCACAGGTTCCAGTTGACGTAGTCCAGCACCTTGACCAGGCTCTCCTCTCCGTCCAGGTCCAGCAGGAAGATGTTCCCCAGCTTCAGGTCGCGGTGGTAGATGCCCTTGCGGTGGGCCTCGGCCAGGGAACCGCAGACCTGCTGAGCGACGCGCATGGCATGGCGCCAGGGGAAGGCGCCTTCGGCCAGCAGCGCCTGCAGCAGCGATCGCCCGCGCAGGAACTCGCGTACGATGAAGAGCACGCCGTCCTCGGTCTGGCCCGCGTCGTAGGTGGTGATGGTGTGGGGGTGGCAGAGCTGGCCCGCCAGGCGCGCCTCGCGCAGAAAACGGGTCTTGGTCACGGGATCGGAGGCCAGGTGGCGCGGCAGCATCTTGATGGCCACGGGCCGCTCCAGCTCCAGCTGCAGGCCCTCGAAGACGGCGTCGGCGCCGCCGCTGCCCAGGCGTTGGACGATGGCGTAGCGGTCCAGCAGCACGGTGCCGGCGGCGGGGAAGGGCGGGGGCGGCTTGGCGTCGCCGCTCAGGTCGATGGCAGGCGCATGGTTGTCCCACCAGTCGGCGCCGTCGCGCGCCGACCCTGCGGGGCGCTGGATGGTGATTCTTCTCTTGGTCACGAGGGGGGCGGGGGAGGGGTTCCTGCGCAGTCTACCACGGCACAGGTGCCCAGCCCTATTGCACGTACCCCAAGGCCTTCAACCGCTCGATCTCCGCGGGATCCTTGTCTTGCAGCCCCGCGCCGTCGCCGGGGCCGGTTCCGGGATCCCGAGGCGGCGCCTGGGGCGTGGGCGCCAGGCTCTGGGTCCAGGGGCGCGTGCCGTCCTCGTAGCTGGCCACGCCGCGCAGCGGCCGGCGGCGCTGGCCGGCCTCGCTCAGGGCCTGCAGGGCGGCGCGCCCGGCGATGTCCTCGGGCACGGGCAGGCCCATCAGCCACAGCGCCGTGGGCGTCACGTCCAGGGAGCGCACGGGTTCGGGCAGCTCGCCGGGAACCACGTCGGGCCCCAGCAGGCCGAAGACGCCCTGGTCGTCGTAGCCGTGGGCTCCGGTGTTGACGAAGATGGAGTACTGGCCGGCCTGCTGACTGCCCAGCGCACCGCGGGCCACGTCGAAGAGGGCGGGCGAGGGGGCCAGATCGCCGGTGGAGGTCTCGGCCAGCAGGGGGGCTCCGCTGCCCAGCGTCAGCTCCAGCAGCGCAGCGCGCGCCAGGTCGGCCCCGGGGCCATCCAGGGAGACCACGGGGTAGCGTAGCGTGTAGTCCATCGAAGTGATGTGGGCCTGCTTTTGGCGCTGCACGTCACGCAGCGTGTAGCGCACCGCGCCGGTCTGGTTGTCGCCCTCGAGCTCGCCGCGCTCGATGGTGCCGCCGCCGCCGTCGAAGAGCTGGCGCGATAGCGCGATGCGCCGTACGCGCCCAGGCGCGCGGGAGTGGCCGTGGTCGCTGACCAGCATCACGTAGCCCTCTTGTCCCACGTACTCCATGGCCCGGCCCAGCAGCGTGTCGCCGATGATGGCGGTCTGTGCGACCATCTCGTAGCCGCGCGCCACCCGCGCAGCCGTGCCGGCGCCCAGGCGCTCAAGCTCGGCGGCGGCCACGCCCGACAGCTGGGTGTCGAACTCGTTCCAGAGCTGGTGCAGGGCCTGGTCGTGGCAGTAGACGGGCAGCATCAGCAGGTCGAAGCGCTCGCGTGCCATCCAGGCCAGCATATTCCCCGTGCGCGGCGAGACGAAGCCCAGGTGGCGCATCTGCTTTTCGTAGTCCTTGGCGGGCATGATCTCGCGCTGCTCCACCTGCCGGGCGTCCTCAGGCCAGGCGCCGGCGCCTTCACGGGAGATGAGCACGCCCTTGATTTGATAGGCCGGCTCGGTGATCCACCAGTCCACCACCAGGGAGCGCTTGTCGTGCTCGCCGACCATGTCCCACAGGCGCCGCACCTTGACCTGGCGCGTGTTGGCGAAGAAGCCCATGCCCACGGAGCTGTCGCCCTGCACGATGCCGTGCACCTCAGGGGGCTGGCCCGTGGCCAGGGTGGTCCAGCTCTCGGGGGAGCGGGGGCTCTCGATGTCCAGGCGGGCCGTGGCGCCCTGCTGGCGCAGGCGCTGCAGGTTGGGCAGGCGCCCCTGGGCGATGAAGTGATCCAGGATGTCCCAGTCGCCGGCGTCGATGCCCACCACGGCCACCGTGGCCACGGGCGGAGGGGTGCAGGCCGTCATGAGGAGAGCGGCGAGCAGGATGCGGGTCATGGCGCCGATCAGTCCCAGTCCGAGGCTGGGCCTCCGAAGGCGCCGATGTCGGCCTGGCTGCCGTCGGCGTCGTCGTAGGCCGAGCTGGGGTCGCCGGCATCGACCATCGGGGAGCTGGACTGCAGGTGCCAGTCGTCGTCGGTGGGATCGCCGTCGGTCGTGACGCCCACGAAGAAGGGGTAGGAGGAGATGTTCCCGTCGGCGCCCGTGGGGTCGGAGATGCCGTCGTAGTTGCCGCCCCCACAGCCGTAGACGTTGTTGTAGCTGCCAGCGAAGGTGGCGGTGACGTCGATGGTGGCGCAGGCCCCGGTGTCGGAGCCCCAGACCGCGCTGTTGACCACCTCGGCCGCGCTGGTCCCGGCGATGTGCCAGCCGCCGCCATCGGCCGCGTCGTCTTCGCCCGAGGTGGTGTTGATGAGCGACAGGCTGGCGTCCAGGGCGTAGACGCTGCCGCCGGCCTCGCTGGCCTCGTTCCAGGCGCTCACCACGTTGATCAGCTCCAGGCTCCCGCCGTCCGTGGCGAAGGCGCCGCCCAGCCGGGCCTGGTTGGCCACCACGTAGGCCTGCGACCAGCTGATGTCGGCCGTGCTCTCGACGTAGACGCCGCCGCCCACGTCGGCCTCGTTCCACCAGACCTGCACGTCGTCCACGCTCATGGCGGTGTTGCGGAAGCAGGCTCCGCCACCGTAGCTCGAGAAGCTGTAGGAGTCGTCGCCGCTGACGTAGTCGCTGGGCAGCTGCGCCTCGTTGTACTCGATCAGCAGGTCGTAGAGGGTGGGCGTGGCGCCGTCCACGTAGAGGCCGCCGCCGCAGTAGCTCACCTCGTAGTCGGTGCAGGTGCGCCCGTCGCAGTCGTAGGAGCTGGCGCTTTCCTGCTCGTAGCCGCTGCCCCCGGTCAGCGTGAAGCCGTGCAGCTGCGCCGCGGCCGTCTCGCCGTTGGTGAAGCTGACGACAGGCGCGCTGCCGTCGCTGCCGTCGATGATTGTGCTCTCTGCGCCGTCGGCGCTCTCCACTTCCAGGTCCTTGCCGCCGAAGTCGATGTTCTCCACGTAGCTGCCCGCCAGCACCAGCACGCAGCTGTCGGCGTCGTCGATGGCCGCTTGGATGCTGGTCCAGGGCGCGACGTAGCTGCCGTCGGCGCTCTCTTCCGAGGCGCTGGCGTCGGCTACCTGGGGCTCGCTGTCGTCGCCGTCGTCGCAGTCCAGCTCGTTGTCGACCCCCTCGCACTTCCAGCTGGTGGTGCCCAGGGCTCCCAGGCCGTCACCGTCCTCGTCGTCGGCCAGGTCGGAGCCGTCGATGGTGTCCACGTCGACGCTGCCGTCGCAGTCGTTGTCCGCGCCGTCGCAGACCTCCACGCCGTCGGGGTTGATGCTGGCGTCGGCGTCGTTGCAGTCGGTGCTGTCCTCGACGTAGCCGTTGGGCTGCTCGCAGGTGAGCGTGGCCACGCCCACGTCGCCGAAGCCGTCGCCGTCGGCGTCGGCGTAGTAGATGACCGAGTCGGTGGCGTCCGCGTCGTAGAAGGCATAGTACCAGTAGTTGTCGATCCCCTCGCACAGCTACACGGCGTCCGGAAT